>DATMRA010000256.1:0-59845 GCA_035566535.1 Candidatus Acidiferrales bacterium | reverse complement strand
CCCTTCGAGCGCCGCCAGGGTGAGGTCCTGCTGCGTGAGGATGTTCTCGACCGCCGCGTCATCAGCGTCGACTCTGGCCGGCTGGTGAACGCCAACGACATAGAGCTCGCCGTCGTGCGGGGAGCGTGGCGAGTGGTCGGGATCGACGCCAGCTCACGCAGCATGCTGCGCCGCTGGTTGCCACGCGGGGTGCGCCCGCGCCCGCATGAAACCCGCGCCTTCGTCGACTGGGCCAACGTCGAACCATTCGTCGGCCATGTCCCGACCTCGCGGCTGCTCATGCCGCTGCGCCGGATCCGCCGCCTCCATCCGGCCCAGATCGCCGACATTGTCGAGCAGGTGTCGCACGACGAGGGCGAGGAGATCATCAGCGCCGTCCACGCCGACCCCGAGCTCGAAGCCGACGTCTTCGAGGAGCTGAACACCGAACATCAGGTCGAGTTCCTGAAACAACGCTCGGATGAGGAGGCTGCAGCCGTTCTTGCGGGCATGGCCGCGGACGACGCGGCAGATCTGATCACCGAGCTCGACCAGGACCGCAGGTCGCACATCCTCTCGCTGCTCCCGGCGTCGCATCAGGTCAAGGTGCGCGCTCTTCTGAGCTACAACCCCGACAGCGCCGGCGGTCTGATGAGCCCGGACTTCGTCGCCATCACCGATACCTCCACCGTGGCCGAAGCACTTGAGGCGGTGCGCAGTTCTACGGCGTCGGCGCAGCAATGCGCCGACATCTTCGTCACCGGCGAAGGAGGCCGGCTGCTCGGCGCAGTCCCGCTCGTCTCGCTTGTCCGCGCAGTGTCGACCGGTCGCGTGTCGCAGCTGATCCAACGCGGCAGCACAGCGGTGCGTGCAGACGATGACTTCCCTGACGTGGCGACGCTGATGGCCGACTTCAATCTGATTGTCGCGCCGGTCGTGGACGACGACGAGCGCATCATCGGCGTGATCTCCGTCGATGACCTGCTCGAGGCAATGCTCCCTGAATCGTGGCGCCGTCGCGCCGAAGCAGACGCCGACTAAGGAAGAACTTCCGGACCTCCGACAACGGCTTGGTACACTGTCCGCGGATTCACAGTTGCATCTCGTTCGTTCTGATCGAATGAGAAGGGACGCATCTGCTGCATGCGGCAGGTGAGGTCGGAGCCCGCCGGCCGTGCCCCTTCTCAGATGCGCTGAGACGGCCGGGCGTACGTGAGGTGTCAATGGACGGCGACGACAGTCCGCGGTCCCGGCACCTCCGGGCGCGCCCGTAGGGAGTCATGAGCCAGTCGTGAACTCCTGAGCGGACGCCCGCTCAGCCTTGCTGTCTCCGACGGCGGGAGGTCCGACTTGGTCGACGAGAAGATTCGCAGCCCGGCGCGCGACGGCCGCGCGGCCGTCCTCGATGAGGCGCACCTCGGCGACATTCGTGGCGCCTTCGGAACGCTCCGAGAGCACGAGCGGGTGGGACGCCGCACGTGGCGGCAGCGCCTGCTCGCGCTGGCCGCGATCATGGGGCCGGGTCTCATCGTCATGGTCGGCGACAACGATGCGGGCGGCGTCGCGACGTACGCGCAGGCGGGCCAGAATTACGGCTCAAGCCTGCTCTGGACGCTGCTCCTGCTCATCCCGGTGCTCATCGTCAACCAGGAGATGGTGGTGCGTCTCGGTGCGGTCACCGGCGTGGGCCACGCCCGGCTGATCATCGAGCGCTTCGGCAAGTTCTGGGGCGCGTTCTCGGTTGGTGATCTCTTCCTGCTCAATTTCCTGACCATCGTGACCGAGTTCATCGGCGTCGCCCTGGGAGCGCAGTACTTCGGACTTCCGTCATTCGTCGCGGTCCCGGTGGCCGCCGTGCTCTTGGTCTCCATAACCGTGAGTGGCAGGTTCGAAGTGTGGGAGCGACTGATGTTCACCTTCATCGTGGGGAACCTGCTGGTGATCCCCATGGTGGTGCTTGCCCATCCGGACGGTGGCTCCGTGCTGCACGGGTTTTTCGTACCCGGCATTCAGGGTGGTTTCACCTCGAACGCCGTGCTGTTGATCATCGCCATCGTGGGCACGACCGTCGCGCCCTGGCAACTCTTCTTTCAGCAGTCAAACGTGATCGACAAGCGCATCACGCCGCGCTGGATTTCGTACGAGCGGGCTGACACGGTGATCGGCGCTTTTGTGGTCGTGATCGGTGCCGCAGCAATCATGATCACCGCGGCAGCGGCATTTCACGGGACCCCGCAAGCCGGCCATTTCGTCGACGCCGGAACCGTCGCGTCCGGGCTGGCGCATCATGTCAGCTCGACCGTCGGAGCCATCTTCGCCGTCGTGCTCATCGACGCATCGATCATCGGTGCAAGCGCGATCACCCTGGCCACGTCATACGCGTTTGGAGACGTCTTCGGCATCCGCCATTCGCTGCATCGGCCATGGCGTGAGGCCAAGCCTTTCTACGCCAGCTTCACCGCGCTGGTGGTGCTCTCTGCCGCCATCGTGCTCATTCCCAATGCGCCGCTGGGCATCATCACCACTGCGGTGCAAGCGCTCGCGGGCCTCCTGCTGCCGAGCGCGAGTCTCTTCCTGCTGCTGCTGTGCAACGACAGAGCCGTGCTCGGTCCTTGGGTCAACAAGCCGTGGCTCAACGTGCTGGCGAGCGTCATCCTCGGGGTCCTGTTGATGCTCTCGATGATCCTCGTGGTATCCACGATCTTCCCCGCGATCGACGTCGGCGTTCTGATCCTCGTGCTGGCGATCGTCCTCGCGGCCGGCCTGCTCTTCGTCGGGCTGCTGTTGCGCGGCGGCAGCGCGCGGCAGCCTGCAGTGGAAACCCGGAAGCTCGACCGCGAGAACTGGAGGATGCCGCCGGTCGCACTGCTGACGCGTCCACCGGCATCGCGAGGCAGGCAGATCGCGCTCTACGCACTCAGCAGCTATCTCGTCGTTGCCGTGTTGCTGCTGCTGGTCAAGGCGGTCGAACTCGCGACGGGCCATTAGTGCACCGCGCCGGAAATAGCTTGCCGCTTCATCCACCCATTTCCGCCGATGCCGGCGTCAGCTCCTGCGCTCCTCGCTCGCGTATGTTCAATACGGTCGCTCCGGTGCTCGTCGCTTCCTTGGCCTCGGCGGCCTGGGCGGCGGATGGACAAGCTACCTCCGGCGCGCTGCACTAGGGAGACGCTGCGGACCGACCGGCTACACTGCGGCTGTCAATCGCGAAGGAGGGATGTTCATGGCCACCACGCGCGAGGACGTGATCCCCACGCTGGAGAAGATGCCGCTGTTTCGAGACGTCAGCGGGAGGGAGCTCCGCGACGTGGCAGCGCGCTTCGACGATGCCACGTACCTCGCGGGCCACGGTGTGCTGACCGAGGGAATGACCGGCCCCGAGTTCTTCATCATCCTGGACGGCACCGCCTCCGTCCTCATCGACGACGAGGTGGTGGCAACCCTCGGGCCTGGCGACTTCTTCGGCGAGGTCGCGGCCCTCGATGGAGGACCGCGGACCGCATCGGTGCGCGCTGAGACGCAGCTGCGCTGCGTGACGCTGCCGGTGAACGGGCTGCGCCAATTCCTGCTCGACCATCCGGTTGTGGCTATCAACCTGCTGCCGGAGATCGTGCGCCGGTTCCGCAACGCCACCACGGCCCGCCACACGTAGCAGAGCATCAGATCTGCGCGCGCAGATCTCAGATGGATCGCACCGGCGTAAAGGCAGGTAGCGATGCGACGATGCCGTGCCCTTCGGCTGCCCTTGGCGTGGACACTGAACGCACCGATGCTGGCGAATGGTTCGAACTGGGAGACGAGGACTGGACGGAGCGGGCGCGCCCTGGGGCTGAGCGCGCTCGCTCTGACGGCGCTGTGCGCTGCGGCGTTGGCGGGCCCGGCGCACGCGCTGGCCGCCGGCGGCGGCGCTGCGACGCCGGCAGGAAGCAACCATCACAACGGCATCCCGCCCACGCCGTCACCCTCGGCGTCGCCGACACCGAGTCCTGCGCCGCAGCCCACGTCCGGCTCCGGGGCGCGCGCGCCGATTGACAATGCCCCAAATCCAACGGCGTCTGCGGGGCCGGCGCCATCTCAGCCGGACGCGTCGGGCGGCGGAACCGCAGGCCCAGCGCCATCCATGGGTGCGGCCGCGAGCTCGTCTGGAACAACGCCTGCCTCGGCGGCAACGCCGGCGCTGGCATCGCAGCGGTCTGCGTCGACTGTGGCGACGACTCGAGAGCCCTTCGCCGCAGTCGGCGCGGCTCAGAGCACGCCGGCCACCAGCTTGAACCTTGATGCGGTTCGAATCCCACCGATCGAGGCTCTCAGCCCAGTCGCCGGGCTGAATTTCGGGGACGGCCTACAGCTCGAGCCTGCCCTACTCCTTGCGGACGTCCTGGGGCTGGCAGCGCTGGCCTACGTGGTGCGGCGCCACTGGTTGCGCCCGCCCTCCTGAGCCTCGAGATCGAGGACATCGACGGGTCCCTCCCCGGTTCCGATGTCCGCCAGGCCGAGTGAGATCGCCCGCGCTGTAACGGCAGCCGCCTCCCGCGCGGAAGTCTCGAGGTCCAGACCCTTTGCCAAGGCGGCAGTCAGGGTTGCGGAGTGCGTACAACCCGAGCCGTGGGTCGCGCGGCCGTCGACGCGAGGAACCGCGATGTCGAGGTGCTCCCCGTTCCAGTACAGGTGATCCACCGGCTCGCCGTGACCGCCAGTGATGAGCACGGCGGGCGCTCCGCGAGCCGCAATTCGCTCCGCCATCTCTCGTGTGTCACCCGGGCGCCCGGCCAGCCGGGCAGCCTCGTCGAGATTCGGCGTCACCACCGTCGCCAGAGGAAACAGCAGCCGGACGAGAGCAGCCATCGCGTCGTCGTCGAGCAGGCGCCGGCCAGTGGTGGCGGTCGTGACCGGATCGACGACGAGGGGAAGATGGCGGCCGCGTAGACCGTCAGCGACGGTCTCGACGATGGCGGCGGTCAGAAGTGCTCCTGTCTTCACCGCATCGGCGCCGATGTCGTCGAGCACCGCTGTCATCTGCGCGGTGATGAACGCGCTGGGCACCTCATGTATTGCGGCGATGCCCACTGTGTTTTGCGCGGTGAGCGCGACGATCACGCTCGCGCCGTAGCAACCCGCTGCGGCAAATGCCCGCAGATCCGCCTGAATGCCGGCGCCCCCACCCGAGTCGGACGCCGCGATCGTCAAGCAGCGCGCTACCACGTCCTCATGGTAGCCACGGACGTTGTCGGGCTCGCGTCAGGCGCGTACGGCTTCGGGCTGCTCGACCGGAGCGGCAATCACGGTTTCGCGGGCGCTCGGGTCGAAGACCACATACCGATCCTTGCCCTGCCGCTTGGCGAGGTACATCGCCATGTCGGCGCGGCGCAGCATCTCTTCAGCCGTCGGCGCAGTCATCGGGTCCTCGACAAGTGCGACGCCAACGCTGCCGCCGACGTGCACCAGCCGGTGTCCCGAATGCATCGGGCGTCGGAGCGTGTGAACAATGCGCTGCGCGGCGACGTGAGCGTCGTCCGCGTTGCGCAAACCCCTGAGCAGCACGCCGAACTCGTCGCCACCGAGACGCGCAACCATGTCCATCTTGCGAATCTCAGCGCGAAGTCGCGCCGCGACAGCGGCGAGAACCTCGTCGCCGCAAGCATGGCCATAGGTGTCGTTGACTTCCTTGAAGCCGTCGATATCGATGAAGAGGACGGCCAGCGGTCGGCGCGACGCGGCAAGTTTGGACAGCGCGACGCCGACAGTGTCGATGAACAAAGAACGGTTGGCGATCTTCGTCAGTGGGTCGTACAGCGCCCGGCGCTGCAGTGCGTCCTTTTCCGCCGTCATAGCCTGGATCGCCCCGGCCAGCTGGCCGTTCTCGAGAGCGACGCTGATCTGACCCGCCACCGTGAGCAGAAGGTTCCGCTCCTGGACGGTGGGCCGCACGTGGCCGTGCAGCGGGTCGAGCAACAACAGCATGCCCTGCGGCCGCTCCCGTCCACGCAAAGAGATGACGGTGCCGAATCCGGCGCCGCGCTCGGCGAGCAGCAGGCTTACGGGAGAATTGCCGTTGGACGCGGCGACCGACAGCACACGTTCGGAGCGCAGCAGATTGAGCGTTTCCTGTTCTGCATACGTCAACTCAGCCGATGCAACCTCGGTCTGCGCGTCGCGGGTTGACACGAAACGCACTGCCGGACCTCGAGCCTCCGGCATGAGCACAAGCTCTGTGCGCGACACACTGAACATGCCGGCCATCACCGTCAGCAGCTCACCCGCCTGCTCATCGACATGCTTCGAGGAGTGAAGGAGTTCGGTGGTGCGGTAGAGGAACTCCATGCGATCGGCCCGCCGCTGGCTCTCACCGGCTGCGAGCTGGCCCAGCGCAACGAGCCCTACGGGCGGCAGCAACGCAACCGCGAGAAGCGGCCGATCCACCATGAACAGCAAGCCGACGATGCCCACGCAGGTGTTGGTCGCCGTCGCGCCGGTTTGGAAGAGGAGCGAACGGACCAGGTCACTTCGACGCAGAGCAGCGTGGTGGAGATACGTGCTGATGTTCGCGGCCAATGGAGCGAACACGCAGCTGCCGGCGAGCATGGCCGCCGCCAGGGCGAGAATGCTCCGGCCTGCCAGCGGATCATGCGAGTCGGGCCCGACAGCGGTGAAGACCAGCACCGTGACCGCGACGAACGCGACGTCCATCATCACGTTGGCGTAGTCCTTCGCCGGATCGAATCCGCGACGAGTCCAGTGCGCTGCCAGCACACCACCGGCGTAGCAACCGAGCAGGACGTGCGGATCGACCAGGAATAGACCCATCGCTACGGGAATCTCCGTCAGCGACAACTGCGAGCCGAAGCGGCTCACACGCACGTGGACGTGAAACAGGCTCGCTGCATAGCACGCGATCAGCTCCGCCCACCAGGGAATCGAGGCCGCCGCGTTGAGGCGCGTCACGTCGCGCAGCGGCCCGAGCCAGATCGCGGCGCCAAGTGCGCCGGCGACGCTCCCGTAGAGCACAAGCCGCTGGGCGCCGGTCAAAGACGAACGCCCGCGCCAGGACGTTCGAATTGGGATGGCAGCCGACATCTCCGATATGGTCGAGACAAACGCTCTGCCCTACAGTTTTGTTTTCGTCTCGCGACGAGCCCGTGGTGCTTCCGTCACACGATCAGGCCGGATGTGGTGCCGCGGCGTGCGGCGCCTCGATGACACGCCGGATGTCCGGCTCAAGTCCCAGCACGCGACTTACGCTCTGGCTCGTGACAGCGAGAGACGGCAGCACGGGCAGCCGCACGGTCCCGCCCCCGAGGACCTCGTTTGCGCGTCGCCATCCCATCCTGGCCGCCTTCGGCGTGCTTGCCGGACTCTCGCTTTTCGCGGCCTACTTCCCGTTGAGCGCGATCGTGACGGGGGTCGTGGTCGGCGCCCACGCGACAGGGTTCGACGCCGCCGCGGTACGACTCGGCCGCCGCCTCGGGTCAGGTCTCGCTCAGCGTTGGCGGGCGCGCCATAACCCCTCAGTGGTCCCGCCTCCGGCGCCACCAACTGCTGAACCGCCGGCGTCGCCCGTCCCGTCAGTGGAAACGCCTGCGCTGGCCGAGCGCGCTATCGGCCGCTCGGGCATAGAGCGCGGCGTGCCGCGGCGGCCACCACAGCCCTCGCTTCACCGTTCCGGCGCGGGCAACCACGATCGCGGCCGTCGAGTCCGCTCCGCCGAGCAACGGACTCCAGTGTCAACGCGACCAGGACCGGACGAGCACGGGCTCGGGGATCTCTAGTGCACCGCGGTGCACTAGCTGCTCGGCGGAGGGAGGTTCTCCAACAGTTTGCGTGCCGCGCGCAGCCGTAACAGCGTTTTCTCGGCGCCGAGAAACGCCATCGCGTCGAACACGGGCAGCCCGACGGGGCTGCCGAGTATCGCTATGAACAGCACGCGGAAAACGATGCGCGGTTTCGCGCCCGCGGCTTCAACGAGACGGGTCAGCCGCTCGCGCAGCGCGGTCGGGTCTTCCTGCATCCCTTCTTCCACGGCGGCGATGCAATCGTCGAGCAGCGCCAGGGCGAGGTCGACGCTGACGCCGGGGGGAGGAAAGTCCACGTCCGGCTGCCAGACGACGTCGCCCAATAGTGGTGCGGCGAGCCGGCGTGCATCGAGCAACGTGACCACGCGTTCTCGCAACATCGGCACCAGTCGTCTGCGTACCTCCTTGCTCGTTCCTGGTAAGGGAAACTCCAGCGCTTCGACCAGTTCCTCGGTGTCCAGGCGGCGGATGTGGACTCCGTTCAGGTCGTCGAGACGCTTTGGGTCGAACACGGCAGGTGCGGGATGAATGCGCTCAAGGGTGAATCGCTTGCACAGGTCCTGCAGCGTGAACACTTCCTCGTCGGTGCCCGAGGACCAGCCGAGAAGGGCGATCGCGTTGTCGACCGCACTGGGTAGGTAGCCGAGCTCGCCGTACTCGAGCACGTTGCGCGCGCCCCTGCGTTTGCTGAGCTTGTGCCCGTCGGTGCCGAGCACCGCGGGCACGTGCGCGAACCGTGGCCGCGGCCAGGAAAGTGCGTCATAGATCGCGAGATGTTTCGGGGTTGAGGGAATCCACTCGTCGGCGCGGATGACGTGGGTGATCTCCATCAGGTGGTCGTCGACGACAACGGCCAGGTGGTATGTGGGAAATCCATCGGACTTCAGCAGAACCTGGTCGTCGACGTCGGCGTTCTCAAACGCCACGTGGCCGCGAACAACGTCGTCCCATTCTGTCTTCCCATCGGGCATGCGCAGCCGCAGTACCGACGCCGCACCGGACGCGCGCTCGCGAGCGACCTCATCCTGCCGGTTCAGACAGCGGCGGTCGTAGCGGGTGGGTTGTGAGTGGGCGCGCTGTTCCTCGCGCATCGCCGCGAGCCGTTCTGGGGTGCACGTGCACCAATACGCAGCACCGAGCGTCGCCAGCTCGTCGGCAAAACGTTGGTAGAGGTGCGTCCTCTGCGATTGAATGTAGGGTGCGTGCGGACCATCGACCTCAGGCCCTTCATCCCATTCGAGGCCGAGCCAGCGGAGCGTCTCGATGATGAGTGCCTCGCTTCCTGGAATGTAGCGCTCCTGGTCCGTATCCTCGATACGCAGAATGAACTGGCCGTGGCTGTGGCATGCGGCCAGCCACGCGAACAGGGCCGTACGGACCGATCCGAAATGCAGCGGGCCGGTGGGGGATGGCGCGAAGCGGGTGCGCATCGGCGCGCCGGAGTCGCTCACCGTTGACGCTGTCAGTGCGTGGGTGCGAAGAGGATCAGCGTCAGGATGGTCCAGGCGAGGAGGCCGACGATCAATAGCGGACCGTCGATGTTCGACATCGTCACGCCGACAACACGAGGCGCTCCACCGCCGCGCCGCTCGCTGACGTCGGTGAAATGCACGATCCCGCCAGGACGTCCGATGTCACCCATCCCCCACGGAGGCGGCGGCGCCGGCGGTCCGCCCCGGGGCGTGATGTGGACCTGCTCCTCACGGTCCCGCAGGCGCGAGTCATAGATGATGGCGCCGATCAGGAACGAACCGTAGCCGCCGGTCAGCAGGCCGAGTCCGATCAATCCCCAGCCCAGGATGCCGTTCAAATAGTCGTTGTACGCGTGGCTGCCGAAGAGCACGAGGATGCCCCCCAGGATCAGTGCCAGAGACGTCAGGCCAAACCCGACAGTCTTGCCCGCGATCTCCCGAAACGGCATGCGGCGAGTATACCGGCGGCCTTGACTCCGCTCCGGCACCTCGTCGCGGCCCGCCTCCGCGACCGCGGGTACGATGCGCGCCAGGCCCGCATCGTCTAGCGGTTAGGACACCACCCTTTCAAGGTGGTAACCGGGGTTCGACTCCCCGTGCGGGTACACGCCAGAAACCCGGCCCTTGACAGGGCCTTTGGCGAGGAGTATTTTTCCGACCATCGTTCGACAATGTCGAACACTAGTCCGGCTGGGTGATAGGAGGTCTGGTCATGTACTCGAAGTGGCAGCGGGCAATCGCGGAGGTCCTCGGGACGGCCGCCCTTGTCCTTGTCGGGCCAGGATCCGTCGTGGCCACCCTCAAGCTGGCAGGCAAGGTGGCGCCTTTCACCGGATCCGACCTCCTGGGTATCTCCTTCGCGTTCGGGCTCATCATCACGGCACTCGTGTACGCGCTCGGCAAGGTGTCGGGGTGTCATATCAACCCGGCCGTCACCTTCGGGCTGGCCGTGACAAAGCGCTTCCCCTGGCGTGAGGTACCCCTCTATTGGGGTTCGCAGTTCGTCGGCGCCGTCATCGGCGCACTGGGAATCTGGGCGTTGTTCGGCGCTCTGGGAGCGACCCTCGGCCTCGGACAGACGAGCTTCTCCGACACGACGTCATACGCGGTCGCTGCCGGAGCCGAGCTGATCGGCACCGGTCTATTGATGTTCGCCATCCTGGGTATCGTCGACCGCCGTTCGCCGGGTGACCTCGCGGGCGTGGTCATCGGCGGTGTTGTCGTCGCGATCATCATGGTCATCGGCCCGATAACCGGCGCATCGTTGAACCCGGCCCGCGCTTTCGGTCCGGAGCTGGTCGCCGCAATCGCGGGCGGGCCCACGCACTGGGTCCAGTACATTCCGGTCTACATCCTGCCGGGCCTCGGAGGCGCTGCAATCGCCGCGTGGCTCTATGACTTCCTGGCCGAGCCGCGCATCGTGCAGATGCCGATCCAAGCGGCCGTCACACATCCGGACCCGGACGCCCCGGCGTCCACCCGACTCGAAACCCCCGCGGCCGTGCGCTGAGAGGAGAGGAAATGGCAACTGTCGTAACCCCGATGCGGAAGTTCCTCAACGACCCTGAGCAGGTCGTCAAGGAGTCGCTTGCCGGACTCGCGGCGTCGCAGCCAGATCTCCTGCGCTATGAGGCCGAAGCGCAAATCCTGGTACGCAGAGATGCGCCAAGGCAAGGCAAGGTCGCACTGATCTCCGGCGGCGGCTCCGGTCATGAGCCGCTGCATGGCGGGTTCGTGGGACGCGGGATGCTCGACGCAGCGTGCCCGGGTGAGGTCTTCACATCACCGGTGCCCGACCAGATGCTTGCAGCGACCCGTGCGGTCAACGGCGGTGCGGGAGTCGTCCATATCGTCAAGAACTACACAGGCGACGTCCTCAACTTCAAGATGGCCGCTGACGAGGCAGCTGACGACGGCATCACTGTCGAATCCGTGTTGATTGATGACGACGTTGCAGTGCAGGACTCCCTCTACACCGCGGGTCGGCGTGGAGTCGGTGCGACCGTTCTCGTCGAGAAGATCGCCGGTGCCGCCGCGGAACGCGGTGATAACCTGGAGACCGTGGCCGCGATTGCCCGGCGTGTCAACGAGCGGGCGCGTTCGTTCGGCGTCGCCCTGTCGTCGTGCACACCGCCTGCGGGGGGCAAGCCGATCTTCGATCTGCCCGAGGGCGAGGTGGAGATGGGAATCGGTATTCATGGCGAGCCCGGCCGCCGTCGCGTACCCCTGGGCAGCGCACACAGCGTCGCCGAGGTCATGGTCGAAGCGGTCCTCTCGGATCTTCGTGCCAAGCCTGGCGCAAACGTGCTCGCATTCGTCAATGGCATGGGTGGTACACCGCTCATCGAGCTGTACCTTCTGTACCACGAGGTTGAGGGCCTGCTTCGCGCTGCGGGCCTGACGCCGGCGCGCAACCTGGTCGGCAGCTACATCACATCTCTCGAAATGGCTGGCGGTTCGCTCACCGTGCTCGAGCTCGATGACGAGCTCACGGCGTTGTGGGACGCACCCGTGCACACGGCGGCCTTGCGCTGGGGAGTGTGATGTACCGTGGCCATCGCCATAGCTATGGACGCCAAGACAATCACCGTCTGGATGGGCGACGTTGCCGCGTCGGTGCGTGCTGAGCGGGAGTACCTGGTTCAGCTCGACGCAGCCATCGGCGATGGTGACCACGGGATCAACCTGAATCGCGGTTTCGACGCTGTCGTCAGAGCGTTGAGCGCGGATGAGGATTCACCTCCGGGCAAGCTGCTGATTCTTTCGGGGAAAACGTTGGTTTCCTCGGTCGGCGGCGCGAGTGGCCCGTTGTGGGGCTCCGCCCTGCGACGGGCCGGTCGCACGCTTGGAGACGCGCCGACCTTCGATATCGCCGAGTTGGCCGCGGCACTCGACGCGGCGCTCGCCGCCATAGTCGACCTCGGCGCAGCGGCACCCGGAGACAAGACGATGGTCGACGCCTTCGGCCCTGCCATGACGGCACTGCATGAGGCCGTGAATCGCGGTGCACCTGCTCACGAGGCCATGCGTGCGGCGGCGGCCGCGGCCGAGGAGGGGATGCGAGCGACGATACCGATGCAGGCGCGAAAGGGTCGCGCGTCATATCTCGGCGAGCGCTCAATCGGTCACCAGGATCCGGGTGCGACATCGACCGCCATGATCATCCGCGCACTGGAGCGGACCCTCTCGGATTCCAGCTGATGTCCGAGCGCATCCTGACCGGGGTCTCCGCCGCGCCGGGGATCGCCATCGGCGTTGCGCGCCTCTGGGATCGGGAAAGCGCAACGGATAGCGGCCACGCTGACATCGACGACCGTCCGCGTGCCGCCGAGGAAGCCCTTGCCGCCCTCGCCGGGGCTGAGGCCGAGCTCGAGGCGCTTGCCGATCGCATGAGGCTCGAGGGACGTGCCAGCGAGGCCGACGTTATCGAGTCCGGGGCCATGATGGCCATGGATCCGCTCCTGCACGAGACAGTGCGAGAGCTGGTGTTGCACGCGGGCAGGTCTCCCGCGGGCGCGATCCGTGAAGCGGTCGAAGGCGTAGCAGCCCAGCTCGACGCGCTTGAGGATCCAATGCTTGCGGCGAGGGCGGCGGACGTCCGTAGCCTGGGCCGCCGGGCGGCCCGGCTGGTCACCGGCGACGTCGCGCCCGAGCTGCACGCGAACGGCAACGGCGTCGACGGCGTGGTCATCGCGTCCGACCTGGGGCCTGCCGATGTCGCCGAATTCGGCCGCGGTGTGCGCGCACTCGTCCTTGCCGACGGCGGCCTGACTGGACACGCAGCGATCGTCGCGCGATCGCTCGGCCTCCCCATGGTCATCGGTCTCGGACCGGGCGTGCTCGCGCTGGAAGAGGCGGAACCCTTGATCGTGGACGGCGACCGCGGCGTGGTTGTGGCCTCACCGGACCCTGAACGCCTGGCGGCGGCGCGCCGGACGCTCGAACGCCGGAGTGCCGCGGCGCTGACGGCGCCCCGGCCAGGCGAGCCCACATTCACGCGCGACGGGCGGCGGGTTCGCGTGCTTGCCAACGTATCCGGGCATCTCGAGCTGGAGCTGGCGCTCGCGGCCGGCGCCGAGGGCGTTGGCCTGCTCCGCACCGAGCTGGCGTTTCTCGACGCACCGGCTTGGCCTTCCTTCGGGGAGCAGCGGAGAGCGCTGGAGTCGACGTTCGCGCTGCTCGCCGGGCGCATCGCGACCGTCCGCCTCTTCGATTTCGGCGGCGACAAGACGCCGCCATTTCTGCGCGGCGCACGCGGACGCGGCGTCGAGCTGTTGCTGGACGCGCCCGAGGCGCTGACGGCGCAGCTGGAGGCCGTCCTGGCGCTCGGCGCGGCATCGGAGTTGCGCGTGCTCATCCCCATGGTCACCGACCTGGACCAGGTGCGGGCCGTCCGCGCTCGCCTCCGCGACGCGCTGCGCCGCCGGCCGCTCGGGCATGCTCCTCTACTCGGCGCAATGATCGAGACGCCCACCGCGGTCGCCATTGCGGATCGCCTGGCATCCGACGTTGGCCTCGTGAGCATCGGCACCAACGATCTGACCAGCCTCCAACTCGGGCTCGAGCGGACCGGGGCGTCCGCCGCACCGACGTACCACCCCGAGGTGCTGCGCCTGATCGCCACCACGGCTGGCGCCGCCCAGCGCGCCGGCATCGTGGTGGAGGTGTGCGGCGAAGCGGCCTCGGATCCCCAGGTGATGCCCCTCCTGGTCGGGCTCGGCGTCGATGAGCTCAGTGTCGGAGCGGCCCGGGTTGCGACCGTGCGCTCCTGGGTCACCAAGCTCGACTACGCCGAGCTGACCGCACTGGCCGCACGCGCGCTGGCCATGGAGACGTCTGGGGAGGTGGAGTTGCTTGTCGCCCCCATTCGCCGCCTTCTCGTCAGAGACGATTAAGCCGGCGGCTTGGCTACTCCGTGAGGCTGGTGACCGAGGAGGTGAGAGCATCGACGGCGTCGCGGGCGTCCTCGCCCTCCGCCACGAGACGGAGCGTGGTGCCGGCCCGGGCGCCGAGGGCGAGGACGCTGAGGATGCTCTTCGCATCCGCCTCGCGATCGTTGACGACGACGCTGATGCGCGCCTTGTATTTCATCGCTGTACGCACGAATATCGCTGCGGGACGTGCGTGCAGCGCGACCCCGTCGGGGAGCGTGACGCGGGCCTCAGAGCTTGCGAGCATCGCGCGCATCCTCAGCCGCCCGAGCGACTTCGTCGAGCGTGGCTCCGCCTGAGGCCGTCACCGCCGCGGCGACAGCACCCTCGACGAACGGAGCATCGACCAGACGGGTGTGCCCGTTCCCGTTGGTCTCGAGCAGCTGGCGCACCGTGAGGATGGCGCTGCCGAGGTCCCCGAGGATCACCACCCCAGAGCCGCGTTCGGCTCGCGCGATGGCTTCCTCGACGCGTGCGTCGCTGGTGCCCAGGCGTCCGTCGGAGGTGCCTCCCGCAGGCTCGATCGGGACGTCAGGGCCGGCCACCTGCGCCACAAGTGCGGCCAGCCCAGACGCGAGTTCCGGGCTGTGCGACACCAGTACAATCCCTACGGCCACGGTGTTCCTCGCTGACCCGGCGCGACCTCCGCGCCGTGCGGCCAAGTCTACATCCTCGACCATAATTCAGCAATGCCGAATACCGAGCGGCGCACCACGATCCAGTCGATCAACCGGGCGGCTGCCATTCTCAAGGCGCTGGCGGGTGGTCCAGGGCGGCTCGGGGTCAGCGAGCTGGCCGACCGGCTCGGGCTGGCCAGGCCGACGGTGCACGGGCTGCTGCAGACGCTCCTGGTCCACGGGTTCGTTGAACAGGACCGGGTATCCGAGAAGTACCAGTTGGGCGCCGGGCTACTCCAGCTGGGCTACTCGTACCTCGACGTCAATGAGCTGCGCGCACGGTCCATCGCGTACGCGGAGCGGCTTGCGGTACGGACGAACACCTCCGTGCGGGTGGGGGTGATGCATGGGCCCGCCGCCGTGGTGGTGCACCACGTCTTCCGGCCCGACGCGACGCTGCAGATCCTGGAGGTCGGCTCTGAGCTGCCGCTGCATGCCAGCGCGGTCGGCAAAGCGTTACTGGCGTTCGCCACGAAGGATGCCATCGACGATCTGCTCAACGAGAAGCTACCCCGCCTCACCAAGCGCACTCTGGCGGCTCCAGCGCTGCGTGCTCAGCTGGCGACCATCCGGGCGGAGGGTTTCGCCACCGAGCGCGATGAGGCGGTGCTCGGCGAGTCGAGCATCGCTTCGCCCATCTTCGATCGCACCGGACGCGCCGTGGGCGCGATCGGGGCGGTGGGGGAGAGCGAGCGGATCTTTCCTCGCGGACCGGCCCGCGGTCTGCCCCCTGCGGTCATCGAGGCCGCACGCGGCGTCTCGCGGGAGCTGGGCGCGCCGCGCTGGCCCTTCGAGGGTTAGCCGGTGGCGCTTGGGTCGCGCTGTCGAGCCCGGTAGGCCCGCGCCTTCTCTCGCGTGCCGCAGGTTCGCATCGAACACCACGCGCCGCTTCCGTTTTTCGAGTGGTCGTAGTAGGCCCATCGGCACTGATCCCTGCGGCAGACCTTGAGGCGCTCCCACGTGCCCGTCAGCGTGGCTTCGATGATTGCCGCGGAGAGCCGGCCCAGGAATCCGTCCACGCCCTGAGCGCCTGCAACCAAGCTCGCGCCGTGGGCCGAGAGCATCGGTCGCAGCGAGGCACCGCCGAGCAGCTTCTGCAATCTCACGGCGACACCTGGATCGACGTTTTCCCCTGTGTGTGCCTCCAGGAGATCGCGCAGCCCTTCGCGAGTTGCCGTCAGCCGGCGCAGATCGCGGTCGGACAGCCTTTCGGCTTCGCTGCCTTGCGACCGAAGCCAGCCGGCTGCCTGATCAGGCGAGGCCAGCTCGTCATCGCCATCGGGCATTTCCCGCGAGTTGATGAATTGCTCGACGAGGGCGAGAGTCCCTGGCGCCGGGCGTCGTGACTCTGTTTCGGTCATGGCTTTGTGGCGGTCTCCTTTGCGGTAACCGTCACCAGTATACCCTCTTGACAGGTGATCCAACGGCGCGGTAAGATACAACCATCAAAACACCTTAGACGGTGACAATAGGAGGTAAAGAAATGTTCGGTTTGCAACTACTCGAGATGGCCCACGTGGCAGAGCAGGAGCACATGCGGGCGGCCATGATGCGGACGGCGCGCAAGCAGGCGCGGCGCCAGGCCAAGCGTGAGCGCCGGCTTGGGCGAGGCGGCCACGCGGCCCACACCGACGGCACGGCGCAGAGTTAAAGCAGTCTCACGCGGTCGCGACGGCGATCGTGTCCGCGACCTGCTGCCGGCGAGCGGCGTCGATCTCGCCGGCAGCTCGCTCGTCGTCAGCCATGACGGTGTCCAGGTCGACGTCGCTGTAGCCGAGGACCTCCATGTCGGCGAACGCTCGCCGCACCTTGGTGCCAAAGAGGCCGATGTCCTTGAGAGTCGGCACGATGCGGGTGAACAGCAGGCTCCGGAATTGGAGCTGGGCCTCCGAGTTGCGGACGAATCTCAGGCATTCGTCGACCGGCAGGCCCAGGTTCCCCCAGAGCTCCTCAGCGAGAAAGCGGTCGCGCATCAGGTAGCAGGCCTCGACGCAGAACTCCTCGCGCTCGCTGCGCTCCCTCTCGGTCAGCTGAGGGTAGAAGTCGCGAAGTGCCAGCCGCCCGAACGCGACATGGCGCGCTTCGTCCTCCATCACGTATGCATTGACCGCGCGAGCCAACGGATTTTCAGCGATATCTCGGATGAGGCCGAATGCTGCGAGAGCGAGTCCTTCGATGAGGACCTGCATGCCGAGGTAGGTCATGTCCCATCGCGAGTCGCCGACGACATCGTCGAGCAACGCCTTGAGGTGTTGATTGATCGGGTAGGCGAGCTCGAGCTTCTCGTGCAGGAAGCGTGAATACGTTTCGACGTGACGGGCCTCGTCCACGACCTGCGTCGCCGCGTAGAACTTGCTGTCGATGTCAGGCACCGTCTGCACGATCTTCGACGCGCAGATGAGCGCACCCTGCTCGCCGTGCAGGAACTGTGAGAACTGCCACGACGCCATGTGGTGGAACAGCTGATTGCGATCCTGCTGGCCCATCTTCTCCCAGATGTCGGAGCCGTAGATTGGGACGTACGCCTCGGGACCGCCGATGGGGTTGTCGAGGTCGACGGGCGTCGACCAATCGATGCGCTCGCGACTGTTCCATTGCTTGCTCTTGCCTTTTTCGTACAGGTTGAGCAGCTTGTCGCGGCCCTCGTCGTACTCCCACGTGAAGACAGTCTCACCACCGCCGGCAACCTGCCAGCGGGTCTGCTCGACAGGCAGGGTGTACACGCGTGTGCTCATGTGACGTTCAACTCCTTTCCTTTCTGGCTCAGGCTGTGTTCACGTTTTGATCAACGGGTTCGACGTCGAGCCAGCGCTGCAGCTCGCTCTGCACGGCGCGGTGGTGCAGCATCGACAGCAACTGGTTGGCGAGCGGCAGGCCGCTGTTGACGAGGTCGCGAAGCGTCTCGGTGTCGTGGCGGTTGAGCACCGGCTCGACGATGCGTGAGAGCTCGTCAGTGACGAGCCGTTCAACAGCGTCGCGGTAGACGGCGAGGCTTTCGATGTTGAAGCCGGCATCTTCGGTGAAGCCTGCCGCGCGCATCGCGGCGACGAGCTCGAGCAGACGAAGGTCGCTGCTCGACACGGCACCCGGCTGGACGATGCCGAGCCGTACCAGCGCGTCGAAGTCGCAGGCGTCGAGCCGCGCTCGCACGGCGGCGAGCTCGTCGCCGGATGCGGCCGGGTCGGGTGCGTCGAGCAGGCTGCCCAGCGCCTGCAGGGCTCGGATCTCTTCAACCGGCAGCTCGCCCCAGCGCTCAAGGGTCGATCCGATGCTGCGCAGTGAAAGTCGCAGCTCGGTCTGCAGCGACCGGATCCACCGGAGGCGCCCCACGGTGCTCTCCGGGTATGCGGCCTGGTTGCCCGCGGTCTTGCGGGGCGCCGGCAGCAAACCCTGCTGAGCGTAAAAGTGGATGGTCGGCGCGCCCACGCCCGTCAGCCGGACCAGGTCCCGCATGCGGTAGGGAAATGCCATGGCGGAGATATTCCATCCCGCCGCGTCAAGTGTCAAGCGACACTTGACATTCGAACCTGGGCTGCCCTACCGCCAGGTGACGTCCCCGTAGAACCCGGCCGGCTTCGGATGCTTGAGGTACTCCTGGATACCTTCGCGGCTCTCCGCGATGGTCGTGTTCGCGCCGTGGCCGGGGAGCACCACCGTGTCACCCGGTAGCGGGAGCAGCTTCGCCTGAATGCTGGCGAGCACCGCCTCGAGGTCACCGGAGGCAAACGTCTTGCCCGGACCGCCGTCGAAGAGCGTGTCCCCGCTGATCACGGCGCGCCCGACGCGCAACGAGATGCTCCCCGGCGTATGTCCCGGTGTGTGAATGACGGTGATTCGGACGCTGCCGACGCTGACCTCGGCCCCATCGTCGAGCCTTCCGTCGATGCGCTCTTCGGGAATCTTGATCTCGGCACTGCCCACGAGGACGGGCGCGCCCGTCGCCGCCCGCACCGCGTCGTACGTCATCCAGTGGTCGCCATGCCAGTGCGTCGCAATCACCGTGCCAACACCACCCTCGGCTGCAATGGCCTCGAGCAGCGGCGACTCCTCCAGCGGCATGTCGACGAGCAGCGACTGGGCGGCGGCAACGTCGCGAACGATGTACGCATTGTTGTTGTAGGGCCCCATCGGCCCGATCTTCACGATGCGCACGTCGCCGTCTTCGACGACTGCTATGTCAGCTCCGGGCACGTTTCGTATCCGCCTCCGCCGACTGGGCACGCATCGCCGCCTTGTGGGCGCGCTTCTGCGTCTGATACGCCTCGCGTTGCTTAACAGTGTGGACGTCGGCGAGCGTCGGGTAGTCCGGCATGACCTGCTTCCATCCAGCGGGCTTCACGCCAAGCTGCTTGGCGACCACGCCGACCATGATGCGGGCCTTCAACGGCCCGAAGCCGGGGAGGGCCGCGAAGCGGCGCTGCAGGTCTTTGGCGTCGGTCGCGTCGCGCCAGATGCGTGACGCGTCGCCTCCATACTCGCTGGCGACGATCCCGCACAGGGCCTGGACGCGCCGCGCCATGCTCGCGGGGTAGCGGTGCAGCGCCGGAGGTGTCCGGAAGGCGGCTTCGACCTTCGCGGCGTCCATGCGCGCGATGCGCGTTGGGTCAAGCGTGCCAAGCCGTTCGCGCACTCGCAGCGGACCCATGAACGCCCACTCGACGGGGACCTGCTGGTCCAGGCAGAAGCCGATGAGCAGCGCGACAGGATCCTCGCTGACAAGACGGTCGGCTTCGGGGTCACCGGTCCATTGCATGCGCGGTTTCGTAGCGGACGTGGCCATGCGCCTACGGTAGCGCGGGCCTGGGCCCATCGTGCGGACCATCGCGGCTGCGTAGACTTGCCCAAATGTCGTGGCTCGGCCGCCTCTTCGGTTCGAAACCGCCGCCGCCGGCGCCCGCCAACAGCGTGATCGTGGACGCTGATGTCGCGGTGCAGCTGACGGCGGGTGGCAGCGCTCTGGATGTTGCGGTCGATTCGGCGCTGCGCGCCTTCCTCGAGGCTCAAGCGAAGGCTGCCTTGGCGGGCGAGCCGGAGCGCATTCCATTCTGGTTGATGCGCGACGTCGAGCGCAGCGGGGATCTGGAGGATGAGTTGCGCGACCGCATGGCCCAGCGGCATGCCGCCGAAGAGGAGGGAGAGCAGGCGAAGAGCTCGCCCCGCCAGCCGTCGGGAGAGCAGATGGAGATTGGAGGCGGCTGATGCGAGCCCTGGTGTTCAAGGACTTCGGCTCGGTCGGAGTGGAGGACGTTCCCAAGCCGAAGCTGGAGGAACCGGGCGACGCATTGGTGCGGGTGACCATGAGCGCCATCTGCGGAAGTGACCTCCACGTCCTCCATGGCCGCATCCCCGGAATGACATCGGGCGGCGTGCTCGGCCACGAGTTCGTTGGCGTGGTGGAGCAGGTGAGCCCCGAGGTGACGCGCTTTCACGAGGGCGACCGGGTGGTGGGCTCGTTCCTCATCCCCTGCGGCCAGTGCTGGTTCTGCGGCCGGGGGCTCTTCAGCCGCTGTCCCGATCAGCGCGTGTTCGGCTATGGATCCTTCTTCGGCGATGTCGCGGGAGCGCAAGCCGAGTACGTGCGCGTGCCCAAGGCTGATCTCACTCTTCACGCATTGCATTCCCACCTCACCGACGAACACGCGCTGTTCGTGGGGGACATTTTCACGACCGGGTACGACTGCGCAGTCGAGGCGCAGATTCGCCAGGGGGACACGGTTGCTGTCGTGGGCTGCGGCCCCGTTGGGCTCATGGCGATTCTCGCCGCCCGGAGCTTCGGACCCGAGAAGATTTATGCGATCGACACGGTGTCGCAGCGCCTCGAGATGGCACAGACCTTCGGCGCCATCCCCGTCGACGGCACCGCAGTGCACGCGCCGTCGCATATCCAGGACGTCACCGGTGGTCGGGGCGCGGACGAAGTGCTCGAGTGTGTCGGCACAGTCCCCGCGCTGCTCGATGCGATCGACATCGTACGTCCGGGTGGTCGCATCAGCGTGATCGGTGCGCACAGCGATCCGGACCTCCCGTTTGCGCTCAACCTCACGTTCGTGCGTGCGGTCGACCTCAAGTTCTGCGGCACGGCCAACATTCCAGGTCGCTGGGATGAGGCGCTGGAAATGATCGATTCCGGCCGCGCGCATCCCGACGAGATCATCTCGCACCGCATGAAACTGGACGACGCCGCGCGCGGCTACGAACTATTCGAATCCCGCGAAGCCATGAAGGTTGTTCTCACGCCATAGGCGTGGCGGTGTCGTGAGAAAGCTCAGCGCTGCAGCGACCACGCGGTCGGAGCGGCGCTGCCGCCCCGCCGCTGGCTCTCGCCTCGACCTGCGCTCCGGCCACGGTCCGTCTCGGCTCCGAGACGGTCGCTTACGCGCTGTGCTTTTTCACGACCCGCGAGCGCTATGGTTTCGGCCGCGGCATGTGGTTATGCGAGCGAAGCGAGCAGCGGCGCGACTACAGTCGCGCCGAGGATGAGGGTGAAGGCCGTCGGGCTTTGCCCGCGGCCGAGGGAGAAGGATCTGCCTTCTCCCTATAGGGAAAAGGGGGCCCCCGGCAAAACGAGGAGCGGAGGCGACGAGTTTTGTTGGGGCGTCCCAGGGGATGGATTCGAACCATCGATACACGGTTTTACAGACCGCTGCCTTAGCCACTTGGCTACCCTGGGTTTGCGACCGTGGGCAGCACGTCGCGGGATGACTAAGGATACTTAGGCAGCGTGCGATACGTGCTCCTCACGTCGGAATCCGCCGACGTGGCGCGTGGTTCGGGTACCGCGATGGCGGTCGCGCGACTGCGCGCGGCGCTCGCCGCCGAGGACGTGGTCGTTCCGGTTGTGCGGTCGAACCGGCCCTGGCCAAGCCAGACATTCGCACGCTGGTCGTTCAACCGCGCATTGCGGTCGCACCGGTTTCTCGACGTCGACGCCGTCCTTGGTGTCAACGGCGACGGTTGGATGGGGGCTGAAAGCTGGCGCGCTCCCTTTGTGGCGCTCATCAAAGCGCTGTACGGCGGAGCACTCGAGTATGAGCACGGGCTCACCAAGCGCCTGCTGAGCCTGCACGCGCACTGGGAAGCAGCCGGTGCGCAGCGCGCGGCAGCGGTGGTGGTGCCGTCGCAGTTCGCGGCCGCCGCAGTGGCACAACGTTACGCCGTCGACCGCGCTCGCATCCACATCGTGCCGGAGCCGTTTGACGCTGCAGCGTGGCGCACTGCACTTCCGGTGCGGCGGCGAGCCGGAAACCGGGTGCTCTGCGTCGCGCATCTCTACGCGCGAAAACGGATCGCGGACCTGATCCGCGCGTGGCCGGCGGTGGTCTCCCAGCGCCCTGGTGCGCGACTCGACATCGCCGGCGACGGTCCCGAGATGCGCCGGCTGGCACATCCGGCTCGCGTCCTTCCGGGAGTTTTCCTGCATGGCCATGTCGAGCCAGAGGCGTTGTTCGAGTTCTACGCCCGGGCGGATGTGTTCTGCCTTCCCAGCGCGCAGGAGACATTCGGCTACGCCGTCGTGGAAGCGATGGCCAGCGGGCTTCCGGTGGTCTACGCGGATGCCGGCGCTCTTCCGGAAATGTGCGCGGGAGCGGTGGCTGAGCCGGTGACCCCGGGCGACATCGACTCCCTCGCTGCGGCGCTGCTGCGCGCCTTGGACGCCGACCATGTGCAGCGCGCTGCGACGGTGAACCCGGAACGCGCCGGAAGATTCGCGCCACACGCTGTCGCGGCCCAACTCATGCAGGTGGTCGCGCGCAACGCCAGCACCTAGCGGCGGGCGGGTGGCAGGCCCTCGCGCAAGTCCGGGTCACGGAGGTAGCGCTGCACCTCGGCGAGGACGTCTTCCGGCCGGCCGGCGAGCGAGTCTGCGAAGTAGCCCCCGTCGTAGGGAGCATCGGCCGCCCGAAGCAACGCGGCTGCCGGCTGCCTGCGGGGTGGTGGCGTCCCGTGAGTCAGCTTGTATCCCAGCACCACGCGGTTGCCCGCGCGCGTGACCCCGACGTCCTGGATCACGTCCCAGCGCGTGAGACTGCTGAACGGGTACTGCCGCTGCAGCAGCCCGTCACGCGTCAGCTCGAGGGCCGGACGCAGGAGCAGGCCCGTCACCAGCAGCGTGAGAACCGGGGCAGCGACGATGAACCACCCGATCGTGGCACCCGCCACGATGCAGACGATTCCCGCCCCTTCAGTGACAAGTGCCAGCGGGATGACGAGCGCGGCCGGCCGCCGGGCCCGGAAGACGACGCGGTCGCCGTGGCGCCGCACGACCGCAGGGGCCGGCTTGAGGTTGCTGGGCTTGGTCGCCGGCGCCATATCGGGCTCATCCTAAAGTGCATGCGATCCTTGCCGGATGTTGGCTGACGTCGGCGCGGTTCTCAGCGCAATCGGCCTCGCCGCACTCGGGTTCGTCGTGGTGGTTGTGGTCTGCGTTGTCGTACTCAGGCTGTTGACCGTGGTCCTGCCGCGGCAGCCTGCCGAGAGCGCCGATCCCGAGGCGGAACCCACTGAGCAGGAGACCCCCGGGGACGCCGTTTGACCTTGCGCATGACTGCCGGGCAGGCTACAATGCATAAGCGATCCTTTATGAAAGGTTCCTTTATGCAAGTTGCTCCTCCGCCCGCGAGGGCGAACCGCCCGCCGCGCCGGGCCCTCCCCGGCAGCATCGCCGCCGGCGCCAGTGATCTCTCGGTTCACTTCGAAGGGCTGGCGAATCCGACGCGGCTGATGATCGTCGAGCGTCTCGCCGGGACCTCTGAAATGCGCGTGTCGGAGCTCGCCGATTTCTGCCAGGTCAGCCAGCCGCGGATGAGCTGGCACCTCCGCATTCTGCGCAAGGCCCAGGTGATCAGAACCCGGCGTGAGGGCCGCGAAGTGTTCTGTCGCCTCGACCGCGATGCCATCGCGGCACACCTGAAGAGTTTCGCCCGTCTCGTAGCGTTCGGCGGCCTTCCATCCGTTGAGCCGCCCGCTGTTCAAACCATCAACGAGGGAACATCGTGACTGACAAGGTGCGCGTAGCAATCATCGGCGTGGGCAACTGCGCGTCGTCGCTGATTCAAGGACTCGAGTACTACAAGACCGCCGACCCGGACGCCGTCGTTCCCGGTCTCATGCACGTGAACCTCGGCGGATATCACATCTCGGACATAGAGATAAGCGCCGCGTTTGACATCGACGCCGAGAAGGTTGGCAAGGACGTCTCGGACGCGATCTTCAGCGGGCAAAACAACACGGTCAAGTTTTCGGATGTACCCAGACTGGACGTACCCGTGCTCCGCGGCATGACCCACGACGGCCTCGGCAAGTACCTCTCGGAAGTCATCAAGAAAGCACCCGGTTCCACCGTTGACATCGTTCAAGTCCTCAAGGACACCGGGACCGACGTCGTCGTCAACTACCTCCCTGTGGGGAGCGAGGAAGCCACGCGCTGGTATACGGAGCAAATCCTCGACGCACCCTGCGCGATGGTCAACTGCATGCCCGTTTTCATCGCACGCGAGGACTACTGGCAGAAGCGCTTTATCAAGGCCGGCGTCCCGATCATCGGGGACGACATCAAGTCGCAGGTCGGCGCCACCATCGTTCACCGCGTTCTCACGAGGCTCTTCCGTGATCGGGGCGTCGAGATCGAGAACATGTATCAGCTGAACTTCGGCGGCAATACCGACTTCCTGAACATGCTCGAGCGCGAGCGCCTGGTCAGCAAGAAGATCAGCAAGACCAACAGCGTCCGCTCGCAGCTGGATCACCCACTCGGGGACGAGCACATCCACATCGGACCGTCGGACTATGTTCCGTGGCTGCACGACCGCAAATGGGCGTACATTCGCGTCGAAGGCAAGTCCTTCGGTGACGTCCCCCTGAATATGGAGCTGAAGCTCGAGGTGCACGACTCGCCGAACAGCGCCGGCATCGTCATCGACGCGGTTCGCTGCTGCAAGCTGGGTCTCGACCGCGGCCTAAGCGGCACGCTCGTGGGACCGTCGTCGTATTTCATGAAGTCACCACCGCGCCAGGTTTCGGATACCACGGCACGCGAGCTCACCGAAGAGTTCATCGCCGGGAAGGTCGAGGGAGTCTCGGTTAACGGAAGGGCCGCCGCCCTGGGGCGGGCCGAGACCGTCGAACGCGACCCGGTGCCTCCGGTCGCGGGTTAAACGCCGGCCGGCGGAGGGTCGCCATGGTGAGTGCGGGCCGCGACACCGCACCGCGCGGGATCCGTACCCGACTGCACCTCTCGCGCCGCGCTTCGGGGGCTGCCGCAACAGCCGGCTCGCGGAAGCGGGACAGCATGGTTCCGTACTACGCATATCGCTGCGCCGAGAGCGTCGTGCGTGTCCTGCCGCAGCGGGCGTCGTACTGGCTGGGTGATCGAGTCGCGGATACCTTGCTGCTTGTGGCTCCGCGCAGTCTTGACCCGCTGCGCGAGAACCTGCGCCACGTCGTACCCGATGCAGATAACCGTTCGTTCCGCCGCATCGTGCGACGCAACGTGCGCAACCTCACGCACTCCTGGGTTGACGTCATGTCCATGTCGTCGCAGCGTACCGACACCTTCGGGCGCATCGACATCGAGCACCTGGAGAACTTCACCGATCCACTCAAGCGTGGCCGGGGCGTCGTCGTCGTCTCGATGCACTTCGGGTGCTGGGAGGTCGGCGTCGCCGGCTGGAACGCGCAGGGCGGGCAGATGGCTCTTCTCGCCGAGGTGCTCCGACCGCAGAAGCTCTTCGAGCGGGTGATCGGCGCGCGCGGCAAGCAGCGGGTCCAGGTGATTCCGATCGATGTCGCGGCGATGCGCGAAGGTGACCCGCAGACCGCACGGCGCATCGGCGCGGCATCGATGCGGGAGGTGTTCCGTGTCCTGCGCTCGGGTGGGGTGATCGCGATTGCGATCGACCGCGACCTTATCGGCAACGGCGAGCTGATCCCGTTCTTCGGGGCTCCGGCTCCCATTCCAGTCGGGGCGATGGATATCGCCATTCGCACCGGCGCCGCCGTGGTCCCGATCATCCTGTACCGCAACGGGCGTAGGGTCCGCGCCGTGCCCCATCCTGAGATCCGATACGATGCGGACGCGCCGCGACAGCAGGAGGTGCGCCGAGTCACGCGCGAGATCCTGGCGCTATTCGAGAGCGCGATCCACGATCACCCGGATCAGTGGCATGTGCTGGAGCGTATCTGGCCTGAGCCGGAGCCCGCATGAAGATCTGCCTCGTGTCGCCGTACGACTTCATGCATCCCGGGGGTGTCACCGAGCATGTGCGCCATCTCTCCGCGAAGTTGCGGGATCGCGGCCATGCGGTGACCGTGCTGGCTCCGTCGAGCCGCGTGGGCGACGACCACGGCATTCCTGGGTACATCCGCATCGGCCGTAGCGTGGCGGTACGCAGCAATGGATCGGTGGCGCGAATCGGGCTGTCGTTCCACCTCGTGCGCCGCGTGCGCGCCCTCCTCAGTGAGGCTGACTACGACGTGGTGCACTACCACGAGCCGCTGGTGCCGGCCCTGCCCATCACCGTGCTGCGTTTCCACCGCGGTGCCAACGTCGGCACCTTCCATGCGATGGCGCGGCGCAACCTCGGCTATTACTACGGCCGGCCATTTCTGAAGCGATACTTCAACCGGCTGCATGGGATCGTTGCGGTGAGCATTCCGGCTCGCGATTTCGTCGCAAGGTATTTCGACGGGGATTTCCGGATCGTTCCGAACGGCATTGATTCGGTGCGCTTCCACCCGGATCTCGAGCGCGTCGCTTCAGCCCGGACTCCGGGGCAGTCCACCGTGCTGTTCGTCGGAAGACTCGAGTCGCGCAAGGGATTCCCCACGTTGCTCGAGGCGTATGGCGCGGTGCGGCGCACACGGGCCGACGTACGCCTGGTTGTGGTGGGCGACGGGCCGATGCGTTGGGGATACGAACGGCAGGCGGAAGCACTGGGCATTCCGGATGTGCAGTTCTGCGGCTACGTGGGCGATGACATGATCACGCGTTACTACGCGTCTGCCGATATGTTCTGCGCACCGGCCAACGGAGGCGAGAGCTTCGGCATCGTGCTGCTCGAGGCGATGGCGAGCGGTCTGCCAGTGCTTGCGTCGGCGATCCCCGGCTTCAGTCAGGTGGTCGCGCCGGGGAGCGACGGGTTGCTCGTGCCGCCCAAGAAGCCGCAAGCATGGGCGCAGGCGATCGAGACACTCCTGGATGACGCGTCACTGCGGCGCACGATGGGGGAGGCCGGATTGCGCAAGGCCCGGCTGTACGACTGGGGCCACGTGGTCGATGAGGTGCTCGACGTGTACCGAGAGGCGCGGCTTCGCGCCAGCGCGCACCAGGTTGCATCCGATGTTCACAGCCAGGTTCCAGGCTTGGGTTAGAGCTGGCGCGCGGCGGCTCGTCCCCGTGCTCCAGCGTGCCCACTTGACGCCGAACGTGCTGACCATCATCGGGCTGATGGTCTGTGCTGTCTCAGCGTTTTTGGTGGCGAACGGATACCTTCTTGCGGGCGGCATTGTGCTCCTCGTTGCGAGCATGTTCGACATCCTCGACGGCGCCCTGGCGCGTGTGGCCGGCAAGATATACCGGTACGGCGCGTTCCTTGACTCGACCATCGACCGCTACGCCGAAGCGTTCACATACATCGCGCTGCTCTGGTACTTCCTCTTCCGCGTGCACCACACGCTCGAGCCGATGCTGGTGATCTTCGCGCTGACGGGGTCGTTGCTCGTCTCCTACGTGCGAGCGCGCGCGCAGTCGCTCGGCTTCACCTGTGATGGAGGCGTGCTGGCCCGGCCGGAACGCGTCGTGATCACGGTGATCGGTCTCATCGTGAGCCCACTGCTTGTGTGGGCGCTCTGGATTCTCGCCGT
The DNA here is from genome assembly GCA_035566535.1 of Candidatus Acidiferrales bacterium. Taxonomy (GTDB): domain Bacteria; phylum Chloroflexota; class Dormibacteria; order Aeolococcales; family Aeolococcaceae; genus JAFARE01. The sequence goes on along the minus strand of DATMRA010000256.1, from coordinate 32,135 downwards.
ATTGACCAACGTGACAGCGATCCAGCGAATATTCCTGGTCTGGCAGCAATCACGGCGAACGCCGGCCACCGATCCGTAGTCAGGGCAGATTCACATCCTCGCGCGGATCCTCTGGGATGCCGTCGCGCCGGATCTCGAAATGCAGATGTGGCCCGGTTGAGTTGCCGCTCGAGCCGAGGGCGCCGACGACCTGGCCCGCGTCGACGTACTGACCCGAGAGCACAGCCACGCTTGACAGGTGTCCGTAGAGGCTGCTGAGACCGCCACCGTGATCGATGACGACGTGCAGCCCGTAGCCGGAGGCTGAGCGCACCACCTGCGCGACGCCGGACCGCGTCGCGTACACCGGCGTACCAGTTGGGGCCGCGAGGTCGATGCCGGAATGCCAGTGCCCACCCGGGCAGCCCGCGTCGACCGGCTCGAAGCTGAAGCTGGTGCAACCGAAACCCTGGGTGATGCGCGCTCCGTCGACAGGGCGGACGAAGCCGCCGCCCGCTGGTTGCGTGGGCATGACAACGACACCCGCGGCGGCGGTGCCGCCGCAGAGCAACACGGTGATCGCGCTTGTCGCCAGCGCGATCGCGCGCATCATTTGAGGCTGTGCACGGTGCGGTGCGCGGGGGCGAGCGCTCGTCGCACAGAGCCGTCCAGGTGGCGCGCAGCAGTGTGTGCCCTGGACTCGAACTGCGTGGAGGTGTGCAGCGCGCCTGGCACCTTGAGCAATATCCACAGCGTCGCCAGCCCGTAGAGGCTGCCTGCGATGCCGCCGAAGCCACCGAAGCCTGCAGCGGTGGCTACGCGCAGGATGATCAGCTGCAGCGCCTGGGTGAACAGCGTGACCAGGAAGAGGCGGAGCCAGTGACGCGCATAGCCGCGTGTGTCAGGGAGCACCGTGCACAACGCCGCCAGCGGAGCGACGACGATGAGTATCTCGAGGAGGGCGGTGCGAATCACATAGGTGAGAGCGAGGATCACCAACGCCACCACGACGGCTAGGGCGAAGATGACGTGGAAGAGGTCCTGTGAGGCCTGCATCGCCTGAACCGCAACCGGGTTGAGCGTGCCGGACCACGGGAGCGTGTCCGTTGTGATCGGGCCGCCGAGCGATAGCGCAACGCCGCCGATCGCGTTGTTGAGGTCGATCGCCATCTGCATCATGAACACCGATGCGTGAACCAAGGCGATCGCCACCATCACGCGCGGCAGCACGACCTTGAGCGTATATCGGGCGCGCAGCGTGTGCTCGAAAATGCTGCGCAGCGACGCGAAGACCAGCACCGCGCCGACGAGGATGTCCGCGGCGATCGCGATCGAGCCGTTGAGCTGCGCGACGGTGGGATTCGCCGTGAGCGCATGGGCGCCGGGCATCGACGGGTCGACGGTCGTGAAGAGGTACCGCCCGAGCTCGGAGTTGAGGTCACCGCGCGCCGTGCCAATGAAGTGACTCAGCACCCCTGTGAGCAGGTGTAGAACCGCTCCGAGCGGGTCGCGCAAGCCATTGATGATCCCGGACACAGACGTGTGCTGCGGCGATCAGTGAATGGACGACGGGACACTGGCTATCAGTGCATGCGTCAGCGTGCCCGCAACCTCGACGCCGATGGTCCCGAAGATGATGCGCCCGATCCACTTCTTCGCTTCCATCACGCTGTGCGGGTCGACGGCGACGATCTTGTACATGAACGCCACCAGGAAAGCGAGCGCGCCGATAGAGCCGATGAGGCCCTGTGCGAGGAGGATCCAGTTGTCGATGAGCGACCGCAGCTGAACCATGAGGGGTCCTCCAGAAATGGCTTCTGCCGGCCACCCCTCTGGCCGCACCGAGCGATCGCCCGGACACCCCGACAGACTACCACAAATTTGTGTATGTGGCAAAGTATGCGGATCCTGCTGAATCTCCCATCGGTTGCCGCGGTGACGGCTGTGGTCCTTCTGTCCGGTTGCTCATCGGGTGGACAGACGCCGACGGCCACTCCAACGGCGACGGCTTCAGCCAGCACCCCAAGTGCCACACCGACTTCGGCGACACAAGCGCCGCCGATAACTCAGGTTGAGGCGGCCGCGCTCCTGGCTGCACTGGTGATTCACGACCAGCCCGGCTTCTGGCATGAGTGCCCGGGAAGGTCTGTGTATCCGAGTCCCGACCAATGTCCCATCACGCCTCGATTGGCGAACCAACTGCCAACTTGTTGCCGCGCTGGTCCTCCGATCCTGCGGGAGAACTACTTCAAAGGACCGCCCCGAGTGATATCTGTTTCAGCGACCGTTGCTGCAGTCGACGCACAGGCAACATCGCTCGTCCGCGTCGTTATTCCCATTGACGCGGGCTTCGGCCCGGCCGCGTATGACCTCGCCGTGTCGATGTACAAGGGACACTGGGCGGTTGACGACGTCCTGTGCTCCAGTCAGGCGCTCACATCGTCCGCCTACAACGCCGGAGGACCACAGCCGTTCTTCTGCAGGTGATGCGGCCGACTCTGTACCGGACTGGCGCCGCTATCAGTGCAGCAGTTTCGGCGCGACGATCGCGGCTAACGTCTTGGCGGTCCGCAAGCCGGCGTCGGAAGAGAGGCCCTGTCCCTGAACCATGATGCTGACGATTTCACGACCACTGAGAACGAAGAGCCTGCCGGTGACACCTTCGAGGTAAGCGGCATCACCGAGGCCAGAGAGATCTGGGTTGGGCGTCGTCCTGGGGAGCTCCACGAAGCTCGTGAGAAACGCCTGCGCGACTGAGGTGGACCGCGCTCGGTACACCTGAAGATCGAGACGTTCAGACCCGTCCTTGGCATTGGTGTACGCGTTGCTGACGTCGATGCCAGGCGCGTAGGCCGGCCGTCCGCCGTTGGCTGTGAGTGGGAGGGCCGGTCGCCCCATGGCTGTCGTGACTTGATCGGTTGTTATTAGCGAGGCCGCGTACCCGCCGCCGATAAAGTCCGCGGCGTTCGGTCCCGCTGTCGGCCCGGTAGATGCCGTGGGTATTTGGGGAAGGAGTAGTTTCGCGATCTGCTGCTCCTCCGATTGCATCGCGATGTCCGGCAGACTCCCCTGCATCGAGATGTGAAATTCGGTCGAGCCCCGCCGCACATATAGGGTCACGGTGCGCGTACCGCTCTGCGTCTCAACCGCCGCACCTGCATGATCACCCACCCCGCCGACCGGAGTGAAGGCCCCGGATCCGAGACTCGCCTCGAGCTGGGCGAGGCTACCCGAGTCGTCGGGACCGACGAAGATGTTGTCCGGAACGGGTGACGTGGGGGGAGTGAGCCAGGTCACTTTGAGGTGCACATCGCGCCCGCTCTCCTGGCCGATGCACTCGACCTGCAGGCGCTGCCTCACATAGGAGTCATCCCGCCCCGGACCGTATGGCTGCGACTGCGTGACGCTGACCTCGATGGCCGAAACGATCGCTTTCACGGTGTTCGATGGGCAGTCGAGCTTGTTGAGGTCGATCGGGTTGGTCACCGTCGTGACCCTCAGCGTCTCGTTGGGGGAGCGGAACGCGTTGTTGTTGCCGCCACAGCCAGACAGAGGCAGCGCGACCAGTCCCACGAGTATGAGCAGACATGCCGACTGCTTACCGGAGCGCGCGAGCGTGGACGCGGTCCAGCCATCCCGGTGATGCGATTGAGGCATGCTCGGCAATGGTAGAAGCCGCCATCACTGTTGTTGCGGTGACGGTGCTGTCAGTGCCGCGCGCTCACCCAGGCGAGGAACTCATCGATGCGGTCGCGCAAGGCGTTCTCCAGCTCCTGAAGGATTGAGTACTGACCATTTGCGGTGGTCTTCGTGTCCGCGTTCAACTGCTGCAGCAATCCGGCCAGTGGAACGGTGAGGGCTCCCAGTGGCCCCTGCCCGGCGGCCGGAGCAGCCGTGGGCGCCGCCGTCGGTAATGCACCCTGGACGACGGCGGCCGGAGATCGTTGCGAGCCTGAAGGACTCGTCGCCCAGCTGAGGAACCGGCCCGGCGCAGCGGGCTGAGCCGCGGCGTGGAAAGCGAGAAACGCTGCCACTCCCAGTCCAAGCAGCAGAGCGAGCAGACGTACACGGTGGCCAGCCATGGTCGACCTCCATTGCACACGTGGCGGTCGCCCCTCCGGCCGAGCCGGGGCCGTGCCCAAGCCGGCGGTTATGCTACACAGAAATGTGTATGGGGTCAAGCACCTGAGAAAGGCGCGGTCACGCGGGCGTGCGGGTGGCACCGTCCGGCAGCCAGGCGTGGAGCGTCATGGACCTTGCCCGAACTGGGAACATCGACTCGACGGCAGCAACGGAGGCGGAGTGCGGCATGGACGATGTAGAGGGCTACGGCCCCCGACCGGATCAATCGGAGACCAGCCGCCTGCTGGAGGACGCCCGAACGCTGTCCCCTTCCGGCATCGAGCGCGCTGCCAACGGCTGGGATCGGGGCCGCAATGAGGCCGCATTTCGAGACGCGGAAGAAAGGGCTCTGGAGGTCATCGAACGGGCGGGCCATCGCGCCCAATGGGACAACGTTCGCACCGAGATCCTCGGTCTGACCGAACGCGGACAATCGCTGGTCGCGTGGAAGCAGGAGCATGGGGAGGTGGGGCACAAAGCAGAGCGCGCGCTGCTCGCCGCAGCCCTGGCGGTGACAGCGGGCGATGACCTCGACGCCGACCACGCGGACGTGCTGCGGAGCCCGATGGCTGAGGCACTTCCCTGGCTCCTCATCGACGAGGAACCCCGCCCAGCCTGACGATGGGTTGCTCTGCACGCCAGTTCGCCGGCGAAGGTGAGACGATCTGAACGGTGCCTGAGACAGTTGCCGTGACGCTCCCTTCGATGGGCGAATCCGTCGCCGAGGGGATTGTTGCCCGATGGGTGAAGGCGGTCGGCGACCCTGTCAAAGAGGGGGAGACGGTGGTCGAGGTGACCACCGACAAGGTCGATGTCGAGGTCCCTGCCCCGGCTGCCGGCACAGTCGCCGAGATCCTGGCCGCGGAGGGCGACACTGTGCAGGTCGGAGCCACGCTGGCGCGGATCGCCGTCGGCGCGGCGCCGACCACGCCGGCGCCCGCGCCCGTGCCTGAGCCCGAGCCAGCGCCCAGGGCGGCGCCCGCGCCGCCTCCCGAGGCGGAGCCGGAAGCTGTTCCGGCAACGGCACCGCAAGCAGAGTCGGTCGCATCGGCCGACGCAGCGCCAACACCGACGCCAACCCAAACGCCGCCCGCAGCCCCCGCCCCGGCCGCAGCACCCGCCGCCACCCTCCTGGTCGAGGCGTCTCCTCTGGCAAAGCGCGCCGCCGCGATCCGCGGCGTCGATCTCCGCGCCCTGCAGGGCACCGGATCCGGCGGCCTGGTCCGGCGCGGCGACGTAGCGCTCGGCGCCAATGGAGACGGGCTCCCGGCCGCACCCACCAAGCCTGCGGAGTCCGGCGACCTCGAGCCACTGCGCGGGCCGGCGGCGGCGCTGGTCGACTACATGGAGCGAAGTCGCGAGATCCCCACTGCGACATCGTTTCGCTCGCTCTCCGTCGCCACGCTCGATGCGAGGCGCGCCGAGTTGAACGCCGCGCTGGCAACAGCCGGTGGTGCGACGAAGGTGTCATTCACACACCTGATCGGTTACGCGATTGTGCGGGCGGCCACAGAGATGAGCGAGATGACCGCGCACTTCACGCGCACGCCGGACGGCAAGCCGGCACGCGTGCCCGGGCCGGCCCACCTCGGTCTCGCGGTGGACAGCCGGCGCAAGGACGGCACGCGTTTTCTCGTCGTGCCGGTCATCCGCGATGCCGGTTCGATGTCGTTCAAGGCGTTTCGCGAGGAATACGAGAGGCTGATCGAGCGAGCGCGCACCAACACGCTCACCGCCGACGAGCTGCAGGGCGCCACCATCACCCTGACCAACCCCGGCGGCATCGGCACGGTGGCTTCGGTGCCTCGCCTGATGCCCGGCCAGGGCACGATCGTCGCGGTCGGCGCCTTGGGCTACGGCGCGGAATGGTCGGGCACTAGTGAGGAGCGCCTGCGCGAACTCGGGGTCCGGAAGGTCATGACGATGACCAGCACGTACGATCACCGTGTCATCCAGGGCGCGCAATCGGGCGAGTTCCTGGGTCGTATCGAGACGTTGCTCGACGGCGCTGACGGTTTCTACGAAAGCGTTTTCGCCAGCCTGGGTCTCGAAGCGCCCACTCGCGAAATTCCGCGTCCTGCCGCCACCGCAACCCCGCAGGCCGCGGAACCCGCCGCGCAGGCGCACCCTGCAGACCGCGTGATGCTCGCCGCCATGCAGGCAGCGACATCGTTGGTCAAAGCGCACCGGACGCACGGGCACCTCGGGGCGCACCTGGATCCGCTGGGCTCGCAACCCATCGGCGACCCGGCCATGGAACCCGCGACGTATGGATTGACGCCGGAACTGATGCGCGCCCTGCCGGCGAACCTGCTCCGCGTGTACGTCCCGGGGCAGACGCTGGCCGACGTGCTGCCGGCATTGCGGCGTACATACTGCGGCACGATCGCGTACGAGATCGAGCACATCGCCAGCCATGAGCAGCGACTGTGGTTGCGCGAGCACATCGAGTCCGGTGCCTACACGCTGCCGCCCTCGCCCGAGGAACGGGTGCGTCTGCTCGGCAGGTTGACCAAGGTCGACGCGATGGAGCGTTACCTGCGGCGCAGTTTCCTGGGCCAGAAGACCTTTTCCATCGAAGGCCTGGATGCGATGGTGCCAATGCTCGAACAGCTGCTCACCATGATCGCCGGCGATGGTATTGCCGAGACCGTCATGGGCATGGCACATCGCGGGCGTCTTGCCGTCATCGCGCACGTCGTGAACCGCCCGTACGAGTCCATCCTCAACGCGTTCGAGCTCGGCGAGGTGCGGCGCGCGGTGGGCATCACCGACAAGGATCCGACGGGCGACGTCAAATATCACCTCGGGGCAACCGGCACATACGTCACCGACAACGGCAAGGCGATCACCGTGCGCCTGCTGCCCAATCCGAGCCATCTCGAGGCCGTGGACCCCGTGGTCGAAGGGTGGACCCGCGCGGAGCAGACGCAGCGTCACGCCGCACACCTTCACCTCGACCTCATGGCCGCGCTGCCGTTGCTCATTCACGGCGACGCGGCCTTCAGTGGTCAGGGCGTCGTCGCCGAGGTGCTCAACCTGCAGTCGCTCGAGGGCTACACGACCGGCGGCACCGTGCATCTGATCGCGGACAACCAGGTCGGCTTCACCACGGATCCCAAGGAGGAACGGTCGACACGCTACGCGTCGGATCCTGCCAAGGGCTTCGACATACCCATCGTGCACGTGAATGCCGACGACATCGAGGCATGCATCGCCGCAGTCCGGCTGGGTTACGACTACCGCCGGACGTATCACCGCGATGTGGTCGTTCACGTGATCGGGTATCGCCGTTTCGGTCACAACGAGACAGACGAGCCCGCGTACACGCAGCCTCTCATGTACGAGAAGATCCGCGAGCACCCCACCGTGCGCGAGATCTTCGCTCGCCGCCTCGTCGAGGACGGTGTGCTCACCCAGGAGCAGGTTGACCAGCAGGCAGAGGAGGCGTACGCGCGCGTGGCCGACGCTCACAAGCGGGTCAAGGCAAACCTCGCCGCTGAACTGGACGACAAGAACGACGAGCAGCAGGAGTCTGGCCCGCGCGATGCGGCGCTGGACACCGCCGTCGCCGCAGCAACCCTCAGAGCGCTGAACGACGAGCTGCTGGTATTTCCGGAGGGGTTCACACCCCACACCAAGTTGCGCCGCCAGATGGAACGGCGTCGCGCCTCCCTCGCAGATGGCAGCATCGATTGGGGAACGGCGGAGTCGCTCGCGTTTGCCTCGCTCCTTCTCGAAGGGCACCCGGTGCGTCTCAGCGGACAGGACACAGAGCGCGGCACGTTCAGCCAGCGTCACGTGGTCTTCCACGACGAGCGCACCGGTAAGCGGTGGATCCCGATGCAGCACCTCAACGGCGCGGTGGCGGCGTTCGAGGTCTACAACAGCCCGCTCAGCGAGGTGGGCTGCCTCGGCTTCGAATATGGCTACAGCGCAGCGGATCCCAATGCGCTGGTCATCTGGGAAGCGCAGTACGGCGACTTCGTCAACAACGCGCAGATGATCGTCGACCAGTTCATCTCAGCCGGCCGTGCCAAGTGGGGACAGCGATCGCGGCTGACACTCCTCCTGCCGCACGGGTACGAGGGCAGCGGGCCGGAACATTCCAGCGCACGCCTGGAGCGCTTTCTCATGCTCAGCGCAGACGCGAACATGCGCGTCGCCAACTGCACCACGTCGGCGCAGTACTTTCATCTGCTGCGCAGCCAGGGGCTCAGCATCGATCCCCGGCCGCTCATCGTGATGACGCCGAAGAGCCTGCTCCGCTTGAAGGAAGCCGCTGCATCACTGGCCGAGCTGAGCGAGGGACGGTTCCAGACCGTGATCGATGACCCGGTCGCGAGCCAAGATCGGGTGGCGATCACGACGCTCATCTTCTGCTCGGGCAGGGTCTACTACGACCTCGAGTTGCACCCGCGCCGGCGCGACGCACGCGATCTCGCCATCGCGCGTGTCGAGCAGTTGCACCCTGTTCCGGCCGATGCCATCGACGCGGTCATCGCCTCCTACCCCAACCTGGAGAACATCGTGTGGGTCCAGGAGGAGCCCGAGAACATGGGCGCGTGGTGGCACGTCGAACACTGCGTCCGTCAGGGTCTTGCAAGTCGCCCATGGGAGTACGTTGGGCGACCGCCGCGCGCCAGCCCGTCCGAGGGATATTCGGGATCGCACCGCGTGGAGCAGGAACGCATCGTGACCGACGCGCTGAGTCGCTCCCGCGCATTTCGCGCCAGCACGGCCGAAGCACCAGCAGCACGATCGTGAGCCCGCGAGTCGTGGTCCTCGGCGGCGGGCCCGCCGGCGATGTCGCCGCGCTGCGAGCCGCGCAGCTTGGAGCCGAGGTGGCGCTGATCGAACGTGCAGAGCTGGGCGGAACGTGCCTCAACTGGGGATGCATTCCCACCAAGTCACTGCTGGCCGGCGCCGACCTGCTGCGCCGGATTCGCAACGCGGCGGACTTCGGGATCAACGTGCCAACGCCGGACATCAATTTTCCGCGCATGATGGAACGCAAAGAGGAGGTTGTCCTCAAGATGCGCAACGGCGTCGCCGCTGCGTGCAAGCGGCACAAGGTGCGCGTCGTGCAAACACAGGGAGTGGTTGACAGCGATGCAGTGGTCGCCGGCGGCGAGCGCTTTCCGTTTGATCAACTGATTGTCTGCGTCGGCACCGAACCCTCCGGCCTACCAGGGATAGACATGGCCCACCCGCGTGTGGTCACGTCGAACGGCATCCTGCGTCTCGACTCAGTCCCCCGGCACCTCCTTGTCATCGGTGGCGGTGTGGTCGGTTGCGAATTCGCCAGCTTGTTCGTGGCCCTGGGTTCGCAGGTCACCGTGGTCGAGGTGCTGCCCCAGGTCCTTACCGGCGTCGAGCCGAGGATCGTGACCCAGTTCCGCCGCATCGTCGAGAAGGAGGGAATCGTCTTTCACACCGGGCGCACCGTCGCCTCCATCGATTACGGCGATGCGTCGGTGACTGCACACCTCGACGACGACACCACCATCGAGGCCGACCTCGTGCTCGTGTCGGTCGGCCGGCGCGCACAAACGCGCGGCATCGGGTTGGAAGACGCGGGTGTCGTCATCGATGAGCGCGACCACATCCAGGTTGACGACATGCTGCGCACGCAGAACCCGCATATCTGGGCCGCGGGCGACTGCATCGGTGGCCTGCAGCTGGCGCACCTCGCGAGCGCCGAAGCGGATCGCGCCGTTGAGAACGCGCTTGACCATCACGTCATGCCAATGGACCGGACGGTGGTGCCGTCGTGCATCTACACGCACCCGGAGATCGCGATGGTCGGGCTCAACCCGGAGACGGCGAAGGCTGCCGGCATCGAGGTGAAGGTGGGCCAGGCTCGCTACCTGGGCAATGGAAAAGCTCTTGGCGAGGGCGAACCCGACGGGCTGGCGCAGCTGTACGCGGACGCAAAGGACGATCGGCTGATCGGCGCCACCGTCATGGGCGTCCACGCCGTCGAGATCATCAGCGAGGTGGGCGTCGCCATCAGCGACGGATTGACGCTCGACGACCTCGCGGCCGTGGTCCATCCGCACCCCACGGTGAGCGAGGTGATCATGGACGCCGCCCAACAGGGCGAAGGAGTGGCTCCTTACCTCAGTTGAGCTGGCCGCGAAGGTCCTGGTCGTGACGCCGCCGCCGCCGCCGCCGTAGTAGCCGCACCAGGGCCCGCGCCTCGAACCCCGCTGCCACCAGCGCAATCAAGGCAAGTCCGAGCAGCACGCCGCCGAGCCAGCGCGGCGACAGGATCGTCGTCGTGAGACCCGCCGTGACGAGCACAGCCCCCGCGATCAAAAATCCGGCAAAAGAGACCGTCCGCCAGCCGAACGACGCGCCTTCGCGAAGGGCAGCCGCAGCGGCGCGCGCATTGACGCGGGGTCGCTGCGCGCCGCGCTGCAGCGGTGGCGTTGCGGTCGTGTAGCCGCCGGCGCGACGGCGCGTGGTCACTCGCCAGAAGGCCAGTCCCACAGCCAGCCGTACCAACCACCGGAGCACGAGCACCCACGGCATACGCCCATGCTATACAGTCGCCGGGTTCGACCAAGCTTAGGAGCCGCGAGATGGTGCGAGCGTACGTTCTCGTGACCGCCACAGCGGGCAAAGCGCTCGAGGTTGTGGAAGCACTCAAGGGGCAGGAGGGCGTCCTTGCAGCCGATGCGATCACCGGGGAGTACGACGTGATCGTGCAGGTGCAGGCCGATGACGTCGCCGGTATCGGGCGTCTCATCGTGGAAAAGGTGCAGGCAGCTGACGGCGTCTTCAAGACCGTCACGTGCCTCGCCGTGTAGTCACCTGAGGGGTCTCCTCCAGCTCTACGCGGTGGCGTTCGCGCGTCTTCGTGAGAGCTCGCGGCTGCGTCACTCGCTGGCGCTGTGGTCGCTGGTCGGGCTCATCATGAGCGAAGGGTTCGCGATTTCAGTGGCCCTCGTGCACGGATCGGAATCGGTCGCGCCCGCTGCCGCGGCGACGCTGGTCTGGTGGCTGCTGGTAACGGTCGTGGTCGTGGGGGGCGCGGCCATGCTCACAACACCTGGCGGCGTCAGCGTCGATCGCTACGGCGTTCCCAACGGCCTCACTGCCATACGAGCGTGGTTCTGCGTGCCTCTCCTCGTGCTGGCTACGTTGTCGCTCCCGGGCCGGCTCCCATTGGCGTTGTGGGGTGGCGTCGGCGGTGCAATCGGACTGCTCGACGGTGTCGACGGCTTCATCGCGCGACGCTGGGGTCCGGTTACAGCGCTGGGCAAGGCGCTGGATCCGTTCATGGACTCACTGTTCTTCACCGCCGGCGCCGTCGGCAGCTATTTCCTCGGGATCCTTCCGCTCTGGCTCGCGGCGCTGATCGGCTTTCGTTATTTCGCGCCGGTCCTCGGAACACCATTCGTGTTTCTCGCCAAGCGGCGGCCTGAGCTCGTGCACACGGTCTGGGGACGTCGCAACACGATTCTCATCGGAGTGACCTTCTTCGTGCTGTACTGGGTCCGACTCGCCGGTGGACCGGTGTGGCTGGCCGCGCTGCTCATCGGGCTGCCCGCGCTCGTACCGACGATGTTGCTGCACTTCATCGCCCTGGGCCGCCGTGTTGCGGCATCACCCGTTGTGGGACGCGGTCCCGTCCGTCCTGCAGCGAGTCAGCCGCCGGGCTGAAGCCGATCCCGAATGGCCGTCAACCACTGCGTCGTCGTCAGCCCGTCAAGCGACGGCATGTAGTTGCAGTCGAAGCCCGTGCGCAGCAGCTTGGCGAGAGCACCGTCGTCGACCGGCAGATCCAGAAGGCGCTGCAATTCGGCGGCTGCTTCGCGCACCGCCTCCGGTGGCGCCTCTTCAATGAAGGCCGTCAGCGCGGCACCCGGAGTGGCGTACTCCTCGTGCCAATCCTGGTGGAAGTATCCGCCGAAAAGCTGAAAGAGGGCGGGGAACTCGCTGTCGGCGTCGGCAATTCGTGCGTCGATGTCGATGGCGCTGTTCATTGTCCTCTCCTCAGATAGCCATTGGCGCGGCGTCGCGGGACGCGAGTGGGATACGCGGTGACGACCGTGAATCCGCCGGGTAGCTCCGGCCGGCGACGAAGGACGACTCGGACGGCAGTCACCTGGCGCGGCGTGGACACGCCTTTCAGCACGTCATCCCATGTCAGCGTTCGCCCGATCACCTGTCCCATATCGACCACGAACGTGAACGGGGCTCCGCGGTCGCGGCCGTGCAACCATTGCAGCACCTGCTCCCGACGTCTGTTGATGGCGAAGCTCACGCAGCGCTGCGCGGTTCCGGCATTCAGAAAGGTTCCCGCCGCCGCGACTCCATCATTGCGGATGCGGCGGAGCTCGTCTCCGGGCTTGGTGTTGACGTGCCGGTGCAGCGTGTGCCCGCCGTGAGCCTCGTAGAACGCCAGGTCCTGCACCGGGAGCGGCTGGGGTCGCGACGGGATTGGGCGATCGAGCCCATCGATCTGCATCTGCGGAAGTCTCGAGTCCGGCCGCGGACGCCACATGGACGTTTACCCAGCCGGGCGCGCCGCCATAATCACGACGCGATGCAGGCGGTGTTGAAGGCGCGCCCGGAACCCGGGTTCACTCTTGGGGATGTTCCGGAACCGACGCCCGGCGCCGGCGAGGTGCTGCTTCGCGTGGCTGCGACCTCCGTGTGCGGCACCGACGTGCACCTGTACGACTGGAATCCGTGGGCGCAGTCTCGAGTGCATCCGCCACGCGTTGTCGGCCATGAGGTGAGTGGCGAGGTGGTGGCGTGGGGCGACGGCGTGCGCAGCCCGGCGTTGGGCACGAGGGTGGCCGTCGAGTCACACATCGTGTGCGGCCACTGCGAGGAATGCCGGCGTGGTGACTTTCACGTCTGCGAGAACACGAAGATTCTCGGTGTCGACGTCGATGGCGCCTTCGCGTCCTTCATGACGCTCCCGGTGGCCAACGTATGGCCGGTGGGAGCATCGGTGCCGCCCGAGGTCGCGGCGGCTATGGAACCGTTCGGCAACGCGGTGCATGCCTGTTCATATGGAGACCTGACAGGGCGCACGGTCGTGGTGTTCGGCTGCGGGCCGATCGGCTGCGCCTCAATAGCCGTCGCGCGTGTGCAGGGCGCCGAGCGCGTGATCGCCGTCGACCGTAACGACTACCGCCTGGCGCTCGCGGAGCGCATGGGCGCACACGCCCTGGTCCGCGCGGGCGACGCTCCGGCCGACGACCAGATCCGCGCCGCGGCCGGTGGCGACATCGACTGCGCGCTGGAGATGAGCGGCTCTGCCGTCGCGGTTGCCTCAGCGACGCGCGTCGTCCGCCCCGGCGGCTGGATCAGCCTGCTCGGCATCGGCGACGAGCCCGACGTCATCGACCTGTCGAACGATGTCGTGATGAAGGGCCTGAGCCTGTACGGCGTGACCGGCCGCAAACTGCCGCAAACTTGGGAAAAGACCACGGCGTACGTTCGCGACGGCATCATCGATGTAGCCTCTCTCATCACGCACCATTTCGCGATGTCCGACGTCGACGCGGCGATCGCGCTGATGAAGAGCGGGCAATGTGGCAAGGTGACATTGACGCCATCGTGATCGTTGTCTGACGATGGCCCGCGTCAGGCCACCTGCATCGTGGTTTCGGGCAAGCGGCACGCCCGGAGCGAGGGCGTCACGGAGGCGAGCCGGAACGGCTTGGAGCGGAGGGCGAGCCGAGTGCCGAGCCGCGGGCCCCCAGCGGGGGTCCGACGGCGTACCTCGCAGAGCGGTGTGCTGCTTGCCCGAAAACCACGATCCGTATATGCCGTGACACAGTCCACCTGCAGGCAGCGGTATCGTTGACGCAATGATCACTGAGACCAACACGTCTGCTGCTGTTCAGGCGCTCGACGCGTCGCTGACCGAGGATCTCGAAGCGTTGAAGCGTGATGGGTTGTACCGGCCACTTCGAGTATTGGAGTCGGCGCAGGGGCCTGAGGTCGTTATCCAGGGGAAGCGGCTGATCAGCCTGTCGAGCAACAACTATCTCGGCCTCAACACGCATCCGCAGCTGGTCGAGGCCGCCGAGCGTGCGGTAGCGGAGTGGGGCGCGGGCACCGGGGCGGTGCGCACGATCGCAGGCACGCAGACGCTGCACGAGGAACTCGAACGCCGCCTTGCCGAGTTCAAGCACACGGAGGCGTCGCTGACGTTCGGCAGCGGCTACACCGTCAACGTCGGTGTGATCGGATCGATGCTGGAGCAGGGCGATTGCGTGGTAAGCGACAAGTTGAACCACGCGAGCATCATCGACGGCATCCGTCTCACCAAGGCAGATCGCATCCTGTACGAGCACGTCGACGTCGATGACGCCGAGCGCGCCCTCAGCGAGGCGAAGGCGAAAGGGTACCGGCGCGTTCTGCTGGCCACCGACGGCGTCTTCAGCATGGATGGTGACATCGCACCGCTGCGCGGCTTGGTGGAGCGGGCTGAGCAGTACGGCGCCGCGGTGATGGTCGACGATGCGCATGCAACCGGAGTGCTGGGCACCAACGGCCGCGGCACCACCGATCACTTCGGCCTGCACGGGCGCGTCGCGCTCAACATCGGCACGCTGAGCAAGGCGATCGGCGTCGTCGGTGGGTACGTCTGCGCGTCGCAAACGGTGCGCGATCACCTCATCCACAAGGCGCGGCCGTTTCTGTTCTCCTCATCGCATCCACCCGCTGTGGTGGCGGCGTGCATTGCCGCCATCGATGTGCTCGAGTCAGGTGATGAGCTGATCGCGCAGCTCTGGGACAACACACGCCATTTCAAGGAAGGCCTGCGCGGCCTGGGCTTCGATCTGGGACGGAGCGAGACGCCGATCACTCCGGTCATGTGCGGAGAGGCGACGACCGCGATGCAGCTGTCTGATCTGCTGCTCGAGCGGGGTATCTTCGCCCAGGGGATCGGCTTTCCCACGGTGCCGCGTGGCCAGGCGCGCATTCGCACCATCGTCACGGCCACGCACACGCGGCAGCAGCTGGATCGGGCACTCGAGGCGTTCGCCGATGCCGGCACGAAGCTTGGTTTGCGCTGACGGCGCCAGAGCCATCGCCGTAACCTCGACCGGCAACCGGTCCTTCTGCGTGATGCATCCACCGCGAAATCGGCGCCGTTGAGCGATGCCGCATCGCAGCGTTGCCGAGCTCGAGGAGGAACGCAAGGAGATCCTGGCCGCGCAGCGCGACAGGGCGGCGTTCGCGCCGCTGTACGAGCGCTACGTTGACCAGATCTATGCATACGCGTACACGCTGACCAAGGACAAGGAGCAAGCCGAGGACGTGACCGGCGCGACGTTCGCAAAGGCGATCGAGGAGCTGCCTCGTTTTCAGTGGCGCGGCGTTCCCTACTCCGCGTGGCTGTATCGGGTTGCGGGAAACCTCGTGTCGCGGGAGCGCCGGCGCCCGGGATGGATCGAGCTCGCACCGCACATGCCAGGCGACGCCCTCGATCCGGCCGCTGCCGCCGAGGCGCTCGATCGTGCGACCGAGATCCGCGCTGCTGTGGCGCTGCTCCCCGCCGATCAACGGCAGGCGGTGGTGCTTCGCTTCGGTGGCGAGCTGCGCAACCGCGAGATCGCGGAGATCAT
The DNA here is from genome assembly GCA_035566535.1 of Candidatus Acidiferrales bacterium. Lineage (GTDB taxonomy): Bacteria > Chloroflexota > Dormibacteria > Aeolococcales > Aeolococcaceae > JAFARE01. The sequence continues at coordinate 16,431 of DATMRA010000256.1, read as the reverse complement.
GCAGCGCAGTGAGGGAGCGGTGAAACTGCTCACGTTTCGCGCACTGACAACGTTGCGCAGACGGCTCGGCGCTCCGCTACCTGCCGAACGGCTCGACCGAGCGGAGGGCCAGCAGGGATGATCGAACAGCACGAGCAGCTTGACGACGCGCTGGGCGGCCGGGACCCGTTGCTGACGACGGAGATCCAGGCGCTGGTCGATCTCGCCGGTGAGGTGGCTCGCTCGCTCGACGACTGGCGCATGTCTGCCATGCAACGCGCACGAGTGCGGGCGCGCGTTTTCGATCTCGTCCAACCGGGCGGCCTGCCCGCGTGGCGCCGTCTCGCACTTCGCCGGCGGGCCCCCACGCTCATCGGTGGTGCAGCTGCGATAACGGTCGCGGCAGCGGTCGGTATCGGCGTGGCGGTCGCGCGCGGTCGCCGTCACGAGCAGGCGCTCGCGGCCTAGGGTCACGCGGCAACGGCGATGGCGGAAACCGACGGTACGGAGCAGGAACTACCGCAGAAAGAGCGCGCCCGCATCCGCCATCGTGACCGAAAACGCCAGACCCGTATGGTGGTCGACAACGCTGCCGTGAAGCGGATCGTTCCCGCCGTCGCGGAACGCCGGCGCAAGCCGAAGGACGAGTCAGCGAATACCGATTAGGCCGGGCTCACCGTGGCATTCGCGCCTCGCGGATCGAGCGCGAGTGGGCTGCGCTGGCGTGCAGCAACAGCGGAGCGTCACCGTTCATGTCCTCTTGCGCAGCTCCTGCGTCCAGGTCGGTTCGCAGAGCTCCGGCCGATCCTTGGAACACAACCTTGACGGCCCCTGCGGCCACGCCCGCTGAAGCCGTCTCGAGTGCAGCCTTGTATTCCTCCAGGGGAAATCGGTGTGTCACCACGGAATCGATCGGGAAGGCGGGGTCGCTGAGCCATTCGCGCACGATCGCGAACGTCCGATGTCCGGTGGCCTCGCGTCCATACAGCGCCGAGCCCAGGACGCTCAGCTCGCGAGCCCATACAAGAGGCCATTCCACCTCATGGCGTCCGGAGCGTCCCCCGAGGACCAGCGTTCCGCCACCGCGGAGCAGGCGCAGGCCGAGGTCGATGCTCCCCGCGGTCGCCTGGCAGTCGAACACGGCGTCGACCCCGCCGTCGAGCACCGGCAGGCCACCGCCCTCTGGCCGCAACGCCCGGGCGCCGAGGCTCTCGGCGATTTCCACAAGCAGTTGCTCGGGCGAGCCGCGGCGCACTCGGGACGCGCCCATCGCGCGGATCGCATTGAAATCGGATGCAGTGTCGGCGTTGAGGTGCGAAGGCTGTCGCGCGTGGCGCCCCTGCCTTGGGCGCGACGGGCTGCGCGCGTCATAGATGACCTCGACCTCGAGGTCGGGATATAGGCGGCGCAGGGTTGCGACGATGAGGCGGCTCTGCGCCCCCGAGCCGATGACGATCGCGTGATCGCCGCGCCGCGTCCAGCGCAATACCGCATGCAGGGCGCCGGCTGCGGGCTCTGCGAGCACACCGCGCTGATCGCTGATCCCGTCCGCCGGGATGAGCATGTCCTCGTGGACGAGGAAGCCTTCGCTCCAGCCGCCACCGGCCCGTTCGCTGGAGCCAATCGCTGTGCCCGAGCAGAGGGCGCCGGCTCGGTCGCGGTTTTCACAGAGATGTGTGTCCCCCGCGCGGCAGCGTCGGCATTCGGCAAGTCCCTTGTGAACGCAGCGAAGGGTCGGTTCGACGAGGACGCGATGACCTTCCTTGGCCCATCGGGTGGCGGCGGCTCGCTCGACGACCCCCACGACCTCGTGGCCGGGGATGACCGCCGACGTTCGCTCATACGCCGAGAGGATCGACGGCACGCCAAAGCTGTGCAGCATGTCGAGATCCGTGGCGCAGATACCCGCCAGGGCCGGTCGCACAAGGACCCAGCCCTGGCCCTGCGGCATCGGCGTGCTCACTTCGCGCACGTGAACGGGCAGGGCAGGGGCGAGCGACGCCGGGCGGCGTCTCAGTCGAGGCCGCCTGCGCGGCTGGGTCGGCTCAGCTTCGACGATGAGCGCCCTCACGGCAGCCGCGGTCGCACGGAAGCGGTGTCGATCAGAGCAAGCGATGCATTCATGACGGGGCTGCGTCAGGATAGCGCTGCTTCTGGCGCAGTCGAGCGGACGCACAATGTAGGGCCATGGCCGACGCCGCTCGACCACCAGACCCGCCGCCCCATCCGCCGGCGGGGACCGGCGGCGTTCCGACCGGATATCCACCGGTCCCGCCGTACGTCGCGCCGGGCTGGAATCCGCCATCTGGAGGGCCACCTCCGCCACCTCCGGCGTGGGGCCAGGGCTTTCCCGGCTGGAATCCCCAGCGTCCCTACGCCGGCCAGGTCGGCTCGGGGCGGTTCCACTCGATGGGCGTTGGCGAACTGCTCGACGCCATCTTCTCGCTGTACCGGCGCAACTTCCTTCTCATCGCCGCCATCAGCGCCGTGGTCCAGGTGCCCTACGCGGTCCTGCAGTTCGTTCTGTTTCAGGTTGCCGGGTTCACCTCTTTCGCGAGCGGCCCGTTCGGCAGGTTCGCCACTCCACAGGCCAACCAGCAGACGCTGACGCCGGATCAACTCCAGGCGCTGCAGAACGCCGTCGCCGGTGTCCTGGTCGCGACCGGAATCCTGGTGCTGGTGGGCGCGTTCGTGATCCTGCCGCTCGCCGAGGCCGCGACGACGCGAGCCGTGAGCGACCGATACCTCGATCGCGAGACCTCGCTCGGCACGTCATATGGCGCGGCCATCCGGCGGCTCGGTGCGCTGATCGTGCAGAGCCTGATCCTTCTCGGTGGTTCGATCGCTTTGATCGCCGGGGCGTTCTTCATCCTCTTCGGCTTTGCCGCCGGTGCCGGGGGTGCCGGCGCGATTGTCGGCGGCCTCGTCGACCTCGGCATCGTCGGGTTCGCGATCTTCGTGTATGTGCGGACGTCGCTCGCTGCGCCGGCGATCGTCCTGGAAGGCGTGTCCGGGTGGGGCGGTTTGAAGCGAAGCTGGCAGCTCACGCGCGGTCTGGGCTGGCGCTTGCTCGGCATCCGGCTGCTTCTCCTGCTCATCACGGGGATCATCAGTGGGGTTTTCAGCACCCTGCTCACCCTGGCGGGTGCGGGGTTTGACGCCAACGGGCAGTTCATCGTCAGCGAGGTGGCGGGCGCCGTGGTCGCGGTCTTCGTGAGCCCGATCACCTACATCGCCGTGACGCTCCTCTACTACGACACACGGATCCGCAAAGAGGGGTTCGACATCGAGATGCTCGCGCGTTCGCTGTGAGGCGGCTGCTGGCGTGCGCCGTCGCCGGCGCAGCCGCGTTGGGCGGTGTCGCACCGGTCCTGGGCGGAACTGTGGCCGCGACGGACTGCGTCGCGCTGCGCTACATCTCCGGCATCGACGCTGCGGCGGCAGCGCTGAACGCCAAACCACCGGACACCGGCGCAGCGCTCGCCCGCATCATCGCCGCGCAGCAGGACGCGGCGCCTGATGCCGGCGTCCTGACCCCGGTGATCGACGATCTGAACAGCACGCCGCCGGACGTCGACGATGCGAGGACCCGGCTCCAGTCGCTTGCCGGCGTCCTCGCGGTGCCGCCGGGATCAACATGCAACGTCGACTCGTCGGCCGCCCGGCAGACATTGCGCGATGTCTACGCCTCGCCAGTTTTTGCCAATCTCGACCAAAGCACCCAGCCCAGCCTGTTCAGCCGCATTCTGGACTTTCTCGGCGGAGTGATCGACACGATCAGGAGGACACTGGGTACCGGAGGGTCGCTGCTTCTCGCCGCCGCTGTCCTTGCAGCGGGCCTGGCGCTCGCCGCATTGCGGCTGCGGCGCGGCCTCGGATCCCGGCCGGCGCACCTGCGAGACGAACCGGCGGGTGACAGCGACGACCCCGACGTGGAGTGGAAGGCCGCCACGACCGCAGCCGCACGCCGTGACTACAGAGAGGCGATTCGCCGCGCGTTTCGCAGCGCGCTGCTGGATATCGCGCTGCGCAGCACCGTGCGCGTCGATCCGGCGTGGACCACGCGTGAGCTGCTGGGCTCGTTTGCGGCGGACGGCGATCTTCTTGCAGCGCTCGCCCCCGCCGCCGGAGCGTTCGACTACGCGTGGTACTCGGGGAACGCGATTGGCAGCGATCTGTGGGTGCAAGCGAAAGCCCGCTGCGAGGTGCTGCGTACCATGGCGCGCAGGCGTGCTCCGGGACGTGTCACGTGAGGCGCAGCCTGCAGCCACTGCTTGTGCTCATCGTGGCGCTGGTGGTCGTCGGCGTGATAGCCATCGCGGTCGCCGTGCCGCCCGACCAGGGCAATCCGTCATCGCGCTCCGCCGGAAAGCTGGGGACGCTTGCCGCGTACACGTGGTTGCAGCGCCTCGGCCTTCCTGTCTCGCGCGTGACGGGAACCTTCGATCTTTCGAGGGTGGACGTGCTCATCGAGTACGACCCGCTCGTCACGCTCAGCAGCTCAGACGTCGACACGACCATGAAGCACGTGAAACGTGGCGGCGATGTGATTGTCGCCCTGGCGCCGGAGAGCATTGCCGCGGCCCAGCCCCTGCTGCAGCGGCTCGGCGTGGAACTCGGCGCAACCAGCGCACCAGGCAGCGCCGTTCCCGCTCAACCCTTTGACGCAGCCGGACGCGTACGCTCGGTGCCGACTGGTGGCGGGTTCTCATTTCTCCCCAGCCCGACGGTGGTGCCGCTGCTCACGCAGAACCATGCCGTGATAGCCGCGGCTGTGCACGTTGACGGAGGCGGTCGAGTGGTGATCATCGGTGACACGCAGCCGCTGTCCAACGACGGGCTGCGCCACGATGACTCTGCGTACTTCGTGCTCAGCCTGCTGGAGCGCGCGCGCGGAGGTCGCATCGCGTTCGACGAGTTCCACCACGGCGAGGGCGGGACGGCGAACACGGGAGCGTCTGCCATCTTCAGTGGTCCGATCGGCCTGTCCGCGGTGCTCACCGTGGTCATCGTTGTGCTCGCTATCGGGTTGAATGGGCGCCGGTTGGGACGGCCGGTCGCCATCGAGACGGTGACGGTCCCGACAGCCGAGTCGTACATGGATGCGATGGGCGAGCTGCTCTCGGGTTCACGCAACCGTGGCGGGCTGGCGGTGCGATACGCCTACGACCTGAAGCGTCGAGTGAGCCAAGTGAGCGGAATCGACGCCCACCGCGATGACGCAGCTTTCGTCGCGGCGCTGCGAGGTGCGGGGCACGACCACGTCGACGACGTGGCAGCCCTGTTGAGTCGGGCGCGGATCCTCGCGACGGGCAGTCCCGACGAGGCGGCGGTCCTGAGCCTCGCCCGCGACGTCGATGCGCTGGAGCGCCGCTGGGCCGGTGCCGCGTCGCTCACCCCACAATTGCGGCCATGACGCAGACGGCCGAGGTGCGCGCGCGGCTCCACGACGTCCTCGGCCGCGCCATCGTCGGCCAGCAGCAGGTGATCGATGGTCTGTTCATCGCGGTGCTGGTGGGCGGTCACGTGCTCCTCGAAGGTGTGCCGGGCACCGCAAAAACGCTCATGGCCCGCGCCCTGGCGGCAGCGCTGGACGCGAAGTTCACCCGCATCCAGTTCACCCCCGATCTGTTGCCGTCCGACATCATCGGTACCAGCGTCTATCGCACGAGCACCGGCACATTCGAGTTTCGGCCAGGACCCATCTTCACCGACACACTGCTCGCTGACGAGATCAATCGCGCCCCGGCCAAGACGCAGGCGGCGCTCCTCGAGGCGATGGAAGAGCACCAGGTGACCTCAGATGGGCAGCGCATGCCACTCGGCAATCGGTTTCTGGTGGTGGCGACGCAGAATCCGATCGAATACGAGGGCACGTATCCGCTGCCGGAGGCGCAGCTTGATCGCTTCTTCTTCAAGCTCGAAGTGCCTGTGCCCGCAACTGACGTAGAAATCGCAATGCTGCGACGCTACGACGTCGGTTTCGACCCGCACGATCTCGCGCGAGCCGGCGTGGAGGTCGTGCTCGACGCGAACGCTCTCGGTGCAGTGCGCGGCGAGGTGTCGGCGGTTCGCGTTGGTGACGAGGTGCTCGGGTACATTGCGGCGGTCGTGGCGGCGACGCGCACCAGCCCCGACCTGAGCCTGGGCGCCGGTCCACGAGGTTCGATTGCGCTGCTGCTCGGCGCCAAGGCAATGGCCGCCATCCAGGGTCGCGACTACGCCGTGCCCGACGACGTCAAGGAGATATGCGTGCCCGCTCTGCGCCATCGGATGGTGCGCCGGCCGGAGGCGGAGATCCAGGGTGTAACCGAGGTCGCCGCGGTGCAACGCGCGGTGGGCCGCGTCCCCGTGCCACGGTGAGGCCGGCGTGACCACGCGGGGAGCAGCGCTCCTCCTGGTCTGCGCACCGGTCATCGCGGCGGGTGCCGCGGTCGACACCCTGTATGTGCTCGGCCTCGCATTGCTCGGGGCTTTCGCGGTGCTCATCGTCGTCGACGGCCGCAGAGCGCCGCGCCGGCGTCACATCGACGTGCACCGTGAGCACGACGAGATGCTGTCGGTCGGCGCAGCGAATCAGGTCGTGCTGCGCGTTCAGGCACGCCGGCGCGCGCGAGCGCTGGTGCGCGACGAGTGTCCCGGCCGGGCGCGACCCTCAGTCACGGCGTGGCGTGCGGATATTCCAACCGAGCTGGCATACACAGTCACTCCGCGGTCCCGCGGGGAGCTGGCCTTCGGACACACCGTCGTGCGAGCCCACGGCCCGTGGGGTTTCGGGTGGCGGCAGATGACCCTTGGAAACCCCGAAACCGTGCCGGTGGAGGCGAACCTCGCGGCCGTCCGTGTGTACGAAGCGCTCGCGCGACGAGGGCAGCTCGCCGAGCTCGGCGTGCGAACGCTCCGTCTGCGCACCGAGGGCACCGAGTTCGAACGCGTTCGCGAGGCGGTGCCCGACGATTCGCTTCGCTCGATCAACTGGAAGGCGACCGCGCGCACGGGACGCCTGATGGCCACCGAGCTCATGCCGGAGCGCGCGCAACCCGTCATCGTCTGCCTCGATCACGGCCGTCTCATGGGCGTCGGCGCCGGCGATCTCGCCAAGCTCGACCACGCGATCAACGCTGCGCTGTTGCTTGTGCATGTGGCGCTGCGCAGCGGCGACCGAGCCGGGCTGCTGGGTTTTGCCGACACGGTGAGTGTCGCGCTCGCGCCGCGCGCAGGGCCGGCGCAGCTGCGCCGGTTCCTGGATGCGGTGCGCCCACTGCGTGCAGGGGAAACCGAGGCGGACTACGACTCTGCGTTCGAGTACTTCAGCCGCTGGCAAACGCGGCGTGCGCTGGTCATCGTCTTCACCGACGTGCTGGACCCCGAGCAAGGACGTGCGCTGCTCCGCCAGTGCGTTCGTCTTCGCAGGCGCCACCTGCCGCTTGTCGTGACCGTGCGCGACCCTGCCATCGACGATGCGGCGCGGCGCCGCCCTGCCAGCGGCGCCGATGCGTACGCGCGCGTGGTGGCATCCGGCCTCATCGCCGACCGGGAGGACACGTTGCAGCTGCTTCGGCGCAGCGGCATTGACACGATCGATGCTGACGCGCGGACACTGTCGCCGCGACTGGTGAACCGGTATCTCGCGCTGAAGCGCCAGGCGCGTTTGTGACTGCTACTGCAGGTTTTTTCTGGCGAACGCGCGGTAGGTCGCCGGGTCGACGATCAACCCGTACAGCGCCAGTGCTGCGAGGACGAGTAAGACAATCGAGGTCACCGTTCCGCTGCCGCTGCCCCGGATCGGTCGGGTCAGAGACGAAATAGCGCTGAGGAGCGCCAGTATTTCAAAGGCAGCAAGCAGCCAGCGCGCGACCTGGGACGGGTGTCCTACGCGCACGCCGCCAATGATGACGAGGATGGATAGGACGATCCCCACCACGCCCGCGCCGATGAGGAATCCGGAGGTGACACCGGCGAGGTTGAGACCGTTGATGTTATGGAGATCCACCCCCGAAAAGGCACCGTTGAGCGCGATACCCACCAGGATGACGAGAGCGCTGCCGAACACCCCGAAGGTACCCTGGATGATGACGAGCACCTGCGCCAGGATGAGCATCGCGTTGCGGCGGAACGGTCGCCGCCCCCCGGGCGCGTATCCATAGGGCTGCGCCGCGTACGGTTGCTGCGGATATGGCTGTGGATATGGCTGCTGATATCCGGGGGGTCCCGCAGGGTAGCCGGACGGCGGTCCGCCGCTCGGCGGCCCTCCCGGCGGCCCGGATGGCGGCTGCGGTGGCTGGCCGGGAGGTTGCGGGTAGCTGGCCACTGTCTCTCTCCTCTTGACCACGCTGCGCAGCGCGCTCGGCGCGCAGTCTACGAGGAAAAGGAGGCTCGTGCCACACGGAGACCGTGCGGCTCAGATCCTCTGCACGACGAACGTCGAGGCCATCTTGTCGTGCCAGCCTTGCTTCTGCGCGTCGAAGGCCGCCCAGATGAGACCGATGTACAGCACCCATGCGCTGACGATGAATCCGATGTAGCGAATCACCGCCCGGCCAATCGAGATTGTCGTCCCGGTGCGCGTGTCAACGACGTGCAACCCGAGCAGCTTCTGCCCCAGCGTCTGGCCCTGCCAGCTCCACAAGACGACAGCGTAGACAGCCGGAACGATGAACGCCACGAGCGACCAGATGCCCAGCGCAGCAAACAGCCTGCCGAAACCGGTGCACGTCGCACTCTGAAAGCCGTCGTTGCTGACGGACGTGCAGCTGATTCCTGGCAGTGTCGGCGCGATCGCGATCCCGATGATGATGCCCAGTGGAATGAACACGATGAGGCCGTCGATGAGGTAGGCAGCAAATCGAACCCAGAACCCCGCGTACTTGAGGCCGGGCGCCGGTCCTGGCGGCGGTGCAGCCCAGCCGTATCCGCCATATGACGGAGGCTGAACAGGTGTGGGGTACGCGGGTGGGGAGGACGCTCTGGGATGACCGGGATGCGGTGGCGGCTCAAGCGGAGCCTGATCAGTCACGTCAGTTCTGGTCCATCGCCTCAATGGCCGCGATGACCTGCCGCGTGAGCTGCGTGGGCGTCGATGCGCCCGCCGTGACACCGATTCGGCTCATTCCCCGAAACCACGCTGGGTCGACCTCGTCCGCAGTGTCCACGAGGTACGCCGGCTTGCTTCCTTTCTCCTGCACGACCTGCACGAGCCGCAGGCTGTTGCTGCTGCGCCGGCTGCCCACCACGACCACGCAGTCCACATCCTTTGCAGCGAGCACGGCTGCTTCCTGTCGCTCCTGCGTGGCCAGGCAGATCTCGTTGTGGACCTCGATGTCAGGAAAGCGCTGCACGAGACGCTCGATGATCGCTTGCGTGTCCCACACGCTGAGCGTGGTCTGGCAGGTGACGGCGAGCCGGGTGCCGGGTGGGAGCTCGATCGCGTCTGCGTCATCGATGGTCTCGATGAGAGTCGTGTGCTCGGGTGCGATGCCGAGCACCCCCGCAGGTTCCGGGTGACCACGCTTCCCGATGTAGACCACGTGGTAGCCCTGCTCGACGAGGTTGCGCACGATGTCGTGCGTGCGCGTGACGTCGCTGCACGTGGCATCGACGACGTTCAGTCCGCGTGCCTGAGCCGCCTCGACCACCTTGGGAGAGATGCCGTGCGCGGTGAAGATGACCGTTCCCTCGCGCACCTGGTCGAGGCCTTTCATTCGGTCGGATTCCTCGACCAGTGCAACGCCGCTCTCCTGCAGCTCGCGTGTCACGTGCTCGTTGTGAACCAGGTATCCAAGCATGGTCACGGGCTCGCTGCCGCCGCGCTCCGCACCCACACGTTTGGCGATACGGATGGCCTCAACCACGCCGTGGCAGTAGCCGCGTGGCGTGATGCGTACGACCTCCATACGGTCGAGTCTACGCGGACGCCCGGCGAAGACGGTCCAGATTGACGCGCTTCACGCGTCGCCGTTCTCTTCCGCCGAGGATCAGCCAGGAATACAGGAGCGTGCCGGCGCTTGCACCGATGGCAAGCTTGGCCGCCTCCGGCAGCCCACTGGGCGAGACGAACGCTTCGAGTATGCCGGCCACGATCAGCAATGTGGCTGCGCCGATCGCCAGGCTGACAACTCGCCTCGCGGCCACAGCCAGTGCATCTCCGCGGCGAAGTGGTCCGGGGCGAAGGATCGCATCACCCAGCATCAATCCCGTGCCACCTGCGATGACGATGATGCTGAGTTCGATGACCCCGTGGGGCACGATCAGCGACCAGAACTGCAGGTCGTATCCGCCGAGATGCACCGCGGCGGCAATGGTGCCCAGCATCCATCCATTGCTCAGCAACACGAACGCGGTCGGCAACCCGATGAGCACACCGCCGGCGAAGCAGATCAGCGCAACACGGATGTTGTTCTGGATGATGAACGACGCGGCGATGGGGGCATCGGGGACGTTGCCCTGGATACGTCCGCGCGCCATCTGGTCGAACAGCGACGCTGGCACGAGCGATGAGCGGAGATCGGGCCGCAGATCCACCGCGAGCCAGCCCGCCAGGAAACCGAGTACAAGCAGGGCGAGGCTGGCGACGATGTACGGCCACGCGGCACGAAAGGCGCGCGGCAGCCCGGTCGCGTAGAAGTGCGGCACGGCGGCGAGGCGCATCGGTGTGCCGCGATACAGCAGCGGGTGAGCCCGCGCCGAGAGCGCATTGAGATACTCGGTGACCGCTGCATCGGGATAGTCGCGCCGGGCGATCGCGAGGTCGCTGGACACGTGGCGCTGCAGCTGGCCGAAGCGCTCGAGCTCGTCGGCGGACAGCGCGCGGAGCTTGCCCCGGCGCGCGCGTTTCACCGCAGCCTCGAGCTCGGTCCAGCGTGGCTGGCGTTCGGCGATGAAGGTATCGAGGCTCATCGAAGCCGCTGGTCGAGTTGCAGATAGAGGCGCTCCAGCAGCAGCTCCGGCGGCCACATTCTCTCGGGTGCGCCGGGCGGAAGTTGAAGTCGATCGCACATGCGTGACCCGAGCTCGGCGGCGAGCCGGTGACGTTGTTCGGGGGCAAGACCCGGACGCGACAGAAAGACGCGCAACGCGTTGTGCTCCGCTGAGCTGAGTCGTTCGATGCCGTCTATGGGTGGCCCCGCGTCCGGGGTGCGGACGATCAGCGGTGGCGGCGCGGACACAGCGGCCAGGCGCAATGTCGGGCGCTCACGCACCACGACTGTTCCGGCGGCGAGGTCGCCGAGGCGTCGCGACAGGGGATGAAAGAACATCACGATCAGACCGATCCCGGTCGCGTCGATGACGCGAACGATGTTGCGCACCGCGATTGCTGCAAAGTCCGGCGCCGCGCCGTTGACGCGGAGCACGCGCAATCCCATGACGCTCTTCCCCAGGGTGCGTCCTCCTGTAACCAGCTCGGAGACGAAGAAATACGCGGCGTAGACCAGCGTCGCGAATGCGATCGCCGCGCCCACCCCGAATGCTGCTCCCTGCGTGCTGCTGGCCGTGTTGGCCACCGCGAGCCCGCCGATGAGGGCGATGAAGAACAGGATGTAGGCGATGATGTTGTCGACGACCTGCGCCACCAAGCGGCTGCCGACACCGGCCGTTGCGTAGCCCAGCGAGACGTTCTCCGCCGTGTGAATCCGGATCGTGTCGGGAGGGACGCTGGCCACCACTCCCATCGTACGCGCGACTGCGCGTCTACTCGACGATGGCGAGCGTCTGACCCTCCTGCACGACGTCGCCTTCCTTTGCGCGGATCTCCTTCACCGTGCCTGTGATCGGGGACATGACCGGGATCTCCATCTTCATCGACTCGAGGATCATCAGCGTGTCGTCCTCCTCGACATGCTGACCGACCTCGACGACGATCTTCCAGAGATTGCCCACGAGCTCTGCCTTCACCTCAGCCACGCTGGTTCACTCCAAAGTGTGCGGTCACAATTCGCATGTCAGACGGGCGGCACGCCATGCTTGCGCCACGGCCGATGCAGCCGCTTGGTCGCCGCGCCCTCGAGCGCGTCGATGATCGCACGGCGCGTGTCCGCCGGATCGATGATGTCATCGACCATCGCCCAGGATGCCGCGATGTACGGATCGATGGTCTCGCGTACTGCGGCGATGTACTGCGCCCGCGCCGCAACCGGGTCGTCGGCAGCGGCGATCTGCTTTGGGAAGAGAATGTCCACCGCGCCGTCCGGGCCCATGACGGAAATCTCAGCGCTGGGCCACGCCAGCAGGCGGTCCGGTTCGTACCCTCGCCCGCACATGACGTAGTACCCGGCGCCGTACGCCTTGCGCAGGATGACGGTCACCTTGGGCACGGTTGCCTCACTGACGGCGTAGAGCATCTTCGCGCCGTGGCGGATGATCCCCTGCTTCTCCACCTCGGTGCCGACGATGAAGCCGGGCACATCCTGGAGGAACACAAGGGGGACGTTGAAAGCGTCGCACAGCGTGATGAAGCGCGCGGCCTTGTCCGCCGCATCAATGTCGAGTGCGCCCCCTTTCATCATCGGCTGGCTTGCGATGATCCCCGTGCTGCGTCCCCCGAAGCGCGCGAGTGCGGTGACGATGTTGCGGGCGAATGTTGGCTTGATCTCGAAGACGCGCCCATCATCGACCAGTTTGCGGATCACCTTGCGCACGTCGTAGGCCGCACGCGGATTGGTGGGCACGAGCTTGGCCACGTCATCGACGCGCCGGTCGTGCGGGTCCTCGCTCTCGCGCACCGGTGGAGCCTCGCGGTTGTTCGAGGGCAGGAAGGACAGGAACTCTCGCACCGATTCGATACAGGCGCGGTCGTCCTCGACCTCGAGGTCGCCGACTCCACTGATGTAGCAGTGCACCTGGCTGCCACCCATGTCGTGGTCCGTCGTCTCCTCACCGGTCGCGGCCTTGACCAGGCGCGCACCTCCCAGCGCCATGCTGCTGGTGTCCTTCACCATGGGGACGAAGTCCGCGAGGCCCGGGATGTACGCGGTCCCCGCCGCGCAGGGTCCGAGCATCGCCGCGATCTGCGGCACCACGCCGCTCATCTGCACCTGTTCGTAGAACAACGCCCCGCTGCCGGCGAACGTGCTCCCGGCGGCCTCCTGAATGCGCGCTCCCGCCGAATCGAGCAGCCATACCATCGGCAGGCGGTTGAGCAGGGCGCGCTTTCGCAGCCGCGCCACCTTCTGTTCGCCGACCAAGCCCATGGACCCCGCCATGACCGTGAAGTCATACGCGGCGCAGTACACGCGCCTGCCATCGATGAGCCCTTCACCGGTCACGACGCCGTCGGCCGGGGTGCGATCCGGTTCGGTGGCGCCGCCGGTCATCGAGTGCTGGTGAGCGAGCAGGCCGAACTCGACGAAGGTCCCAGCGTCGTAGAGCAACTCCAGACGCTCTCGTGCGGTGAGCTTGTTCTTCCCATGCTGCTGCGCGACGCGCTCTTCGCCGCCCATCGCGAGAGCACGCTCGCGGCGCTCGCGCAGGTCCGCGGTCAGCTCGTCGAGCCCGGCCGGCCCGGTCTCGTCAGCCAACGCGGCGCGCCTCAGCGGCCCTTGAAATCAGGATCACGCTTTTCGAGAAACGCCCTGACGCCTTCACGGAAGTCCTCGCTCAGGCTGACGATGGTGAGCTCGGACTGCAGGTGGCGCAGCGCCGCCTCGACGTCGAGACCGTCGATGTCGTAAAAGGCGTCGCGACCCAGCCGCATGACAAGCGGACTCCAGCGGGTCAGCTCTTTCGCCCAGGCGAACGCAGTCTCGCGCACCTCGGCGGCGGGGACGACGCGGTTGACCAACCCCCACTGCAACGCAGTCGTGGCGTCGATCCGCTCCCCGGTGAGGAACAGCTGCATCGCGCGCTTGCGCCCGATGTTCCTCACCACGATCGACATGATCATCATCGGCCACACGCCCACGCGTATCTCGGGCGTGCCGAACATCGCGCTATCGGCGGCGACCAGCAGGTCGCACGAGAGCGCCAGGCCGAAGCCACCGGCGAGCGCGTGACCGTTGACGCAGCCCACGATCGGTTTGCCGAGGCGTTGCATATCGAGGAAGAGGTCGACGAAGAGTCCGCGCTCGCGATGACGCGCAACCTCCGTGGCGTCGGCGGCGAAGCCGGCGAGGTCGGCCCCCGCGCTGAACGCTTTGTCGCCTGCGCCGGTGAGGAGCACCGCACGCACCGCGTCGTCGCTCTTTGCCGCGGCGAACGCCGTCAGGAGGTCGCGCAACATCTGCGGACCAACGGCGTTGCGCTGCTCCGGCCGGTTGAGGGTTATGGTCGCGACGGAGTCGCTGACGTCATAGACGACGTCGGCCAGCTCCACCACTCGCGAACCCGTGAACGACGGCGTCAGGCGGCGACGCCGATGAGCCTGCCGTCTATCCAGCCGACCCATCCGTTGCTGCAGACCACCCGGGCCCACGCGCCGCGCACTTCCGCAACCTGGATCGGAAGCCCCGGTGCAAGGTTGGCAACCACCGGTCCGGCGGGGTCCGGCGCCGCCCATGCGCGCATCCCTTGCTGGGGTACGGAATGCGTCGGCACCCACTGCCCCTGGGCGGGTTGGGGTTGGGGTTGGGGCGCCGGGCTGGGGGTGTAGGCCTGCTGCGCTTGGGGGGCGAAGGTCGGTGCGCCAACCGGCTGTGCTGCCGGCATCTGCTGTGGCTGCGGCGCGTAATAGGACTGCGTGGCGGCCGCAGGCGTTGCCTGCGCGGCAGCCGCGGTGGTGACGCCGCCGATGAGGCGCGCGGCGCGGGCCACCTCCGCTGCCGCCTGCACATAGGTGTGCTTGTTGAGACCGTCGAGGTACACGTGCGTCTGGACCGTCGCCGAGGTGCCGGTCTCGGAACGGCCGATGCTTCCTGTGACCCACCCCGGACGCTGGTCGAGGACCTTCTGGGCAGAGTCCGCGGAGCCTGTGGCGATGGCAGCGACGTGGCGGACCGTGATGCGGTCGCCGCCCTGGTGCAGCACCTGAAGGTCGACGGGCCCCCCGCGATCACCGACTGAGCGAACGCCGAGGACAAAGTCCGCGCCCGGTTCACTCTGCTCGCCTGTGTACTCCAGGTTGTCGTCGCCCGAAGACCATCCGGTGATGGATTGCCTGACCTCGTCCGGTGTCATCTGCTCATCTCCTGTCCGGTCTCGTGATGCGGTGTGGGCGACTATACGGGACCGGTCTGGTCACCGCTCCCGAACGCGTCGCCGGCGCTGCCGACGAGGTCTTCGAGCACCTGGTCCAGCTTGGTAACGGCCAGCGACAGATGCCCTTCTGCGGGGTGCAGGTGGGGCGTCGCCGTTGGGATATGGCGGACCAACCACTCACCGTGCGCGAACGGCACCATTCGATCCTCCCCGCCTTGCCAGATGGCGACGGGACGGGTGATGGACGACAGGTCGAAGCCCCAATCGGTCGCGAATGCAAAGTCATCGTCGCGCCACCCGGCGATCCCGGTGGAGACCGAACGCCGGAAGCTCTCGGCCGCCCATTCCGCGTAGTCACCCGTAAGCGCGGCCTTGTCGACCTCCCCGACCAATCCGCCCAGCGACGCGACGACTTGGTCAGGTTCCACGGTCGCAAGTTGTGCCGCCACCCCGAGCAAGTAGGGCACCAGCTCGGCTTCGCCGGCGAGGGTACGCTCGAACTCCTCGACGTTCTCCGGGCCCATACCGGCGAGGAAGTCGAGGCCGTCCGCGGCGTATGGCGCGACTCCGCCGATGGTCGCGACCGCCGCGCAGCGTTCAGGGAGCAGCGCCGCGCAGGCGAGGGCATGAGGGCCGCCGCCCGAGAACCCGGCTGCGACGAACCGATCCATGCCGAGCGCGTCGAGGATCGTCGCGACATCGGCCACCACATCAGCGACCCTGCGGCCTGGCCTGGGGCTGGATCCCGCGTAGCCGGCCCGTGAGAACTCGATCAATCGCAGCCCGTTGCGTGCGGCGGCGTCTGCGGTAAGGGCGAACGGCGTGGCCGCGCTCGGCGTGCCGTGGTGGAAGACAAGCGGAAACGCACCCTCGTCTCCGGCAGTCATCACCTCGAGCGCGCGACCGTCAGGTGTGGGCACCTTGAACCACTGGATTTCGTGCGGCGACTGAGCGCCTGCCACCGGCTCAGGCCGGATAGATCGCGATGTGCCAGACACAGTCGGGTGAGACGGTGCTGACCTGCAGCTGGTAGTTGCCGCCGGAGCCCATCAACACATCGCCGCTGTCGACCCAGTCACCCGGCTCTGTCGCGCTGTCCGGCCCCTGGCTGCCGTCGGTGAGCAGCTCGTTCACGGTCAGGACCGTGTTCATGCCGCCCTGACCGGAGCTGCCTTGGGGGCAGCTGTCTGCGATGCCGAGCTCCCAGTTGTTGGCGGTCATGAAGCGTGTCGTGCCTGGAGGAATCGTGGCGTCGCCGCGGCCGCAAAAGTCGAGGCTCGCCACTGCCCTGCGACCGCCGCTGGGCGGGGCCGGGTTCCCCAG
>DATMRA010000255.1:0-9830 GCA_035566535.1 Candidatus Acidiferrales bacterium | reverse complement strand
TGCGCCGCACGCTGCGCACGTCATACAGCCGGCCTCGCCTGTTCAGACGTCGCCCGCGCCTGCTCAGCATTGTCAACACGATCGATCCACGGCCCGGCGCGGAGAGATTCAAAAGTGGTCCGCGCATCGGTGAGCTGCTCCGTCGCTTCGGCCATGCGCCCGCGCGCTGCCAGCCACTCGCCGAATTCCAACCGCGATACTGCGAGCCAGAACGGCATCTGCCGTCGCTGGAAGAAATCGATTGCGTCGCGCGTGTCTGAAATGACGTCCGCCTCGCGGCCTTCGAGAGCGGCAAGCCGAGCCCGGAACCGAGCGATGTGCGCGTGGACGATTGGCGCCCGGTTCGCGGAGAGACGCTGCGATACGCTGTCCAGGCTCCGGCGAACCGCCGCGTCATCACCAGCCGCGAACGCCAACTCGACGACCTCGATCAAGACCCATCGCGTGATATCGAGGAAGTCAATCGACTCGGTTGGATGATTGAACACCTCAGCGCCGATCACTGTCGCTTCACTGTCCCGACCCTGGGCGCGGAGAACCGCCATCTGCGCAGCTGTATGGACCGCGCGGTAGTCGGCTGAGGCTCGTGTGAGCAAGCCCGACGTGCGCTCGAGGTGAGACCGAGCCTCGCCGATCTCGCCGCGCCAGAGGTGCACCCAAACGCCGTAGATGAGCTCGTAGCCGAGATCGGATCCTGTCATCGACTCCTCGCTCGACTCGAGAAGCGCGGAAATCGCCTCGATTGCAGCGTCCCACTGGCCGAGATCGAGGAGCACCGGAAGTTCCCCAACTGTGAACATCAACTCCGCCCTTCGCTGGCCCATCAATTTGGCCAGCGCGGCGCCGGCCCGCGTGAACGTCTCCGCCGTATCCGGCTCGGAGCCTTGGAGCTGCGCTGCCAGGTTGTTGTATGCGCGCAGCGCGGCCTCGTGGAGATTGGACGCGAGAGCATGGTCGAGAGCGCATTGGATAAGAGCTCGCCCTTCGTCGCGACGACCGCGCCCCGCGAGCATCAGCCCCTTCGTATTGACCGCCTGGCAGAACACATCCGTGAGACCGAGCCGTTCCGCGATCTCCAAGGCCAGCTCGACGCGCTCCATGGCGAGGTCCGTCGTCCGCTCGCTGAGGTAGAGACGGCGCGCCGTCTCTGCGGCGACGAGCGCGAGATCAGCCTCGTGGCCCTCCTCCGTTGCATCTGCGCCGGAGAGAGCCGCGAAGGCCAGCTCCATGCGCTCGGCAGCTTGGTCGCGCCGCATCTCGTGCGAGTCGATCTCAGCAAGCGTGACGGACACCCGCGCAGCGGCACCCAGGCGTCCAGCAGCGGTGTGCAGGGCGACGGCTTCGTCGAGGTGTTTCCGCGCGGTGGAGGCATTCAGCTGTAGCCACGCCATCTCGCCCACGGCAGCGTGCAACGCCGCCTTGTCCGACGGTTCGGCGAGGAGCAGCGCGCGTTCATAGTAGTGCTGCGCCGACGCCGCAGCGGCCAGGGAAGCGGCGTGATCACCCGCGCGCACCAGCGCATCGCGCGCGCGCTTCCTGATGGTCGCGGCATCCTCGGCATCCGCGTCGGCGTTGTATGCCTCCAAGAGGTGAGACGCGACGACCTCGGTCACCTCCTCCTCCTCGCTCCATGAGCTTTCGAGGTACGAGGCTGCCGCCAGGTGGCGCAGCTTGCGATCGCGCCGCGCCAGCGTCCCGTAGGCAACGCTTCTCACGAGATCCTGGACAAACACATACTGACCCCGCTCCGGAGACCGCGGATCCGACTGGATCGCCAGCAGGTCTTTGCTGACCAGGCTGGTCAGGGAGGGTTCGACGCTGTCGGGGTGCTGCGCCGTGATTGCCCGCACTGCCGCGGCGGTGAACGACTTGCCCAGCACAGCTGCGTCCTGCAGCAGCTGGCGCTCGGACGCCCCGAGACTGTCGAGGCGCGCTGCGATAAGAGCGTGGAGCGTCTCAGGAACCTCGAGCGATTCCAGCGAGCCTTCCACGCGATAGGTCCCACCCTCCTCGATGAGCAAGCCTCGGTCGAGCAGCATGCGAACCGTCTCAACTGCGTACAGTGGTACCCCCGCCGCGCGCTCTCGGATGCGCGCGCTCAGGTCGTCCGGCAGGCCCGGCACCATGCCGTCAAGCAGCTGCGACATCGCCTCTGGCGACAACGGTTCGAGGTAGAGCGACGTCAGCCCGCGTTTTCCAGTACCCCAACCCGGCCGTCGCTCCGCCAGCTCCGGGCGCGCCAGTGTGACGACGAGAATCGGCGAGTTGCGCGACCACTCCAGCAGGTACTCGATGAAGTCGAGAAGGCCGCGGTCGGCCCACTGCAGGTCTTCAAAGACCAGCACTGTCAAATCCTGAGCCGCGAGCCGCTCGAAGAAAAACCGCCACGCAGCATAGAGATCGCGCGGGTCGCTGGCGATCCGCTCCTCGAGGCCCACAAGATGAGCCAATCGCGGCTCCACCCAGCGCCGCTCCTCGGGCGTTGCCACGAACTCCTCAACGCAGCGCCGCAATTTCTCGCGGGCGGACTCAGGTGCTTCGTTCTCGATGATGCCCGCGCGCATGCGCACCATCTCGTTGAGGGCCCAGTACGCCACCCCTTCGTCGTAGGCGAGGCAGCGGCCACGGTGCCACCAGACGGTCTCAGTCAGACCGTCGACATACTTGAAAAACTCCCATGAGAGACGGGATTTCCCCACCCCGGCGAGCCCGACTATCGAGAGCAGCCGCGCCTTCCCCTCCTCTCTGGTCGCGTGCAGGAATTCCTTGAGAAGTCGCAGCTCGCGGACGCGACCCACAAACGGCGGCTCCAACCCCGTCGGCCGCAGAGCGCCACCGCGCGCGGCCACAACACGAAGCGCGTGCCACAGACGCTCAGGCTCGGGTTTGCCCTTGAGCTCATGCGACCCAACATCCTCGTACACGATCGCGGCTTCTGTCGCCTGGCGCGTCGCATCGCCCACATAGACCGTGCCGGGCTGGGCTGCTGACTGCACCCGAGACGCGGTATTTACGAGGTCCCCGGCCACCATGCTCTCGCCCGCCCCGAGGTTGACCGCCGCCTCACCCGTGAGAACGCCCGCGCGAGCCCGCAAGCCCGGAACGCCCGCCTCTTCGCCGAATGCCGCGACTGCATCCACGAGCTCCAGCGCTGCGCGCACCGCTCGCTCCGCGTCGTTCTCCTGAATGTTGGGCACGCCCCACACCGCCATCACCGCGTCGCCGATGAACTTCTCAACAGTGCCGCCGTAGCGAGCGATGATCGTGCGCGCCGTATCGAAATACCGGCTCAGCAGATCCCGCACGTCCTCGGCGTCGCGCTGCTGCGAAAGCGGGGTGAATCCCACCAGGTCGGCAAAGAGCACGGTGACATGACGTCGCTCCGCCATGCGTTGCTGCTCGGCAGGCGACGCATCGTTCGATGCGGTCGTGCGACCGAGCACCGCGGCCTTGAGTCGCGCGCCGCACTCGCTACAGAAATCATCCCCGATGGTGTACGACGCGCCGCACGATGGACATGCCCGCTCGAGGGAGGCCCCGCACTTGACGCAGAAGCGTGCGCCGGCGCGATTGTCGGCGCCGCAGGCCGCGCACGTCATACCGCCGGCCTCGCGTGCTCCGCTATCACCGGCCTTGTGGCGGCATTGTCAACGCGAGCGATCCATGGCGCGGCCCGGAGAGCCTCGAACGCAGTCCGCGCTTCGGTGAACTGCTCCGTCGCTTCGAGTGCGCGACCTCGGGCGGTCAACCACTCGCCGAACTCCAGACGGGTAACGGCGAGCCAGAATGGGCGGTGCAGAGTGCTGAACGCCTCGATGGCACGTTGGAAGTTGAGGACAACGTCGGCTTCATCACCATCGCTCTCCGCCAACCGACCCTGCCAGCGAAGGATGTGCGCGTCCACCCCAGGCTGGCGCCCCGGCCGGTAGCGACTCCTCACTAGATCGATCAACTCCCGCACCTTGTCATCGCGTCCCAGCACGAACGCCGCGTCGACAGCCTCGAACAGCGCACGGCGCGCAGGGATGGGAAACAGGCGGTCCAGGCAGGCGCGCAGCGCAGCTTCGGCCGCCGTGAGGGCGGCTGCCGGTTGTCCTTCGGCGTTCGCCAGCACTGCAGAGGCAGCCAAGAAGTCGCCGCGCATCTCGGTGTGAGCCTCGTCCAACAACGGACGGATCTCTTGTATCAAGGTGTGCGCTCTGACGATCTCACCGCGCCACACGTACAGCCAGGTCATGTTCGCGGAGCCGGCAGGGCCGGCCAGGTACCCTTGGGTGTCGGCCGAATCCTCTTCCAGGTAGCGCGAGTAAATCGAAGCGCACTCGTCCCAGCGACCCAATTCCAGCAGGCCCGGAAGCCGAGCCAGCGTCGTCTCCACCACACGCCGCTTGTCGCCCAGTCGGCGCGCGAGCGCCTCACCCTCCTCGTAGAGGATCAGAGCCTCCCCGATGCGCTCCTTCTCTTCCAGTGTCGCGCCCGCGTTGCCATATGTGGCCGTCGCAACCAGCGGCAGATCGTGGTCGAGTGCGGACTTCAGAGCCGCGAGCACGAGCACCTCTGCTTCGTCTTGTCGCCCTAGCGCCGCCAGGATGCACCCCTTCGTGTCCAGCGCTAATGTGTAGACATTCGGGAGATCCTCCGATTCGGCGAGTTGCAGCGCCTGCTCGGTTCGCTCCATCCCGCGGTCGAGGTCGCCGTGGAAATACAGTGATCTGCCCAGGCGCCCGAGAGTCATCGCACGATCAGCCGCCAGACCCGGGCTGTCGACCTCAACCGCCGACAGCATGCCGAGCGCTCGTTCTGCGGCCTCTATCGCCTCTGCAACCTTTCCCTCACCGTTCAGCGTGGATGCGACGCTCGCGAGAGCCACAGCTGCCGAGTGCAGATTTCCCTCGGCTTCGAAGAGCTCCACGGCCCTTGCGAAGTGAGTCCTGGCGCTCTCGACGTGGCCTTGCATCCAGGCCATGTCGCCAGCGCGCGAATGCAGTTCGGCCTCGGACGCAGCGTCAGCGAGCAGCAGAGCCTGCTCGTAATAGCGCTGCGCAGACTCGGCGGCCGCCAGCGAAGCGGCATGCTCTCCAGCGTGGACGAGGGCGACCCGCGCGCGGTCGCGTATGTCGGCCGCGTCGTCTGCATCGGGGTCGGCAGCGTGCGCCTCAACCAGGTGGGACGCCACGACCTCGGCGACCTCTTCCTCATCAGACCACGCGCTCTCCAAGTACGCGGCCACGGCGAGATGGCGCATCTTACGCTCGCGCCTGGCGAGCGTCCCGTACGCAACACTCCGCACCAGGTCCTGCACGAACACGTACTGCCCGCGCTCGGGTGAGCGCGGGTCTGACTGGATCGTGAGGAGGTCCTTGCTCACCAGCGCCGACAGGACACTCTCGACATCGGCGGACTGAGCCGCGGTGATCGCGCTGACAGCACGCTCACTGAATGATTTGCCGATAACGGCAGCGTCCTGGAGCAGCTGTCGCTCAGTGGAGCTGAGGCTGTCCAGCCGGGCCGCAATCAACGCGTGCAAGCTCTCGGGCACCTCGAGCGACTCCAACGAACCGCGCACCCGGTACGCGCCGCTCTCCTCCACCAGGAGGCCGCGGTCGAGCAGCATCCGCACCGTCTCTACCGCGTAAAGCGGTATGCCCGCCGCGCGTTCGCGGATACGCTCGCTGAGATCCACCGGCAGACCCGGCGCCATCCCTTCGAGCAGGCGGCCCATGGCCTCCGCTGGCAGCGGCTCGAGATACAGCGACGTAAGCCCGCGCCGTCCGGAACCCCAGCCCGGACGCCTGTCAGTGATCTCCGGGCGGGCGAGCGTGATGATGAGGATGCGCGAGTTGCGCGACCACTCGAGCAGATATTCGATGAAGTCGAGCAGCCCGCCGTCTGCCCACTGCAGGTCCTCGAACACCAGCACGGTGAGCTGCTTCACGGCCATCTTTTCGAAGAAGAATCTCCACGCCGCGTAGAGGTCTCGCGGGTCGCTCGCCGTGCCCTCTTCGAGTCCGATCAGGTGACCGAGCCTGGGCTCGATCCAGCGCCGCTCCTCTGAATCCGGCACGAATTCTTCGACTGTGTTCCGCAACTTCT
This sequence comes from Candidatus Acidiferrales bacterium, assembly GCA_035566535.1. Classification (GTDB taxonomy): domain Bacteria; phylum Chloroflexota; class Dormibacteria; order Aeolococcales; family Aeolococcaceae; genus JAFARE01. The sequence goes on along the minus strand of DATMRA010000255.1, from coordinate 3,737 downwards.
GCCTGGCAGCGTCTGTCGACTCGTTCTCGACGATGCCCGCGCGCATGCGCACCATCTCCCCGAGCGCCCAATAAGCCACTCCCTCCCCATACGCAAGGCAGCGGCCGCGATGCCACCAGATCTGCTCGGTGAGACCGTCGACGTACTTCTCGAACTCCCAAGCGAGGCGCGACTTGCCGACGCCGCCGACACCCACGATGGAGAGCAGGCGTGACGTCGTTTCCTCGTTCGTGGCGTGGAGGAACTCCTTCAGCAGGCGCAGCTCGCGTTCGCGGCCGACGAACGGCGGCTCGAGTCCCTTCGGTCGCATCGATCCCCCTCGGTTCGCAACCACACGGAGCGCGCGCCAGAGGCGCACTGGGTCCGGCTTTCCTTTGAGCTCGAACGAACCGGCATCCTCGTACACGATCGCCGCCTCGGAGGACTGCCGCGTCGCGTCACCAACGTATACCGCTCCTGGTTCCGCGACGGATTGCACCCGAGACGCGGTGTTGACAAGGTCGCCGGCAACCATCCCTTCGCCCGTCACACCCATGCTGATGGCGGCTTCCCCAGTCAGCACGCCGGCGCGCGCACGAAGGCTCGGAGTGGCGACTTCCTCGCCGAACGCGGCCACCGCATCCACCAACTCGAGGCCGGCGCGGACGGCACGTTCAGCGTCATTTTCCTGGACGCTCGGCACCCCCCACACCGCCATCACCGCATCGCCGATGAACTTCTCTACCGTGCCGCCGTATCTGGCGATGATGGTGCGAGCCGTGGCGAAATAGCGGCTCAGGAGCTCGCGAACATCCTCCGCGTCACGCTGCTCTGACAGGGTCGTGAACCCGACCAGGTCGGCGAACAGCACCGTGACGTGACGCCGCTCCGCGGAAGGGGCTGGGTCTGAGCCTGCAGTCCCGGGGCGCGGGGCTCCGGTGTTCCGCGCCTCCGCGGCCCGGACCGCCGTGCCGTCGAGCGGTGTCCCGCAGTCGCCGCAGAAGCGCTCCCCTTCGTCGTTCGCCGCCCCGCACGACGCGCACAGCCGCTGCAGTGACGCGCCGCACTGGCCGCAGAACCGCCGCCCCGCTTTATTGTCGGCACCGCACGCGGCGCATTTCATCCGGCAAAGGGTACTCGCCGAGAAGCTCAGCTTTGGGCCTCGGGGCCCGGGATCTTCGCCAGCATGACCACCGCTCCCATTAGCGGCAATGCGGTGGCGAGGATGATCGCCACCGTCAGCGACGAGCTCAGCAGTGGGCCCGCCAGCGCAGACCCCAACGGCATCCCGGCGAAGTTGAGACTGATTGAGATGGCAAACGCCCGCCCGAACCACGCGCGGTGCGTCCGGCGCTGGCGAAGCGAAAACACGGTGACGTTCAGTGGACCCTCGGCCAGCCCGAACAGCGCCATGCCGATCGCGACGACGGCCAGCGCCGGGGCCAGCAGCGCCAACGCTGAGACTCCCGCGAGTGCGCTGAATCCGGCCAGCAGCTGCCGTTCTCGACCCTCTGTCCGCACCCGGCCGGCGAGGAGGTTCGCCGGGATCCCCGCAACTGCTGCCAGCGCGAGCAGCCCGCCGACGACCGCGGCGTTTCCGTGCAGGCGAAACACCACCACCGGCAGCGCAACGATCACGATTCCGAACCCAGCGTTACCCGCAGTCAGACCGACCGCGAGCCAGCGCAACGTCCGGTTGGAGACGACGTAGCGCACCCCCTGCCAGGTGTCGCGCAGGATGTGGCCGGAGATCTGCCGCTCCACCGCCGGCTCGGGTACGCCCCGCAACACCACCGCCGCAAGCACGTACGCGACCGCCGCAGCAATGAAGGTTGCTTCGCTGCCGAGCGTTGCTGTGAGCAATCCTGCCACGGCCGGCCCGGCAATCTGAGCCAGCCCGTAGGCGAGCCCGTCAGCGGCGTTTGCACGATCCCAGAGTTCGTTGGGCACCGTGAGTGGGAACATCGACCGCGCGCCGGCAATACTGAGTGTGCTCGTCAACGATCCGAGCGCGAGGATCGACAGCAGCAGTGCGACCGGCAGGTGGTCGGTCGCCGCGAGCACGACCAGGAGCAGCAGGCACCCGGCGGCCACCGTGAAGTCGATCATCATGAGCCGGCGGCGGCCGTAGCGGTCGAGCAGCGCACCGTTGAGCGGACTCACCAGGAGCCCCGGAAAGAGCAGCAGGAAAATGCTCAATCCGGCAACGGTCGGCGAGTGGTAGCGCTGCAGCGTGAAAAGAACCATGCCAACCGTCCAGATCTGTGACGCGGTGCGTGTGAGCACGGCGCTGCTGATCAGCGGGACGAACCCGCGAGTGCGAATCAAGCGCGCGTACGTCGCCGGCATGCCCGAGCCGGACGTTAACAACAGAGCGTGCCCGCAGGGGCGAGCTTAGAGCAGCCCCCGATCCGGGAGGTGCGGCCGATCGCGCAGGATTACATGGCGACTGTACCGCTGCCTCCGAGGCTGAAGGTGCGCGACGTGTCTCAGCGAATTGCCGCTTAGTGCGAGCGCTTAGGCTCCAGCAAGACAGCTTACGGTGCGTTCACCTCCCAGACCTGGGTTCCCCAGTTGGTCGAGAGTGTCGGCGGGAACCCCGGGATGGGCGGAAGGATTTGGGTGGCGACCTGAGGCACGGTCAGCTCCGCCGCCATCCACAGGCCGGTCCCGCTCGGATCGAGTGCTGCCCACGAATAGTCACCCCAGCGGCACTGCTGAACTGTGCCCTGGAAAGGCGGGACGCACGTGAACCCAGTGTCCGGACCCGAGCCCTTATCGGTCAGGTGCACGTTGCTGAACTTCTTGTCGCCCGCACCGCGGAGCACGTAGCCGGTGCTGGGATTCAAGTTCGGGCTGGTGATGGAGAAGGCGATCCCGGTCGAACCTCCCGGCGTCGTGATGATCGCCGGGTAAACGAGGTATTTGCCGCCGGCGGAGACATAGCCCTGATCCGTGAAGGTGCCTCCGGTGACGCCGCCTGCATCCACGCTCGGGGCGATCTCGAACCACGCTGCCCCGTCCTTGGTCTTGGAGTCATGACCCTTTGCCACAGCGGAGGTCAACGCTCCCCATAGCTCGCCGTTGATGAACTGCACCTGCTGCATACGGCTGTCGAGGGTGAACGTGGCGAGCGACAGGCCGTTGGTGGTGAGGGCGGGGACCGGGAAGTTGTACTGCTCCGAGGCGATCGTCGTCTCGCTCAGTGCGGGCGTTCCGCCCTCGGTGACCGCATCGGTATCCGAAAGTGCCCACAGCCCCAGCTGCGTCGAAGTTGGGTTGGGCTGCAGCTGCGCCTCATCCAGGTAGGGGAACGCGTTGAGCAGGAACTCGTTGTTCGAGCCACCCGAGGTGATCGCGGGCTGCAGACCGGTGACGCCGATTCCGATCGAGAGGTTGAGGAATGCAGCGCTGTTGACCGAGGCGCTTTCGGCCGCCAGCTGAGACTTGCTCAGGGCGAACACGTCCGCACCGGTTTCATCGATGGCCGCCGGGCTGTTGAACTGATCGACGCTGATGTAGATGTTGTTCTGGTCGATCCCAATCTTCGGCTGGTCACCGAAGCACGGACACTGTCCCGCACTGTTCGATGCGAGCACCGTATCGATGGGATAGACGGCTGTCGAGCCATTGCCGCCGTTCAGCACCAGGACATCCGTGTGGTTGTCGGTGAAGAGGTCGTTGGTGTAGATGACGGCGCTGAAGAACCACGTCTGCGTCGTGGAGTCGTACACACAGCGCGGATCCGAGACGTTCAG
>DATMRA010000254.1:0-26679 GCA_035566535.1 Candidatus Acidiferrales bacterium | reverse complement strand
GTCGCGGTGCAATTCGGGCATTCCATACACCGCCTCGCCACAGAGCTCCGGCGCGGGGTGCTGCACGCCGTACCAGCGTTCATAGGCGCGGCCGTCGCGCAGGCGGAAGTCGGCGCTGAGGTCGATCACCACGGCGCCGGCGGATAGCCACGCGCCGGCGTGACTCGCGGCCACCGTGTGCGGAAGCGCGGCCATGACCACGTCGGCCGAGTCCGGTTCCAGCGATCCCTCGATGCGCAGCTCGACATCGCTGCCCGCAACCACATCGCAGTAGCGCTCCCCGGCATGGCTGCGGCCCATCAGCCGCGCGATCTGCACGTCCGGGTGTTGGCGCAACAAAGCGACGCACTCCATCCCGATGTAGCCCGTGCAGCCGGCGACCGCCACGCGCAGCGCTCCGCTCTCCGTCATCACCGGAGTATACGGGGCGTCTGAATATTTATGCAGCGCTAACGGTGGAGGCCACGAGCGCCGATCTGCCGGTGCCGGGCGCGTTCGATATTCACCGCCGCCCCGACCAGAGCCAGATGGGTGAAGGCCTGCGGGTAGTTGCCGAGCAGGTCAGCCGTGCGGGGATCGACCTCCTCCGAGAACAGCCCGACCGGCGAGGCGAAGGTGAGCAGGCGTTCGAAGTGACGCTCCGCGCCTTCCAGGTCGCCGGTGTGCGCCAGCGCGTCGGGCAGCCAGAAGGACGTCATGAAGAAGGCGCCCTCGTTTCCCTCGATGCCGTCGTCGGTCTGCTCGCGCCGGTAGCGGCACACCAGAGGGCCCTCAGCAAGATGCTGCTCGATTGCCCTGATCGTGCTGACGATGCGCGGATCAGCGTCAGGCAGGAACCGCACCTGGGTCATGCGCAGCAGGGCGGAGTCGAGCGCGTCACCGCCGAGAACCTGCGTGAACGCACCCAGGTCCTCGGAGTAGCCCTGGGACGTGATGCGCAGATGCATCGCACGCCGCGCGGACTTCCACCGCGCTGAGTCATGGGGATGCTTGAACCGCTCGGCGATACGCAGGCCGCGGTCCACGGCGACCCAGCACATCAGCTTGCTGTACGTGAAGTCCTGCGGCTCGCTGCGCACCTCCCAGATCGACGAGTCGCGCTCCTGCCAGCGAGCGATCGCCAGCTCCACGATGCCGTGGAGCCCCTTCCACAACTCGGCCGAGATGTCGTGACTGAAACGCGCGTACACGTACGCGCTGTCCATCAGCTCACCGTAGACATCGAGCTGCAGCTGATACACCGCGGCGTTGCCCACGCGCACCGGACGGGAATGGCGGTAGCCGTCGAGATGCGTGAGCTCGATCTCGTCGAGGCGCGCGCCGCCCAGGTCGAACATGTTCGGCAGGCGCCGATTCCGGTCGGTGATGTGGCGGTGTGTCAGCCAGTGGAAGAACTCCTCTGCCTCGCTCGTCAGCCCGAGCTGAAAGAACGCGTACAGCGTGAAGGCCGCGTCTCGCAGCCAGGTGAAGCGATAGTCCCAGTTGCGCGGACCGCCGATCGCCTCCGGAAGGCTCGTGGTCGGCGCCGCGAGAATCGCACCCGTCGGCGAATACGTGAGCAATTTGAGGACCAATGCCGAACGCGAGACCGGCTGACGGTACGGGCCGTCATACGAGATCTGCCGGACCCAGTGCCACCAGTACCGCAGGCTGGTGCGCAGGTACCCGCGCGCCATCTCCACGGACCAGCGTGGGAATTCAGCGCGACCGGCACGCCCCGCGCACAGCGCAAAGGCGGCAGCCTCACCCGTATGCAGCGTGAACGCCGCGTCGACCCCCACCATCTCCAGGCTGGCGGATAGCGATAGTTCCATCGCCTCCGACGTCACCAGGAACAGGCGGTCGTTGACGGCGATCTGTGGTTCGCTTCGGCCGAAGTCCGGCGCGGGCGCGAACCGCTGCCGCAACGTCACGGCGCCCGCCACACACTCGACAATGCGGATGAGCCGTGGCTCATCGTGGAATCGCGCGCCGCGGCGGAGGTCGTGCTCATCGACGGGCATGAAGTCGGTGACCACGATCACGCCCGACTCCGTTGTGAAGATGGTGTCGAGAACGTTGGTCAGGTCGCGATAGCGCTGGTGCGAGCGGTACTCATCCACCGGACTGATCTGCCAGTACCCGCCCTTGGCGGCGTCGAGGATCCGCCCGAACACGGACGCGTCGTTGAAGCGGGGAAGGCACAGCCAGTCGATGCTCCCGTCGACGCCGACCAGCGCGGCTGAGCGGCAGTCGCCGACGATCCCGTACGCGGCGATAGGCAGGTAGCCGTCGACGTCCCGGGCGAATGCAACGGTCACGCCGCCGGCCCGCGGTCGGAACTAATACTCGTCCTCCGGGCGCGCGTCCTCATCTGAGTCGTCGTCGCCGTCTGCCTCGGCTTCGGCCCCCTCACCCTCGGCCTGGAACGTGGACATGCCCATCTCCTCGAGGTCCTCCCCGGGCTCTGCGCCATCGCCGGCAAGGGCTTCGTCCTCCTCGCCATCGTCCGACTCCTCGTCGATGCCGCGGGAGGAGAGGAGCGAGTTCTTCGTGTAGGGCCGGAACTCGTCGCGCCGCGCGCTTCTGGTCAACGGAAAGGACGACTTGCCGACGTTCTCCGGGGACTGGAACACCTCGCGGATGATCACCTCGATCTCCTGGTCGTCGACGCGCGCCACCGCGGCGGAATAGCGGTTGCCGGAGTCGATGAACGGGACGACGCGGCGGCTCAGTTTGGGCTCCACCTCGCCGAGCACCACACCGCGGCTCGTCTCGGCGATGAGCTGCTTGCCGTTGCGGCGCAACTCCACCACATCGCCGGGCGCCACCTTCACGGTGACCGTCTGGGCCGGCGGCTTGAGCACGGTCAGGGCGGTCTTGCCCGGTTCCTCCGCGAACACGTCGATGTTGATCGCCTGCTTGGCGCCCGCCAACGTCTCCTTGCTCTCGACCATCGCCGACAACTTGCGCACGTTCTTCTGCGCGATGAGGTTCAGCGGATTCATGTGCAGCGCAGCCTTGTAGGCTTCGAGCGCTTGGTCGAGCCGGCCGAGCTCGGTGAGCGCCTTGCCTATCCGGTTGTGCGTATCCTCGTCCGGACCGTGCCGCTCGATCAGCGCCTGGTTGACGGCGAGCGCTTCCTGCCAGCGGCTTTCGAGCGCGAGCTGGATGGCCTCCTCGACGTAAATGCTGCGCGGCTTGACGCGTTCTTCAGCCAACGACGTACCTCTCTTTGCGCCTTGGGCCACTCAGTCGCGGCTCGTTCGTGGAACGTTTGGACGGAGCGACTGGGTTCGCTATGATACCGGCTCAGTGCGGCGCGTCTGCCACTTCCACTCATTCACGAGGCGCTGAATCTCTTATGACGCGCGTGATCTCTATTGCCAATCAGAAAGGCGGTGTCGGCAAGACAACCACTGCGGTAAATCTTGCCGCGGCTCTCGCTGAGGCCGGCAGGAAGGTGCTGGCTGTTGACCTCGACCCGCAGGGTCACCTGACCATCAACATGGGCTACCGGCGACCCGACGAACTCGAGCGCACGGTGTACGACCTGCTCGTCGATCATCGGGTGACGGCCCACGACATCCGGCTCCACTCGGACGCGATCGCGCTCGACTTCCTGCCGGCGAACATCGAGCTGAGCGGAGCCGAGCTGCAGCTGGTCACCGAGTTCGGCCGCGAATCCGTGTTCAAGGAGAAGCTCGAGCCGATCGAGGACGAATACGAGTTCATCGTCATCGATTGCCCACCGTCGCTGGGCCTGCTCTGCATCAACGCGCTTGTCGCATCCACTGAAGTGATCATTCCACTGCAGTGCGAGTACTTCGGCATGAAGGGAATGCAGCAGCTGCATCGCACCATCGATCGCGTGCGCGGCAAGCTGAACAACAAACTTCAGGTTGCCGGCATTCTCCCCACGATCTACAAGTCGCGCACGCTGCACAGCCAGGAGGTGCTCGACCTCGTTAAGCGCGCATATGGGGATCTCGTCTTCGAGATCCGTGTTGACGCATCGATTCGCTTCGCGGAGACGCCGCTCGCAGGTCAGTCGATCCTGCAGTACGCGCCGCAATCAGCCGGCGCACGCTCGTATCGCGAGCTCGCCAAAGCGGTGCTGGCGATGGACACCGACACCGCTGAGGTGACCGGCCGTGCCGAACGCCTGCGCGAAAAGGTGCACGCGGCGAAATTGTGATGCGAGGCTTTCGCCGCGCCCAGTTGAGCGGCAGTGACGAGCTCTTCCGTCCCACGGACACGGATGAGAATGACAGCAAGCTTTCGCCTGCGCTCCCCGACGATCACCCGGGAGTCACGGCGGTGCCGTCGATGCCTCCCCCCGGCGTCCGGTCGGTACGTCTCTCAGAAGACGAGCTCCGAACGCTGGTGGAGGCGGTGCAGCACCTGAAGTACCCGCAGAAGGGGACGACGCGGCCGTCTGTCGACGAATTCGAGAAGCTCGACGCCCTGCGTCAAAAACTGATCGACGAGCTGTAGGCCTCGGTTCCGTTCAGTGCGCCGCGGCTGCGGCGGGTAAACCGGCCTCGGCCTTGCGCCGCGGGAGCAGCGTCGCCAGGATCGCTGTCGCACTCCACAACCCGACGTTGATGTAGAGCGTCTCCTGAACCGTGGTGACGAAGTCGCGAGCCAGGGCGAGTTTGGCAGCAGAGACGAAGGCCCGCGAGACCGGATTCAGCGATGCGGTATTCCCGCTCGCGCTGAGCGTGCAACCGGGGACCGGTTGCGTCGGGTCGCTGGAGCTCGCTCGCTTGTCGAAGCACTGCGTGAATTGCGCGACCTCCGCATTGACCTGCTGCGACGACTGACCCGCCGCACTCAGCTGCGCGCTCAGTTGAGACGTCACTCCCGTGGCCACCGTGTTTGCATGGCTGTTGAGCAAGCTGAAGAACACCACGCCGACCACGGCCACGCCCACCGCGCCGCCCAGCTGTTGGAACGTCGTCAGCACGCCGGAGGCAGAGCCTGCGTCGCGTCCGGGCACGCCCGCCAGGATGATGTTCAGCAACGGCGCCACCACGGTGCCGAGTCCGAGCCCGGCGACCAGGAACGACGGGATCAGGTCGAAGCTGCTCACGTCGGCACCACGTGCGTCTAGCGTGAGAATCACGCCAAGGACGCCCAGCGCGAGCATGGCTGCGCCCACGGAGATCGTCCACTTGCCGAACCTCGGACCCAAACGGACCGACAGGCCTGACGCCACCGCGGCGCCGAGGCTCCACGGCACCGTCGTCAAACCCGCGTGGAGTGCGCTGAAGCCCAAGCCGATCTGCAGCACCAGGCTGAAGGTGAAGAAGAACGCGGGCACGCCGGCAAGGAACAGCGCCGAGATCATCACACCGATGCGAAACGATGGAATGCGGAACAGCGACAGCTGCACGAGGGGAAACCGAGTAGCCGGAAGGCTGCGCTCGTAGACCACGAACAACGCGAGCACGACCGGGCTCAGCCCCATGCAGATGAAGGTCCAGATCGGCCAGCCCGCGTCCTGTCCTTCCACCAACGGGAAGACGAGCAGGAACAGCCCGAGGCTCGCAATCACCACACCCACAACGTCGAGTCCGCTCGTGTGTGGCGCCTTCGACTCCTTCACCACCCTGGCCGCGACGAACAGCGACACCAAGCCGATTGGCAGGTTGACCAGAAATATCCAGCGCCACGCGCTGCCCATGATGTCGTCGCGGATGATCACTCCTCCGACAAGAGGTCCCGTGATCGTGGCCACCCCGATGATCGCTCCGAGGATGCCGAAGGCGCGAGCGCGCTCGCGCGGTGGGAACGTCACCTGGATCACGGACAACGCCTGGGGGAACATGAGTGCTGCCATCACCCCCTGGACGACGCGCGAGATGTCGAGCATGACCGCGCTCTGCGCGAGACCGCACAGCGCCGACGCGACCACGAACCCGGCCATGCCGATCATGAACAGGCGCTTTCGGCCATAGATGTCACCAAGTCGTCCACCCGTGATCAGCACCAGGGCATACGCGAGGCCATAGCCGGCGATGACGAACTGGATGTCAGCGTTGGTCGCTGACAGATTGCTGCGGATCGACGGGATGGCGACGTTGACGATCGATATGTCCAGCAGCACCATGAAGACCGCGGTGAGGACGCTCAGAAGGGCGATCCATCGGCGCGGGTCCAGCTCGAAGTCATCGCTCGCAGGCGGCCCCGCCGGAACGGCCGGCGGCGTTGTCGGGGCTACCGTCGTGTCGGTCACTGTGTCTCCTCTTCTCTCGGGGCCATGCCTGCCCACAGAGCTCGCGCAAGCGCGCGAGCGTATTTGTCGGGTTCGAGCCCATGGGCGGGCTCACCGAAGACGTAGTCGACGCTCGCAGCCGCGAAGCAGGCGCCCGTGAGCATACTGGCGAACACGCGGGGGGAAACGCCGGCGTCCACCCTGCCGATGCGCTGCTCGGCGGCGATGTAATCGGCCAGCGCATCGATCGTCCGCCGAGGTGGGATGACGCCGCCCGCGAAATGCTGGCGGTGCCGCGTGCGTAGCTCTTCGTCCGAGGCGACGGCGTTGGTGATCGGGATCAGCTCGGCCATGAAGGCCTGGGTGACCCGGATGATCGCTTCGAGATTGCGTTCGACGGTCGACGAGCCGACGCGACTGACGAGGTCGCCGATTTCGCCTCGCAGGTTGGGCAGGCGTTCCTCACACACAGCCACCAGCAGGTCTGACTTGGTGGGGAAGTGGGTGTAGAGAGCGCCGTCAGAGCAGCCGGCCTCCCGGGCGATCTCCCGAGTGGTGAGGGCTGCCACGCCACGCGTCCGGAGCAGCCGCGCGGCAGCGTCGATCAACTCCGAGCGCAGGTCGGTGGTGAGCACCCGCTCACCCTACCTAAGCGCGTGCTCTGCTGTCAAACGGCCTGGCGGTTGTAGAGATCGTCGATGAAGTCGGCGTATTTCTCGTTGACGACCTTGCGCTTGACCTTGAGCGTGGGGGTGAGTTCTACGCCGATCTCGAAGTCATGCGGGATCACCACCCACTTCTTCACCTGTTCGACGTGGCTCAGCTTCCGGTTCACCGCCTCGACCTGCAGACGGATCTCGCTCTGCAGCGCGTCGCTGGCGGCCAGCGAATCCATGTCGGCCGGCAGTCCCTTGGCCTTGGCGAACGCGGCGCACTCCTCGGGATCAAGGGTCAACAGCGCCGCGATGAACGGGCGCCGGTCGCCGATTGCGACTGCGTGCGCGATCAGTGCGTGTTCCTGCAGAAGTTGCTCGATGTTGCTCGGCGAGATGTTCTTGCCGCCCGCGGTGATGATGAGGTCCTTCTTGCGGTCGGTGATACGCAGGTAACCGTCGGCGTCGAACTCACCCACGTCACCGGTATGGAGCCACCCGTCGGTGAGTGTCTCAGCCGTGGCCTCGGGCTCCTTGTAGTAGCCGGGAAACACCACGCCACCCTTGACCAGGATCTCCCCGTCTTCGGCGAGGCGCACCTCGTTGCCGCGCACGGCCTGGCCCACGGTGCCGATGCGAGCCTTGCCCGGCCGGTTCATCGTGGTCAACCCGGTGTCCTCGGTCTGCCCGTACACCTCCAGGATTTCGACGCCGAACGCGGCAAAGAAACGCAGGGTCTCCGGCGATATTGGAGCCGCGCCGCTGGCGACCAGCACGGCCTTATCGAGCCCGACCTGCTCGCGCAGCTGGCCCAGCACGAGGCGCTCGGCAAGACCATGCAGGACGCCGCCGCTCTTTCGGTTGATGGAGCGCTCACCCACACCCAAGGCCCATCGTGCGATGGCGCGCCGCGGGGCGGGCAACGCTGCCACGCCCTTCTGCACACGCGTCGCCATCTTCTCCCACACGCGGGGGACGGCGAAGAACGCAGTCGGACGTACCTCGCGCAGGCGCTCGCCGAGGTGCTCAATGCCATCCAGGAAGTACACCGCGCCCCCGAAGTTGTAGGACCGGAACTCGGTGGACAGCCGCTCTGCGATGTGGGCCAGCGGCAGGTAGCTCAGGAAGCGATCGTTGGGCCCGGTATGCAGGAACTCATCCAGCGCGTTGAAGGCGGCGGCAACGTTCGCGTGCGTGAGCTGCACGGCTTTGGGTGGACCCGTCGTGCCGCTCGTGTAGATCAGCGTCGCGATGTCGTCGAGCGCAACCGATCGACGCCGCTTCTCGGCATCGGCACGCCGCGTGTCCGATGCAGCATCGCCGAGCTGAAGCGCGTGCTGCCAGGAGATGACGAAGCCGTCGCCGGACGCCTCCTCCTTCGTGTCCACGACCACGATGCGGCGCAGCTTGGGCAGGTCCCTGCGAACCTCGAGCACCCGATCGCGCAGTTCCTCGTTCTCCACGACGACAACTCGGGATTCCGAGTGAGCCAGCACGTAGCCGGCCTGCTCGGCGCTCAGCGTGAGGTACACGGGCACAGGACGGTTGCGAGCGCACAGGATCCCAGCGTCGGCGATGTGCCACTCGGGTCGGTTGCCCGACCAGATCGCCACGTGCTCGTGCTCCTCGATGCCCTCGTCGAGCAGGAAGCTGACCCAGCGGTCCGCCGCCCGGCCGAAGTCGGCCCACGAGATGGCCGTGAAGCGGTCGCCGGCGCGGTAGAAGAGCGCGGGAGCCGCGCCCAGATCGGCCACCTGGCGGAGAAAGTGATCGACCAGCGTGGCGCGCCCCGGCTGAGACGAGGTGGGCGCCGTTTCGCTAGCCGTCTGTGTCGTCATGAGTTTGGTGAGAATGCCACAAACGCTCTCTGTCGAAGCCGCCCCGGCAGGCTATCCGCGTTCACTCTGTTAGCGTTTCGACGGCATGGTCATCGGCACACTGACGATCACTCTGCAGGTCCCTGACAGCGCCTCGCTGAAGGACAAGCGCCAAGTGGTGCGCTCGCTGACTACTCGAATCCGCCAGCGCTTCAACGTCGCGGTCGCGGAGGTCGAGGACCAGAACCTCTGGCAATCTGCGGTAATCGGCATCGCCTGCGTCAGCGCCGACGGGCGCCACGCTGATGAGATGTGCCAGAAGGTTCTGAGATTCGTCGATGAAAGGGGCGACGCGCTGATCCTCGACTCGCGCTTTGAGCTCGTGCATGTCTGAGGGCCGCTACTGCGAGCCAAGGTCAGGACGTTCAGGACCACGCCGTCGAAGCCCCGCTGGGGCCTCGCGGCTGGCTCTCGCCGGGCCCTGCGCTCCGACCACGTTCTGGCCCGGCTGCGAGACGATCCCTCACATCCTGACCTTGTCTCGCAGTTAGCGTGATTCAGACGGGCATCGACGAGCTCATCGCGGCGTACGAGGCCACCCTCCCCTTCACCTTAGACGAATTTCAGCGCGAGGCCATCATCAAGCTTGAGCGCTCCCGTGGCGTACTGGTGAGCGCTCCGACATCCTCTGGCAAGACGGTCGTCGCCGAGTACGCGATCTGGCGGCGCTTGCGGGCGTCGGAGGAGATGCGGCGCGCGTCAAATGAGCCGGCGGATGTCATTTATACGACGCCGTTGAAGGCGCTGAGCAATCAGAAGTACCGCGACCTGTGCGAGCGATACGGTGACACCAGTGTCGGGCTGATCACCGGCGAGCACACCATCAACGAGGGCGCTCCGGTTGTCGTGATGACCACCGAGATCCTGCGCAACGTCCTATACGACGAGCCCGCGCGTGTCGACCGCGTAGGAGACGTGGTGCTCGACGAGGTGCACTACATCGACGACTTCCCGCGCGGCACCGTGTGGGAGGAGGTGATCATCGAGGCGCCGCCGCATATCAGGCTCATCGGACTCAGCGCCACGATCGGCAACGTGGACGAGGTGGCGTCGTGGATGGCCGGCCTGCGCGGCCCGATTGAGACCGTGAAGCGCACTGAACGCCCGGTGGCCTTGGAGATGTGGCTGGCCATCGACAACGCGCTGCATCCCCTCTTCGACACGAAGGGCAACGCCGAGCGGCGAACGCTCGAGCTTGCGCAGACCGACCCGATGCAGGATGCGCGCTGGCGCTACGCGCGGCGCGCACCGGACAACGATCTGCTGCACATCATCGACGAGTTGCGCCGGCGGAGCATGCTCCCGGCGATCTATTTCATCTTCTCGCGGCGCGGTTGTCGCGAGGCGCTGGCCCGCTGCGACCTCCACAACGTTGATCTCACCAGCCGCGAGGAGAAGGCCGCCATCGACGACGCCGTCGCTCGACGCCTGCGCCAGCTGGACGACGCGGACGAGCGACGCGTGGTCACCAACGCAATCGACACGCGACTGACGCGTCGCGGCGTCGCGATGCACCACGCCGGGATGCTGCCGTACGTGAAGGAAACAGTGGAGCAACTCTTCCAGCGCGGCCTGATCAAGGCCGTCTTCGCCACTGAAACGCTCTCGCTCGGGCTGAACATGCCCGCCCGCTCCTGTGTCATCTCGACCTTCACCAAGTTCGATGGCACGTCATTCGCGGCGTTGACCAGCGGCGAGCTCACGCAACTCATGGGCCGTGCCGGGCGACGCGGGATCGACACCGTCGGACACGGGGTGATCCTCAAGGAGAGCGACGTCGACGTGCGCGACATCTACGACGCCGCGATCTCCGGAGAGTTCGCCGTCAACTCGAAATTCGCGCCGACCTACGCCATGGTGCTCAGCCTGCTGCGCACGCGTACGGCGGTCGAAGCCGAAGAGCTGCTGGAGAAATCATTCGGCCAGTACCAGACGACGCGCCAGCTCGATCACTGGGTGCACCGGCGGGCGAACCTCGAGGAGCGTCTCTCCGACCTGCAGCGGCAGCGCTATCGCCACCCCCGCGTGCCGTGCACCGAGCGAACGCTGACTCAATACCTGCGCGCGAGCGCCGACGTAACCGAGTTGCACGCGCAGATGCGGCGCAGCCGGCGCGAGCACTGGCAGGACCGGCGCCGCGGGCGCTATGGAGGCGGCAGCGCGGATCCCGGAGGGCGCTACGAAGCGCTGCGCCGCAAGCTGAAGGCGGCGCAGCGCCGCGTCAGCGAGACGCCCTGCCCGCACTGCCCGTACCTGGCTGAACACCGCGCCCACCGCAACCAGGTGACCGAGGTGGAGAGGACGCTCGAGGGCGGGCAGGGAGAGCTCGAGTCGGCGCAGCAGCGCTACAAACGAGAGTTCAGAGCCCTGCGTGCGGTGCTCCGCGAAGCCGGCTTCCTCGAAGATGACACGCCGACGCAGCTGGGGCTGCTCGCAGAATCCCTCTTCGGCGAACGCGCGCTGCTGATCGCGGACGCCATCGCGGCGGATACGTTCGCGGACCTGCAACCGGAGGAACTCGCAGCGTCGTTGGTGATGCTCGTTGCGGAGGATCGCGGTCGGGACCGGCCGCACAGTGCGCGGCGCCACTTCCCCACCCCTGCGGTTGAGCGGCAGTACCGCATGCTCCGGCTGTCGCTGAACCGGCTCGCGGAGATCGAGCGCGAGCACGGCATCACAACGATGTCGCCCCTTTCCTTTGACTTCATCGACGCGGCATACGCGTGGACCTCGGGCGACGAGCTCGCCGACATCGAACCGCCTCCTGGTGCGGATCTTGGGGACGTCGTCAAGGCGGTCAAGAACCTCTACTCGCTCCTGCGGCAGATGGAGCAGGCCCTGCGCACCCATCCGCTGCTGCCGCTGGTCAAGGCAACCCGGGAACGCACGGAACGCGACCTCATCCGGCGTGTGTGACGTGCATCGAATACGCGGCCGCCGAAACGGCGGCGACCTGCTAGGATGCGCGCCAATGCACAGGCAGCCAGAGATCACGATGATGATGCGCCGCGGAGGTTTCCGAACGTAGCGGCGCACGCGCCCACGTACGGAGGCCTCCCGGGTGAACGTCCGGGAGGTTTTTTTATGTCCACCCTCAGTCTTCTCGAACGCTACGGCCGCCCCAGTACGGGCCGGTCGCGCGTGCGTGGTCTCGCCTGTCGCGCGTGTGGCTTCGAAACTCCCGTCGAGGCAACCAACATCTGCGACCGCTGCTTCGGTCCACTCGAGGTCCAGTACGACTACGCGGAGATCGCCCGTCGCGTCTCACGCGAATCGATCGCCGCGGGACCGCCAAGCATCTGGCGGTATCGCGATCTGCTGCCAGTGGAGTTCGAGCCGGGCGCCGAACCGGTGACGCTCGGCGAGGGTTTCACGCCGCTCGTCCACGCGCGCAACCTCGGCGATCAACTGGGGCTGCGCAATCTGTACCTGAAGAATGACGCGGTCAATCCGACGGGATCCTTCAAGGATCGCGTGGTCAGCGTGGCCGTCACCTGGGCGAAGCAGCGCGGCTTCACCGTGGTGTCCTGCGCGAGCACCGGCAACCTGGCCAACGCGGTGGCGGCGTACGCGGCGCGTGCCGGTCTGCAGGCCGTCGTCTTCATACCCGCAGACCTCGAACCGGCGAAGATCTCCGCCACAACGGTGTACAAGCCGACACTCGTTCGAATCGACGGCAGCTACGACGACGTGAATCGCCTCTGCAGCGAGCTCGCCGACAGTGTGGACTGGGGCTTCTGCAACATCAACCTGCGGCCGTTCTACAGCGAGGGGAGCAAGACGCTCACCTTCGAGACCGCTGAGCAGCTCGGCTGGAGGCTTCCCGACGAGATCGTGATCCCGGTGGCGTCCGGCTGCCAGTTCGTCAAGCATCGCAAGGCTGCGGGTGAGCTGCAGCAGCTCGGGCTCGTGGACAGCACGAGCGCGCTTCCGCGCTTCACGGGCGCACAGGCGGAGGGCTGTTCGCCGGTCGCGACCGCATTTGACAGCGGTTCCGAAACCGTCGCTCCGGTGCGGCCCAACACCATCGCCCGGTCGATTGCAATCGGCAACCCGTCGGACGGCGCGGACGTGCTCCGCATCGCGCGCGAGACCGGCGGCGTCGTCGGAAGCGTCACCGATGACGAGCTCATCGAGGGCATCGAACTGCTCGCCACCACCGAGGGCATCTACGCCGAGACCGCCGGAGGGACCACCGTCGCGGTGCTGCGCAAGCTCGCCGCGGCCGGACGCTGGGAAGGCGACGAGACAGTGGTGGCATACATCACAGGAAACGGCCTGAAGACGCCCGATGCTGTTCGTCCCGCGCCGCTGGCCGAGCCGGTGGGCGCTTCCATACGTGCATTCCGCGAGCGCTACACCGCGCTGCTCTAGACCCCGCTGACGGTTTCGAGGCCACCGCCAACCGGCATACTCAGGGCATGTACCACCAGATAGCGGCCAACCGGCGCAAGAGTGTGCTGGTCATCTTCCTGTTCTTCCTGTTCTGGATCGCTGCCGGCTATGGCATAGGTCTGCTCGCCGGCGCGGGTGCGCTCCGGGGTGCCGTCACCGGTGCGGTGATCGCCGGCCTGCTCGCGCTGGTCGCGGTGCTCTGGGCGCTCACCATGGGCCAGATCACGGTGCTCGCCGCATCCGGGGCCAAGCCCGTCACGCAGCAGCAGTATCCCCAGCTGTACGACGTTGTCTCCACGCTCACCATCGGCAGCGGACTTCCGATGCCGAAGATCTACGTGATCGACGACCCATCACCCAACGCGTTCGCCACGGGGTTGAGCCCGAAGTCGGCGGCGGTCACGGCGACGACCGGCCTGCTGCAGATCATGAATCGCGAGGAACTGGAAGGCGTCCTCGGCCATGAGATGAGCCATATCCGCAACTACGACGTGCGGCTCGTGCTCATCGTCAGCACCGTGGTGGCGCTGGCGGGGCTGCTGGCCAGCATCATGTGGCGCTCTCTGTTCTTCACCCGGGTGGGCAACAACCGCGACGGTGGCTACGTGATCATCATCCTGATCGCCGCGGCAGCGCTACTCTCGGTCATCGCGGTGATCGTCGGACCGCTCATGCAGTTCGCGCTGTCGCGCTCACGCGAGTCGCTGGCGGACGCAAGCAGCGTGGAGCTCACACGGAACCCCGCCGGCCTGCTTCACGCGCTGCAGAAGCTGCAGAAGAACGACAAGCCGTTCGCCAAGATGACGCACGTCACGGCCGCCATGTGCATCGACGACCCGCTGCAACACCACGACGCGTGGTTCCATCACCTGTTCGACACCCATCCTCCCATCGAGCAGCGCATTGCCGCACTGCAGCGGATCATGAGCGCCCAGGAGACTTAAAAATAGAACGCCGACGCCGCTAGGCCGGTGTCGTCCCCTGGGTGAACTGGACCGTCGGAGCGCCGCGGTCTGAATCTGCAGCCGCGAAAAAGGCGAAGGCCTGGAACCCGAGCCACCGCGCCAGCAGGTTGGTCGGGAACCGCTGCAGCGCTGTGTTGAAGTCGCGCACGTTGCCGTTGTAAAAGCGGCGGGAGAACTCGACCTTGTCCTCTGTCGTGGTGAGCTGCTCCTGCAGGTTGAGAAAGAGCTCGGACGCCTTCAACTGCGGGTAGTTCTCGGCCACAGCCACGAGCTGCCTCACCGCCCCCGTGAGCGCCTCCTCCGCACCGGCCATGACCTGCGGGTTGCCGGCCTGGGTCGCCGTCACCGCGTTGGCTCGTGCGGCGGTCACGTTCTCGAACACCTGGCGTTCGTGCGCTGCATATCCCTGCACCGTGGAGACGAGGTTGGGGATGAGGTCGTGGCGGCGCTTGAGCTCGACATCGATATCGGCCCACGCCTCCTGCGTACGCTGGCGCAGCCGGATCAGACGGTTGAAGCGATACGCCACATAAAGAAGCACCAGGGCGACGACGATTGCCACAACGATCCAGATCAAGTGCACCGCGTTACGTCCTCACTCCTCACGCAGCATCGCTTCTGGGACATTGACCAGGCGGTATGGCATGTCCGTGATGTCGTAGAAGCGCACCGGCTTCTTGAGCCGCTTGGCGATGCCGATCTGGACCTTGACGCCCAGGGACATATGGCCGAAAGCCCACATCTGATCAGAGCGCACGATCAGATTGTTGCACGCTTCGCGCACGACCTCCTTCGGAACGGTGTGCAGGAGGTAGTAGTCGAAGAGCATGAACGGAACGATGGGGACGTGGCCCTCGTCGAGCACGAACTTGGTGATGTGCTGCCGCCAGAAGAAGTGACGATTGCTGATTGCGCAGTAGATGAGTTGTTTGGGCCGGCGGAGTGCGCGCTCAGCTTGTTCCGCCGGGCTGGCTTTCGGCGTCGGAGTGAAGATCCGCTCGAGGATGTCCTCGGGACTCTTGGGCAGCACGGACGATATCTGTTCGGATGCCGGTGCCTCCCCGGTTACATCGGGCACGCTCTCTCCACCAATGGAATCACTTGCGGGCATTGCGACCTTGTGCTCCGCAGGATCGAATTTGAGGCGCAGATCATACCATCGCCCCGGCTCCGATTCTGGAGCGCGGACCGGCATCCTCGGCCCACTCAACGAGGTCGGCGAGGCCCAGCAACGCCTGGTCCAGCAGGGCGGCGCGAGCCGGATCGTTGAGCCACCGGCTCTGTCCGGACGGATGCGGCAACGGAAGCAGGACGGGTGACGCGGACGGCGCAGCAGTCAAGCGTTCGCCGGTCACAGCGTATGCAGAGCCGATCACATCATCGAGACTCTTGCCGGGAAGAAAGCGGGAGAGCGCAAGACCTCCAACGGGCAGGATCAAGCGAGGGCGCAAGACATCAAGAAGCGCGTCCAGCCATGGCGAACAAAGCGCCACCTCGCGCCCCGACGGCCGGCGGTCACCCGCGCCGTCCGCGCGTCGCCCCGGAAAACACGTGGTCATCGCTGTCATATAAACGCGTGCGCGCACATCGCCGTCGCCGGCGAAACCGGCGCGCACGAACCAGCGCATGAGCTGCCTCCCCGCGCGTCCGGCAAACGGCCGCGACTGGTCCTTCTCCACCGGCCCGGGTGCCTGTCCGACGAGCAGCACGCGCTGCGACGCGTTGCCGCTGAAGACCGGCAGCGCACTCGGGATGAATCCCGCGTCAACGCAGCGATGACACGCGCGATGCTCCGTTTGCAGCGCTGCGAGCGCACGCGCGGTCGATCCTGCTTGAGGCACGTCGAGATCGTATCGGGGCCCGCTGGGCGTCGGGCCGGGGCGCGTATCATCAGCAGCCACCCGATGTCGGACGAGGCCTCGCGCTCAGCCCATTCTTCTGGCCAGCGGCGCAGTGACGGCGCCCCGGCGTGGTGGGCCGCGCTCGACCGCGCGGACCTCCCTGAAGACGTACACAGCCGCCCGCATCCTCGCTGGTTCGACGACGACCTGAGGGTGGGGCCGCTGCGCCAGGTGGCCGGGATCGAAGACATCCCGAGCCCGCGGCGCGCTTGGCTGATCAACGTGGTCGCGATCCTGGTTGCCGTGGCGGTGATCATGCTGGGCGTCGGCGTCGATTCCCCCCGCAGCGCGCTGGTGGTCGGGCTCCTGTTCGGGGTGCCCGTGGTCCTCGTGGCGATCACGGCCGCCGTGGCCGCTCGCCGTTCGCGCGGCTGACCCCGGAGGCACAGGTGGCCGCTTCCCGGCCGGGCGGTCGCGGGCGGCGTCGCCTCCGGCCCCACCTCGACCCGATGGGCGACCGTCGCCTTGTCCTTCCCGAGGAGCTCGAAACCGGTGTCGCCCACGGCCGCGAGCGGTTCGAGACCGCGCTCGCCGCCGGGCCGCGTGACGGCGCCCGAATTCAGGACGAGGAAACGCTGGTGGCGCTCGCCGAGGCTGCGGTGGAGGGCATCGGCGAGGTGCCCTACGGCAGCAATGCCGTGTTCCTCGTGCAGCTGGCAGCTCCGGATCCGCACGATCCCGGCCAGCCGATGCGCGCCGTGTACAAACCGGCCCGAGGCGAACGCCCACTCTGGGACTTCCCGCGGCGCACGCTGTACCTACGCGAGGCCGCGACGTATCTGGTGGATGCCGCGCTCGACCTGGGCCATGTCCCTCCCACCACACTGCGCGACGGTCCGGTGGGGCCGGGTTCGATGCAGCTGTTCGTGCACGCCTCGGACCGCAATCCGAGCACGGCACAAGCGGAACGTCTGGAAGCCCAGCTGAAGGATGTCGCCATGCTCGATGCGCTGGTCAACAACGCTGACCGCAAGCGCTCACACCTCATGGTCACGGCAGAGACTCGTATTGCGGCAATCGACAACGCGCTCACGTTTCTTCCCTACCCGCGCCAGCGCACTGCGCTGATCTCGTTGGGCGGCACGGCTCTGCCGGCGTCGACAGCAGCTCGCGTGCGCGCGTTGAACGCGGACGAAACCCGCATGACGGCGCTGCATGAGCGGCTCAGCCGCCTCCTCTCCGCTCGCGAGGTGGACGCCTTCGAAGGCCGCGTGCGCGAGCTCGCCGAGGATCCAACCTATCCCAGCCTCGATGATTGGGACGGACGTCCCTTCGAGTGGTGGTAGCGGGGTGAGCTAACCCGGTCTGCACCGCCATCTGAGTGGCGTCACGCGACCGTCATGGAACGACGTGCGGCGCCGCGTACGCTCGGGAACATCGCCTCCTCCCCTCGTTTTCATCCAATGTCTCCACGCGCGGTATCGCTCGCGCTGCTGGCGGTTGCGTGCGCGGCCGTCGCTCCACTGCGGCCACCACTGGTGATCGCCAGCGCTGCTCCGCCCGCGATTCACGTTGCCGGCAACCGGCTGGTGGATGCCTACGGCGCCACTGTGCAGCTGCGCGGCGTCAACCGGTCGGGCACCGAGTACGCCTGCATCCAGGGCTGGGGAATCTTCGACGGGCCGAGTGACGCGGCCAGCGTGCAGGCGATGGCGGCCTGGCACATCAACGCGGTGCGCCTGCCGCTCAACGAGGACTGCTGGCTCGGC
Source organism: Candidatus Acidiferrales bacterium (assembly GCA_035566535.1). Classification (GTDB taxonomy): domain Bacteria; phylum Chloroflexota; class Dormibacteria; order Aeolococcales; family Aeolococcaceae; genus JAFARE01. The sequence goes on along the minus strand of DATMRA010000254.1, from coordinate 8,980 downwards.
ATCAACGGAGTCTCAGCGGCGTACGGCGGGGCGGCGTACCAGCGCGCGGTGGAGCAGTACGTCGCGCAGCTGCACCAGGCCGGGCTGCTCGCGATCCTCGATCTGCATTGGGCGGCGCCCGGTTCGACGCCGGCCACAGGACAGCTACCGATGGCAGACGCGGATCATGCACCCGCGTTCTGGTCGAGTGTGGCCACGGCGTTCAAGAGCGACGCGTCGGTCGTCTTCGACCTCTTCAACGAGCCATTCCTGAGCACGGGAAACGCGGCCACGAGCGACCCGTGGGCGTGCTGGTTGAATGGATGCACCATCAATTCCGGCAACGGCGTCAGCGCGGCGTGGACGTCGGCCGGCATGCAGTCGTTGCTCAACGCGGTGCGCGGCACCGGAGCGACGCAACCTGTGATTGCCGGCGGGCTCGCGTGGTCGAATGACCTCAGCGGCTGGCTTGCGCACCGCCCTGCTGATCCCGCCGGCCAGCTTGCGGCATCGCTGCACATGTACCAGTTCAATACGTGCGGCAACCTGAACTGCTGGGTGTCACAGGTCGCCCCTGTCGCCGCGGTGGTGCCGGTCGTCACCGGCGAGCTCGGCGAGACCGACTGCGCCGGCGCCTTCATCAGCGCGTTCATGTACTGGGCCGACAGCAACGGCGTGTCATACGTGGGCTGGACGTGGGATACGTGGGACTGCCGAAGCGGTCCCGCCCTCATCACCGATTACGCCGGCACTCCGACCGCATTTGGTGCGGCCTTTCGTGACCATGTGGCGGCTCTCGTCCACGGGCCGGTGGTCACCCAACCCGACCCGGTCAGCGCAGTGACGGGCGGGGCAGCCCGGATTCCACAGGCGCTACGGGATCGGGGTGCCGCGCTCATGCCCATCGCCGGGTCGGCGGTTGCACCTGTCGCCACCGAGGCACACCATAGCCAGTGGTCGCGCCTGCGCTGACGGTCTGAGCCAGGCGGCGCACGAGCCCGCGACCGGTGGCGCGGCGAATATGGGTGCTGTTGTGGAGGATGACCGGCCGACACTGACCCCGCTGTGGGTCTTCTGGGACGCGCAGAGACCAAACCGCTGGCTGGCACTCGCTCCAGTCCTCGCAGCGGTGCTCTTCGCCATCTCGATGCGTCTCGCCTGGCATCATCACGTTATCCCCGCGGCCGGGTACACGGTGATCTATGGAATACAGGGCGCCAGCTGGCTCCTCGTCGCAGCCGGGCTCGCCGCCGGGTTTGCTCTGCGCTTTTTCATTCAGTTTCCCGGCGGATATTCGCGCGCGCTCCTGAGCTTGCTTGCGCTCCTGATCACCATCGGGGTCTACGCGGACTACATCGATGCGCAGACGCGCGCAGCGCAGCTGTACGTCGCCGCGTATGTTGGCCCGGGCTTCTACGTGGCCGTGGCCGGGACCGCGCTGATCATCCTGTCGGCCGTGCTCGTATGGAAGGTGCGCGACTGACGCGCTGCCGGCCTCGCGCCAGCCGCCGGTGCGGAATCAGTGAGGCGGTGCCGGCGGGCAATCGCCGCTGCTCGGGAAAGGCTGCCTGGCCGCGGGCTGACCAGTCTGCGGATCGGCGTAGTGCAAGCACTCGAGGTTGTTGGGATTCGCGATCGGCGTTTCCAGCCACGCAGGATTCGGATTGATCAGCTGCCCGGTTGACAGGAACGCGCCCAGTTGCTGTTCACCCGAGGTGCGTCCGGCGAGCGTCGGATCCGCGAGCCAGCCGTGTGGGTCGGAGGCGTACGTCGGCGTCTTGTCGTTGCGGTAGAAGACAACGCGGTCGAACAGGGCACCCGCGCGGTAGATAGTCGCCGCGGCAGGATCCGTCGTCGTGCCGTCCGCATATGCGGTCTGGAACACCACGTTCTTGGGGTTGCTCGCCCAGGCGGAGTCAGGCCGCAACCGGATCCGCGGTGCGAACGTCTCCGGGCTGCCGGTGCGGTCGTACCAGTTCGAATCGGCGAACAGCTCCTGCAGCGCGGCCGCCCCGGGGTGCGTGATGACCTCCGCCGGGTCGTTGCGCAACGGAAGATCCTCGGTGAATCCATTGAGACCGGGGCCGCCGTTGAGCAAGCTCGGCCGGGACCGTCCGAGCGTCGCGGCAAGATCGCCGCGGAACGACGACAGCCGCGCGATGTCCACGATCGGCCCACCGGCAACGTTGAGCAGCCCCTGGTGGAAGAGCGGATCCGTGCCCATGAGCATGGTGCCGTAGATGCCGCCGAAGCTCAGTCCGTAGTACATGATCTTCGCGGGGTTGATGAGGTTGGTCCCGACGCCAGGGATGTCGAGCCCGGCAGCAACCGCCCGGCCCAACGCCATGTCGTCGACCGTCGTTTGTACGAGGCCCGATTCGAGACCGTCGATCGGCTTGCGCGTCGGTAGCTCACTCCCGCCCGGCTGAAAATGACCGGTGGGGCCAACGCCATCGTTGAGTCCGTCGCCGATCAGCCCATCGCCGTCGAGGTCGCGACCGCGCCCATAGCTGAGGAAGGTCGTGGGTGCGCCACTGCTCGTGACCGTCGTCGTGCTCAGCGGCCCGAACCCGTGACCCGACGGGTCGGTTGCCACGGTGAGAATTCCGAGCGAGGCGTTGTAGTCAGCGGTCACGAAGAGGTCGTAGTCGCTGCGGGTGAACCCCGGTCCGTAAATGGCCACCGGCCAGGGAGCAGGGAAGACAGATGGGTTGGGCGTCACCACGATGGCGCCAAGCCGATCGGCTCCGAATGGAGCGGGCGTCTTGGTGGTGGGGACCGGCGGAATCTCCCCGTCGGTGAACCCGTTGCCGACTCCGTAGGGATTGTCCACGTGCCCCGAGGCGGACGCGTACTGATACCGCGGCGACAGGAAGCTGCCGAACGCGTAGTAGCCCGCTGTCCCCGGCGCAACCAGGTTCGGCACCGCGCTCGACTGGAACGCGCCGGACGCGGTGGGGTCGACCTTCACCTGGTCGTTGCGCTGGATGCCGTTCAGGGGATTGGCGACCGAGGGCGCCACGGTCGCCGCCAGAAAGACGTCGTTCGTTCCGTTCTGGGTGAAGGTCAGCTTGCGACTTGCGGTTGACGTCGATGCGCCGGGGAAGCCGGCCAGCACGTATGCGTTGCGCGAGTTGCTCAACGGAAGATCCATCGACTGACGGATCCGGACCAATTCCCCACTGGCTGTCCGCGTGGTGAAGCGGACGACGCACGAGCCATCGCATGCGCTGACTGCCTTGCCCGCGCTGTCGCGAATGCCGTTGGACACGTGGATTCGATATGACGTGTCCTCGCGCAGGAATGCGTCGCTGATGCCGGCGAGGGTGTTCGTGGCCGGGTCGAACGTGAGCTGGCGCAGCCCGCTCGCGAAGCTGCCCGTATCGCTCGTGATGAAGAAATCCGTGTCGTTCACCGACGCGAGGTCGATGGCTCCGGTGAACGGAACCGTAACGCGCGGCTGGAGATCGAACCCGTCGAGTTTGTTCAGTTCGGAGAAGGCGTCGCAGATCGAGTAGTCGGCGCTGGTGCATGCGCGCTGCACGACGCCCCCGACTGTTGGGTAGTCGACCCCCTGGCGGAAGTTGACTCGCCGGCCGGTTACCTGGTTCCGGTCCGAGACGGTGAAGGCGTTGTCGGGAAAGATGCGCGTCCCGTAGTGGCTACCACGGACGACAGCTACTGAAGAGGAGGCGAAGACCGGGAGGCTGGCGGGCACCGAGAGCCCAAGACAAACGGTCAATAGACCGACCTTCAGTCGTCTCACCTTCCTGTCTCCTTCCTGTGGCGCGGACTGTCACTAGTACCACAGCGGCGCCGTTCCGTGCGCGCCCAGAAAGGCGGAGGCCCGGGTCCGAGCTCTACGCAGCCAGCGCGGGGCTCGCGACCGTCTCGATGCTGGCGACGTCGGCGCGCCGGACGAGTGCGGCCATCAGGATCGCACCGGCCACGAACAGGAAGGCCCCTATGAGGAAGGCGACGTGGAAGCCTGAAACCAGGGCAGAGACGCGGTCGCCGGCCGACGGCGTGCCCGCGATGGCCGCCAGCGTCGTCGAGGTGGTGTTCGCGGCCAGCGTCGAGAGGACGGCCAGCCCAAGAGCGCCGCCAAGCTGCTGCGAGGTGTTGAGCAAGCCCGAAGCAAGCCCGGCGTCCTCTGCCTTCACGTTGGTGGTGGCGATCAATGTGAGGGGCACGAACGTCAGGCCCATGCCAAACGACATCGTGAGCAACCCGGGAAGCAGATCGCCGGCGTACGTGCCGTGGACCGGAATCCGGCTGAGCAGCGCGAGGCCGACCGCGGCAATCGACATGCCCGCAATGCCAACCGCCCGGACGCCGACACGCTTGATCAGCTGCTGCGACAACCCTGCGCCGGCGATGATTCCTGCTGTCACCGGCAGAAACGCCAAGCCTGCCGTGAGGGGGCTGTAGCCGAGCACCTCCTGGACATAGATCGACGCGAAGTAGAACAGCGCGAACATCCCCGCCGCGACAAGCAGCATCACGATGTTGGCGCCTCGAATAGAGCGCATCCGGAAGATGCCGAGACGGATCAACGGATGACGCAGCCGCAGCTCGAGTACGACGAAGGCGCTGAGCAGCGCCACGGCGATCGCCGCCAAGAGGAAGGTGGTTCCGGAGGCCCATCCGGCGGTCTGCGCGTTGATGATCGCGTACACGAGAACCATCAGACCGGCGGTGATCGCAAAGGCCCCGCCGAAGTCGACGCCCCCACGGACTCCCTGCGCCCGGCTCTCCGGGACGTAGCGCAACGCGAGGGCGATCGCACCAACACCGACCGGGACATTGACGAAGAAAATCCACTGCCAGGAGAGTGCAGACGTCAACACGCCGCCCAGCAGCAGGCCGACCGCGCCGCCGCCGACGGCGACCGCGCTCCACACGCCGAGAGCCCTGGTGCGCTCCGCGCCTTCCGCGAAGGTCGTGGTGAGGACCGACAGCGCGGCCGGGGTGACCAGCGCACCACCGAGGCCCTGAAGCGCACGGCCCGCGACCAGGACACCCGCCGAACCGGCGAGACCATTGAGGAGCGACGCCGCGGAGAAAACCACGATGCCCAGGATGAAGAGGCGCTTCCGTCCGAACAGGTCGCCGGCGCGCCCGCCGAGCATGAGGAAGCCGCCAAATGTGAGCGTGTACGAGTTCACAACCCACTGCAGCGTGCCGGTGGAGAAGCCGAGTCCGCGCTGGATCGACGGCAGCGCCACGTTAACGATGGTGGCGTCGAGAATCACCATGAACTGAGCGAGGCCGACGATTACCAGGACCAGCCAGATGTTGCCGTGCCGAGAGCGGGATGCCATTGTGCTTCGGTTCTCCTGTCGTACAATCGGAGCCATGGTTCCGGATATGGGGGTACTATACGGAGCGATGGTTCCGTTTGTCAATGGCTAAGCCGACCCAAGTCCGCACCGAAAGCGACCCCAGCTTCGCGACTGAGGTCGAGGGAGTCGAGCGCAAGCTGCGCGCCGACGCGCAGCGGAATCGCGCCTCGATCCTGGACGCAGCTGAGGCGGAATTCCGCGCCCATGGCGTTGACGCGTCGATGGACGAGATCGCGCACCGCGCGGGTGTGGGCGTCGGCACCGTGTATCGCAACTTCCCCACCAAGGAGGCGCTGCTGCAGGCAATCGTGGCCACGCGGCTCGAACCACTGCTGGATGCCGCTCGAGAAGCCGCGTCTGCTGACGATGCGGGCGAGGCATTCTTCGCATTCCTGCGCCGTCTCTCGGACGAATCTGCAGCATTCAAGGCGCTGGCGGACCGCATGGCCGCGTCTGGCTTCGACCTCACGGCCACCAAGAAAGATGTCATGCGCGAGCTGCTCGGCGCGGTGGGCCAGTTGCTGGCGCGGGCGCAGCGCTATGGTCGTGTTCGATCCGACATCTCCATCGACGACGTGTCGATGCTGATGGCCGGGCTGGGGCAGGCGGGCTACTCCGCATCGGATCCGTCGCTGCAATCACGCTGCGTTGAACTCGTGTGCGATGCGCTGCGCACAGATATGCACACATCGCTCTTTCGCGATGCCGACGTTCGCACACACGGCGCCGGCGGGTAGCGGTCGTGCGTGCCGTAGTTCTTCCCCATCGCGGACCACCCGACGTGCTGCGTGTTGAGGAACGCCCAACTCCGCAGCCAGGTCCTGGCCAGGTACGCATCGCCGTCGAGGCCGCCGGACTCAACTATTCCGACCTCTTGGCGCGTATGGGCTTGTACCCCGACTCGCCGAAGACTCCTTGCGTGCTTGGATATGAAGTCGCGGGAACTGTCGATTCTGTGGGTGATGGAGTCGTCGACCTGCGCCCTGGCGACCGCGTGGTGGCGGCAACCCGCTTCACCGGACAGGCGGAAAGCGTCGTCGCAGGAGCCGACGAGACGGTTCCGATGCCTCACGGGATGCTCATGGCAGAGGGAGCGGCGATTCCCATCAACTACGGCACGGCCTACGCGGCGCTGGTGCTCATGGCCGGCGTGCACCCGGGTGACCGCGTGCTCGTCCACTCCGCGGCCGGGGGAGTCGGGACGGCAATGACGCAGCTGGCGCACCACTACGGAGCCATAGTCATCGGAACAGCATCCGCCCCGAAGCACGCGAGCGTGCTCGAGCAGGGAGCCGATCACGTCATCGACTACCGCTCGCAGGATGTCGTCGCCGAGGTGCGTCGCATCACCGATGGTCAGGGAGTTGACGTCATCCTCGACGCCGTCGGCCCCGCGTCCCTCCGCCGCGACTGGCGGCTGCTTCGTGCCGGCGGCAAAGTGATCGCCTATGGCGTGACATCGCTGCAAACGGGCGAGCGGCGCAACATCCCTGCCGCGCTGCGTACAGTCGCAGCCTTTCCCTTCGCCACGATGCCGTGGTGGAAAGGCCCGCGAATCCTCAACGAGAACAAAGGCGTCTTCGGACTCAACCTCTTGCACTGGTGGGATGACGAGGGGAGCATGGGGCGCATCGTCAAGCCGCTTCGCGAGCTCGTCGAATCCGGGGTGGTGCGCCCTGTCGTGGACTCCTCATTCTCGTTCGACCGAGCCGCCGACGCACATCGGCGCCTGATGTCAGGCAAGAGCATCGGGAAGGTCGTGCTCACGCCCTGACGCGCGCATTCCCGCCGATGAGACCAAGGGCGATCGGTGGAAACAGGACCGCGGACAGCAAGCCTGCGCCGACGAGCGCGGCCGCGGTCCCGGAGGTGATCAGGTGGAGCTGTACTCCGATTTGCGTGGCAGCGACAATGAATGAGAGAGACGTGGCCTGGAACAAACCCACCGCGACCGTCTGCCTGCGTGACAGCGAACGGCGGTAGACGGCCGCCGGCACGCCGCGAACGACGAGCAGCGCCGCCAGGAAGATGGGAACCTGCGCGAGCGTCGATGCGCTGGCAAAAAGCGCGTGGAGGTCGAATCGCAGCCCGGTCGTCACCCAAAAGACCGGGACGAGGAAACCGAAACCTATAGCCTCGAGCTTCGTCGTGGTCTGCGGATGCACCACCGCGGCGTCTCGATCGACGACCTTGAGCAGCGCGCCGGCAACGAACGCGCCCAGGATCGTCTCCAGACCGAGCGTTGTCGCAAGCGTGGCAAACGCGATGAAGAGAACCACCGCGAACCGCACGCGTATCTGGGCCGTTGTGTCCTGAAGCCGAACCAGTACGGCTGAAATGCGAGGACTCTCCCCGTAGCGGAGCAGCACAGCACCGATGAGCAGCACGGCGACGGCGAACGCGCTGAGGAGGACGATCTTCGCGCCGGCAGCAGTTGGCTCAGCCGAGAAGAACAATGAAAGCAGCGCGATGCACGTGAACTCCGCAAGCGTGGCGCCCGCGACAACCGCATTCCCGACCGGATGGCCGAGCTCGCCCGCGTCCTTCAGGACGGGAATCACCAGGCCGAGTGCGGTCGCGGCGAGCGCGATCGCGAAAAGAAGCGGGGTCTGCACCACGCCCGCTGCGTGGAGCCCGTAGGCGACGCCGAGAGCGAGCGCCAGTGAGGTTGCCAATCCGATCGCGCTCGAGCGCAGCAGGCGGCCTCGCAAGCGGCCGATCTCGATCTCCAGCCCTGCCAGAAAGAGGAGCATTGAGAGGCCGAGCATCGAAATGACGGCGATGGGGGTGTCCACGCGCACCCAACCAAGGACGGCCGGACCGATGACTATGCCGGCGACAATCTCGAGCACGGGGCTGGGAATCCGCAGCCGGGCGACCGCGTTGACCGCCAGGGGCGCCAGAAAGGCGACCACCGAGATGATCAGCAAGCCACCGAGGTTCACAGGCCGAGTCTCCCCTTCTCGTGGGCGGCGGAGTGCGGCGCAGAAGGCGCTACAGTGGATTGGTAACGGCAACCTGGAGTGGACGGCATATGACCACCGAGCACAGCACTGAGACCCCCGTGCAAAAGTCCGACGAGGACTGGAAGCAGCAGCTGACCCCGGAGCAGTACCACGTGCTGCGGGAGCAGGGCACCGAGCCCGCCTTCACCGGGAAATACTGGAACGTCCATGACGACGGCTCGTACCGCTGCGCGGCGTGCGGTGCGGTGCTGTTCGATAGCGATACCAAGTTCGACTCGGGCACCGGCTGGCCAAGTTTCACGGCGCCCGCCGTCGCGGATGCGGTGGAGCTGCGCGACGACAGTAGTATGGGGATGCACAGAACCGAGGTCGTATGTCGCAACTGCGGAAGCCATCTCGGACACGTGTTCGACGACGGACCGGGCGGCATGCCGCGCTACTGCATCAATTCCCTATCACTCGATCTCGAGAAGCGCGGATCCGAGACGCCCGCCGAAAGCTGACGCTCGCGGGTTAGCCGCCGGCACCGCACTTTCAGGCCTTCGTCGCGCGCACGATCATACGCGCCGAAACATCACTGAGATCCGCTCCGGACCCATCGAAGGCGTTGACCGTGGAGAAGCCCGCCGCGTGCAGCCAGTCGCGCAATTCTGGGAATGCAAACACCCGCACCGAGAATTCAAATGTGCG
>DATMRA010000253.1:0-5980 GCA_035566535.1 Candidatus Acidiferrales bacterium | reverse complement strand
CATCGCGACACCGCGTACATGCCTCGGGCCATGCGAGCCGCGAGGAGTTGAAGCTGCTCCTGACGCTGACGCGCCCGCGCTACTTCATCCCGGTGCATGGCGAATACCGCCACCTCGCGCTGCACTCGGAGCTGGCGCGCTCGGTCGGGATCCCTGCTGAGCGCGTGCTCGCGGTCGACAACGGTGTGATCGTCGAGATTGATGCGGCCAGCATCCGCCGCACCGATCAGCGTGCCTCGGCGGGGTACGTCTACGTGGACGGCCTGAGCATCGAAGAGGCCGACGACGTCGTGTTTCGCGACCGCCAGCAGCTGGCCCACGACGGCGTGATCATCGTGATCCTCACTGTCGAACGCTCCACCGGGAGCGTCGTGGCTGGACCCGATGTGGTGTCGCGCGGCTTCATCGACGACGACAGCGGCACGCTTTTCGACGACGCGCGCGAGCACGTGCTCGAGTTGGTGTCGCGGCTCGCCCCGGACGCGGACTGGACGGTGTGGCAGGCCGCGATTCACGAAGGCCTGTCGCGCTTCCTGTACAAGCGCACGCGGAGGAGGCCGTTGATACTCCCACTCGTGACTGAGATCTGACCTCCGCGCACCGGCGCTCTTGGAGCTTTGCTGATACGATCGCCGCGATCCAGGTGAACGCGTTGGCTCACGTTCCGGCAAGGCATCGAACACATGGCTCGTAGTACATCGACACGACGGCGTCCGGCTGCGCGCCGGCCTGCCACGGGTACACGGCGTCGGACTGGTCGCGGCCGCGTTGCGCGCACGCCGCGAAGTCCGCTGCTGAGCAATGAGCTCAAGCGCGAGCTCATCGGCGTCGCCGCGATCGGCCTCGCGCTGATCATCGCCGCCATCCTCATCCTGCCGGGAACCGGGTCGGTAGCCCGCCCCGTGCACGACGCCTTCTATACGGTGCTCGGAGCCGGAGCCTGGCTGGTCGTCGCCGGCCTGGCGGTCACCGGTGTGCGTCTGTGCGCCAGTTCGGAATGGCGCGCCGGAGAGGCTGCCGGCGCCGGAAGCCTGCTCGCAGTGCTAGCGCTCCTGGGCCTCATCGGGCTGATATCTCCCGGTTCGGCAGGCGATATCGGCAGGTGGCTCGGCCCCGGTATCGCCCGTGGCCTGGGCAGCGCCGGCGCCGGTGCGACGCTGATCGTGCTCGCCGTCATCGGCGTGGTCATGTCGATGGACCTGCGCACGTGGCCGATCGTGCAATCGGCCGCCGCGTGGCTGGGACGGATGCGAGAGGACGACGACGACGAAATTCCTGCCCGTTCGGCGAATCAGCGTGCCTTCGCCGCACCTGCCGCACCCCCCGAGGCCCTGACCGAGCTGCCCGGCGTGGCGGTGCGGCTGCCATTTGAGGCACCGCAGTCCGGGCTCATGCCGCCGGACGCCTTCTTCCCAGACCACGATCAGCCTCCACTGGTCGCGCCCCCGGACCCAGCGCCGCCACCGGAGATGGAGGAGGGCTTCTTCCCCCGCGAGTTCGAAGGTGTGGTGACGCCGCCTCAGAGCCTCGCCCCCGTTCCCGAGCTGGAGGCTGCCCACGCCACCGACCCGCTTCCCGGCGACGAGCCAGACAAGGTGTGGGTGCTGCCGACCATCGACCTGCTCGACACCGTCAGCGGGAAGCGCGAGCGCCTCCAGGCCGAGGTCCGTGTCACCGGCGAGAAGATCGTGTCGACGCTGCTGTCGTTCGGCATCGAGACGCGCATCGTGGGGGCGAACAGCGGACCGACTGTCACGCAATACGAGTTGCAGCCGGCCGTTGGTGTGCCGGTGCGCAAGATCCTCGGTTACCAGACAGACCTCGCACTCGCCCTCGCGGCGCCGATCCGCATCCAGCCGTTCATACCGGGGAAGTCCGCGATCGGCATCGAGGTGCCCAACAAGGCCGCTCAACTCGTGAGCCTCAAAGAGATCGTCGGGTCGCAGCAATTCAGCGACACGCGCAACCGGCTGAGCGTTGCGCTCGGCGCTGACGTCAGCGGCCATTCCGTGGTCGGTGACCTCACGCGGATGCCGCATCTGCTCATCGCCGGTGCGACCGGGAGCGGCAAGTCGGTGTCCATCAATGCGTTGCTGGGTGGGTTCCTTCTGCAGGCCACGCCGGCCCAGCTGAAGATGATTCTCATCGACCCAAAACGGGTCGAGCTCTCCAACTTCGCCGACCTGCCGCACCTGCTTGTGCCTGTCGTTGTGGAACCGGAGGCGGCCGTTGCGTCGTTGCGCTGGGCGGTGAAGGAGATGGAAGAGCGCTACAAGCTCTTCGCCTCGCACGGCGCACGCAACATCGCGGTGTTCAACGAACGCGCCGGAAGCTTGGGTCTCGCGCCACTGCCATACATCGTCATCGTGGTGGACGAGCTTGCCGACCTCATGATGGTTGCCGCGGGAGAGATCGAAGACCTCATCTGTCGCATCGCGCAGCTGGCGCGCGCCGTGGGGATTCACCTCATCGTGGCCACTCAGAGGCCGTCCGCCGACATCATCACCGGGCTCATCAAGGCGAACATTCCGAGCCGCATCGCGTTTGCCGTGTCCAGCGGCGTCGACTCGCGCGTCATCCTCGACGAGATGGGCGCGGAGAAGCTGCTGGGCCGCGGCGACATGCTGTACCTGCCGATCGACGAGGGCAAGCCGCGGCGTCTGCAGGGCGCGTACGTGAGCGATCGCGAGCTCGATGCGCTCATCGCGTTCTGGAAGGCACAGGGCCTACCGGATTACCAGGAAGAGATCTTCAGCGTCGAAGCGACCGTGTCATGGGCCAAGGAAGCGACGAAACGGGATCCGCTGTTCGCCAAGGCGGCACACACCGTCGCTGCAGAGGGTCGTGCCGCGGCCTCCTTGTTGCAGCGAAAGCTCAGCGTTGGCTACACACGCGCAGCTCGGCTGATCGACCAGCTGGCGGAAGCCGGCGTGGTCGGGCCGTACGAGGGAAGTAAGTCCAGGGAAGTGCGGATGGACGTGTTCCAGGTCGACGAGCTGCTCGAGTCCTTAGGCGAGGAGTAAACGTCGCCCGGGTGACGTCGCGGGGGGCAGCCCCCCGAGCGGCCCTTGATTCCGGGTCCCACAGATAACAGGTATTGGCACTTGCGCGGGATCTGTGGGAAGGAATCACTGCAGCCCGGGGGGGAGGGGTCCCCGCAACGGCAGGACCCGGAGCGAGGGGGTCCCCGCGACGGCAGGATCCGAGCCGCGAAGACGCTCGTCCGCTGAGGACGGTATTCTCAGCCGGATTCATGGCCCAGGACCACTCCTTCGACGTCGTCAGCGACTACGACCACCAGGAGATGGTCAACGCGGTCGATCAGACGCGCCGCGAGATCACCACGCGCTACGACTTCAAGGGCGTGCCGGTGGAGATCGAGCTGGAGGAGACCGCCATGACGCTCAAGGCGGCCACCGACTCGCAGCTCAAGTCGATCATCGACGTGCTGCAGAGCAAGGTGCACCGGCGCGGCATCGATCTCAAGGTGCTCGATCCCCAGAAGCCGGAGCCGGCTGCAAAGAGCACCGTGCGCCAGGAGATCAAGCTGCGCAAGGGAATCAACGATGACCTGGCCCGCGACCTCACTAAGAAGATCCGGGCGCAACATCCCAAGGCGCAAGTGCGCACCCAGGGCGATCAGCTGCGGGTCGCGTCGCGAGACAAGGACGAGCTACAGGCGGTGATCAAGCAGTTGAAGGAGCTGGACCTGGACGTGCCACTCCAGTTCACCAACTACCGGTGACGCGTCACCTCACACTTCCCAACCAGCTCACCATCCTGCGGCTCCTGCTCGTTCCGGTCATCGGGTACACGCTGAGCGCGTCGTGGGCGTATCACGACCAGGTGTCGGTCGCCGTGTATGGCGCGGCCGCCGCCACGGACACGCTGGACGGTCGCATCGCGCGCAGCCGGAACATGGTGAGCGAGCTGGGTAAGTTTCTCGACCCACTGGTCGACAAGATCCTCGTCATCACGGTGCTGGCGATCCTGCTCGGCGAGAATCTCGTTCCCTTCTGGGTGGTGGTCGTGATCTTCGCCCGCGAGTTCGTGATCACCGGAGTGCGGTTCGTGGCCGCGGACCAGGGCGTCGTGGTGGGCTCGACACCGTGGGGTAAATCGAAGACGGTCTCGCAAAACATCATGATCGCGCTGCTGATGCTCACGCCGCCGTACCCGGTGATCAAGCCCGTCGCCTTCGGCTTCACCATCCTGGCGGTGGTGGCAACCGTGGCGAGTGGCCTTGACTACCTCTGGCGGTATCGCAGGTTTGTCATCTAGCGATGACTGAAGACACGGCACCCATACTTGCAGACGCCTTTCCAGAGGTGCGCACGTTGGGCGATGCACTCCGTGCAGCGCATCGCACCGTCGCCGTTGCCGAGTCGTGCACCGGCGGCCTGCTCGGCGCTGCACTGACAGCGTTTCCCGGCTCGTCGGATTTTCTGCTCGGAGGCGTGATCGCGTACGCAGACGATGCGAAGGTGACGCAGCTGGGCGTGACCCGCGAAGCGCTGTCGGCGCACGGCGCCGTGAGCGAAGAGGTCGCAACCCAGATGGCCGACGGAGCGCGCCTGATCTTCGGAGCCGACATCGGGCTGGCGATTACCGGTGTTGCGGGGCCGGGCGCAGAAGACGGCAAGCCCGCCGGCCTCGTGTTCGTGGCGCTTGCCGCGGATGACGGCAACGAGGTGACCCGGCTCGACGGCGACCAGGGACGTGAGGGCAACCGAGCCCGCGCCGTCCGTGAGGCATTGAGGCTTTGTCAGGAGCACGCGTGAGATCCCCATTGCATACTTGCGCCCGGGCGTATACAGTACATATGTTCGCCCTTGGGCGAACCCGGAACGCTCCGCCCGCAGCGGGGCCGCCAGCTTTTCCTGCGTCAATCTCGGCAGGCCCATCGCTTGCGTCAGCATTGGAGTACAGCGTTGACAAACATACTGGAAAGTCGTACTCTCGACCCCGTCGTAGAACTCGTCGGCCGGCGGGCGCCGGCGCTGAAAGAAAGGGGTGAGCCGGTGACCACAGAGAAAGACCGCGCCTTGAACACCGCCCTCGGCCAGATCGAGCGAGCGCACGGGAAGGGCGCGATCATGCGCCTCGGCGACGCTCAGGCCCAGAAGGTCGAGGTCATCCCCACCGGAGCGCTGACCCTGGACATCGCACTGGGAGTCGGCGGTGTCCCGCGCGGTCGAGTGATCGAGGTGTACGGCCCCGAATCCTCCGGCAAGACCACGCTGACGCTGCACATCATCGCCCAGGCACAACGCGCCGGCGGCGTGGCGGCGTTCATCGACGCGGAGCACGCCCTGGATCCGCAGTACGCCGCGCGCATCGGGGTACGCACCGAGGAGCTGCTGATCTCGCAGCCGGACACCGGCGAGCAGGCACTCGAGATCGTCGAGGTCCTGGTGCGCAGCGGCGCGGTGGACGTGGTCGTGATCGACTCAGTGGCCGCGTTGGTGCCCAAGGCGGAGATCGATGGCGAAATGGGGGATACGCACGTCGGGCTCCAGGCGCGGCTCATGTCGCAGGCGATGCGCAAGCTCACCGCAGCGATCAGCCGTTCGAACACGTCGGTCATCTTCATCAACCAGCTGCGCGAGAAGGTCGGGGTGATGTTCGGCAACCCCGAGGTCACCACCGGCGGCCGCGCCCTGAAGTTCTACGCGTCGGTGCGCATGGACATCCGCAAGATCGATTCGATCAAGCAGGGTCTTGACGTGATCGGCAGCCGCGTAAAAGTCAAGGTCGTCAAGAACAAGGTGGCTCCGCCGTTCCGTGCCGCCGAGTTCGACATCCTCTACAACGAAGGCATCTCCTTTGCCGGCAGCGTGCTGGACATGGCCATCGACTCGCGCATCATCGACAAGAGCGGCGCATGGTTCTCCTATGGGGACATGCGGCTGGGCCAGGGTCGTGAGAACGTCCGCGACTTTCTGCGCCAGAATCCCGAGCTCCTCGAGGAGGTCGCGGC
>DATMRA010000252.1:0-3667 GCA_035566535.1 Candidatus Acidiferrales bacterium | reverse complement strand
CGACGTCGATATCGACGGTGCCGGCACGCGGCCGGTTATCGCCCCCGAAGTGGTCGCGCTCGTGCTCGTCCAGCTCGCCGTCAACGCGGAGACACACGCACACGCCGCGTCCGTAGCGATCACGCATCAGGCAAGCTCATTTCGCGTGAGCTGGGCGGGCCGCAATGGTGGGCACTCGCTGCACACTGCTCGGCGCCGTTCGGACCGTCACCGCTGGGGCATGGGATTCGCGCGCATCGCAGCCGACGCCCTGGGCGCGACGGTGTACGCGCCCCGTGAGAGTGCCGACGGGACGATGGAGGCGACGCTCGAGTTGGGATTGGGCAGGCTCGCGCTTCCACTCGCGGCTGTCCGCGACGACCGCGTGGCGCGAGCAACGCGCGCCTGGGATGAAGAGACACGCGTCATCCCTGGCGCTCTGGTGAGTGCGTCGCCGCGGCTGGCCGCCGTGGTCAATGCGGCGCGAGCGGCCGCCGGCGCTACCGCGCTGGTCGAAGGGTGGGCAGCACGCGCCGCCGGGCCACTGGTATGGGTGGCGGTCCCGCCCGACGACGCCACAGCGCGCATGCACGACGTGCTCGACGGCCTCGTTCACGAACGCGCGCTGACCGAAGGACTTTCGCTCGCACACGCGTCTCGAGTCCGTGCGCTCTCACTCCTCCTCGGCGTGTGTCTCGGCCGCGAGATGCCCAGAGTGCCTGCAGCCGCGTGGCGACGAGGCATGTCCGAGCTCGCGACCGTATTTCCCTCACTCGAGGTGCCGTCGTTCGACGGCCTCGGCGCCATGGACCCCGACGTCGTGGCACTCCTCGCCACGCGCACCGATGGCATCTTCGAGATAGACGGCGACCGCATCTCGCTGCATGTTCGGAACGGCGCGTCCGACGACGCCGTTGTCCGCGCGCTGTTACCGATCGGCAACCATCGCATCCGGCTCGCCTAGTGGTCTGAGGTCCGCTCACCTCAGACAGTGGTCTGAGGAGGGAACCGCACACATTCGCTTACCTCAGACAGTCCTTGTCCGCCGTCAACGGAATCGCACGTCGGTCCAGATCAGCGCTTCGGCGGCCTGCGGAACTCGCCGCGAACGTGTGCGGTTCCCTCCCAAGCCAACGTCAGCAGGTATCTCCCCGTTGCTAGTCGCTCGGAGGCACGGTCGCATGCTCGTTGCGAGCGCTCCACCAGTCGCCGGCCGCGCCGTTCCAGGACACATCGCGATGCGTCGCGCGCACGACCGTCTTGATGTTGCCGCGCACGTTGAAGTCGCCAACGATTTCGCAATACTTCGGCGCGAGGAGCGCGACGAGGTCGGCCAGAATGAGGTTCACAACGTCCTCGTGATAGACACTGCGGTCGCGGAACGAGTTGATGTACAGCTTGAGCGACCGCAGCTCCACGCAGCGCGGACCGGGCACGTAGCGCACGTGGAGCACTGCGAAATCCGGGAAGCCCGACCGGGGACACAGGCAGGTGAACTCGGGGATCGTGAACTGGATGGTGTAGTCCCGCTCAGGCGTGCGATTGTCGAAGGCCTCCAGCTGCGCTTCGCGGATCGCTTTCGCGCCGTATAGCTCACTCACCTCGTGGCGCCCCGACCTACCGGGCGCAGTGCGCCGAGAGGAATTGGAGAGAACCGTGTGTTTCGGTCGAACGTATCCACTCCCTCGACGCGCTTCAGGAAGGTGACGATCGCGTAGGTCAGCGGAGTGGCCGCCACCTCGTACGCCACCTTGAGCAGCCACACGTCGCGGATGATGACGAGAAGAAGACTCCACGGTTGCACCCCCGCAAAGGCGAGCGTGATGAAGATGGCGCTGTCGACGCCCTGTCCGATCAAGGTTGAGCCGATAGTGCGGATCCAGAGAAACCGGCCGCGCGTGGCGACCTTGAGCCGCGCCAGTACGAACGCGTTCAGGAATTCACCCACCAGGTACGCGGCAAGCGATGCGACCACGATGCGCGGGGTCTGCCCTAGGATGCGCGCGTACGCCGCCTGATCGGCGTAGTGGCCGTCCGCAGGGATCGCGATCGCTGCAGCAATGAACAGCACGACGACGATGTTGGCCAGGAACCCCGACCAGATGACGGCGCGCGCCACCGCGTAGCCCCACACCTCGGTGAGCACGTCACCGAAGAGATACGCCAGGGGGAAGATGACGATGGCGGCGGGAGCGGTGAACGGGCCGAGCGAAGCGACCTTGACGGCGATGATGTTCGACGTGACCAACGTGGCGACGAACAGCGCCGCTACGACGATGAGGAGCGGGCTGGGCATCCGCGTTTGTGGCGTGTTCGCGTCAGTCACGGCGCGCACAGGGTAGCTAAACCGCCGCGGCCGGCCGCTGTTGAACCGACGGGGCTGCGGCACGGTTGGCACGCACGGTTCGGACCGCGACCGCGACAGCCGCGAGCAGCGCGACGTTGCGCACGATGACGAGCGTCTCTGCCCCCGGCTCCAGGCTGACAAGCCCGTTGTAGTTCAGGTCCTCGAGCATCGTGAAGATGACGGCCGTGAAGGCGGCCACTGTCACGGCGCGATCCCGCGAGACCCAGGCGATCGCCGCCGCCGGCACCAGCCACGCGATGAACTGAGGAGAGAGCAATGTCGAGCAGAGGAGAAACGCTCCCACCGTCGCGACCCAGGCATCTCCGATCGTGCGGGGGCGCACCGCCATGATCACCCACCCCGTCACCAGCGCAGCGAGCGCGTACAGGGCCGGCACCAACCCACCCGGAACATGACCGAATCGATTTGCGCCGGCCTCGGTGATGACGCGCTCGTGAGTGAAGACATGCACCACCGAACCGATGGCACTCTCAATCTGCCATCCAACCGAATAGCGGAAGGTCACCACCTGGCGGATGGCGTCCCCGCCACCACCGACACCCAGCCATACCACCGCGAGCGCAGCCGCCGAGCCCAGAAGTGTGCGGACATACCGCATGCGGATGGTGGGCGGTGCTATCGGGATCATCACCAGCGCAAGCGGCGCCGGCCAGAGTTTCATACCCACCGCAGCCACGATGAGCAACCCGGCGAACACTCCACGCCCGCTCAGAAGCGCGGCCAGCGCGCCCACAACGAGCGCGGTTGACACGAGGTCGAGACGGATCACAAAAAGCGCGAGGAGGAACGAGTCGATGAACAGAAAGATCAGTGCGGCGCGCAATCCCCAGCGTCGCCACAGGATCACGGCCATCGCGGCTTCCGCAAGCATGGAGACCACCACGATCGTGACGCCAAATGCTGTGCGCGACGGCGCGAGCAGCGCGATACCCTTCACCACCGCAACCAAGAGCGGCGGGTACTCCACTGCGTAGTCCACGTACGGTCGTCCCGCCGAATGCGCTATCTGAAAGAACCGAGCGACATCGACGCCCGTCGCCTGCGCATGCAGCGCGTAGACCAGGACCCCGACGCGATATGCGATCAGCGCCGCCAGCAGCCCGCCGGCAATGACCACCCTCAGGCGCACCGGCAGACTGTAACGGAGTCACAGCGCCGGGCTGCTGACCTTGCTACACCTCGACTGTGGCTTCCGCCTCTGCGCTGCCCACGGTCGCACCGCCGATGATCACCTGACCGTCGCGGGCATCGACCTCGACCGCGTCAGCCTCGTGGAATCGGCCTTCGAGTATCGCCATCGCGATCGGGTCCTGCAGTCTG
>DATMRA010000251.1:0-2158 GCA_035566535.1 Candidatus Acidiferrales bacterium | reverse complement strand
GGGCGCGGTTTCCACGCGCGCGCGCGGTCGTCGCCGGCGATTGGGAGGAGGCCGTCAGGGCGCTCGGGTTTTCACCGCGAACCGCCGCGGTGCTGATGACGCACAGTCTCGAGGACGATGCGTTCGTGCTGTCGCTGCTGGCCCGACAACCGGTGTCGTACATCGGCGCACTCGGGCCTGAACATCGACGCCAGTGGCTCATCGAAGAAGTGGCAGCTCTTGGAGTGCGACTGACAGATGACGTTCGGCTGAAGCTGCGCGGCCCGATCGGCCTCGATCTCGGCGATCGGTCTGCCGCCGGCATCGCCGTGGCGGTGGCCGCCGAGATCCTCGCGCATCTCAACGTTCGTGACGCGCAGCCTCTGCACGCGCAAGCGGATCCTCCGGCTGTTGAATGCCATCCGGGAGTCTGTCTTGTCGCATGATGTGTTGGTCGTCATTCTCGCGGCCGGCGGATCACGCCGGCTCGGCCGCGCGAAGCAGCTGGTGTCCATCGGCGGTGAGCCACTCTTGAGACGCCAGTGTCGATGCGCGCTGGCCGCACGCGTGGGGCCGGTGCTGGCAATTCTCGGATGGGATGCGGATCTGCATCGGCAAGTGATCGCCGACCTGCCGGTCGAGGTGCGCGTGACCGACGCGTGGCGGGAAGGGATAGCGGCTACGCTTCGTCACGCAGTCGCCGTGGCGAGTGCGCGTCCAGCCGCGTCGCTGGTTCTGCTGTGCGATCAATATCGCATCACGCCAGACGATCTTCGTACCCTGTACGACACCTGGTGTCTCTCGCCGTCGACGGCGTGCATGTCGCGCTGGCACGACTACTCCGGTCCGCCTGCGGTTCTGCCGATCGAATGCTACGACGACGTCTTGGCGCTCCGAGGCGACATGGGAGCTCGGACTGTGCTCTATCACCCGGACCGTCCGCACCCGATGCAGATCACGAACCAGCGCGCGACGTATGACCTCGACTCTCCCGCGGACATGACCATTGCGCAATCCTCGTCGTCTCCAGGTGGTTGCTCAGGTGTGACATGAAACCGATTGCGCTGTCGCTGTTGCTAGATACGGAGGCGAACGATCATGGAGAGAGCGGTGCGGAAGAATCTGTGGGGGGCATCTTGGCTCAGATAACGTGTGACGCTCAGGGCATCGGATGTAGACGGAGAAACGCCGCCGCAGCATCGCGGGCGCGTGCCTCGATGGCGCTGGGGTTTGGTCGCTCAGCGATACCGAGCAAGAGACTAATCATCAAATCGCGCCAGAGCAGTCCGAAGAACTGCGCGGCGAGGTCTGCCGGGCGGCCATCGATCAATCCGGCGGCGCGCGACTCGCTCATGATGTGGCGCAATGCGGCACGGCTCGTCTCACGCCCGATAGAATCCAGTGTCCGCGCCACCTCGGGCGCCTGAATTGCCTCGGCGATCGCCAGCCGGAAGACCGCCACGACAGTGGGGTCGCTGACCTCCCGCACGAGCTGAGTCCCAAACGCCGTCAGCACCTGCGCCAGCGTCGCGCGGTCGCGCGGCGTCGGCATGTCGGCGGGTGCCTGCAGCCGCTTGGCGCGCTCCCCGATGGCGGCGATCAGCATCTTCTGTTTGTTGCCAACCAGCGCGTACAGCTCTCGCTTCGACACGCGCGCACGCGTGGCGATCTCGAGCGTGCTGGTCGCCGCGTAGCCACGCTCCTGAAATGCCTCGAAGGCCGCGGTCAGGATGCGATCACGCACGACGGCTGAGTCGGTGTCTTCCTTGGCCCTTGACATCGGTACCGAATAGTACCACACTACGAGCACATGGTACCGATTGGTACCATAAATGGACGAATTGGAGAGGGGGCCACCCATGACACATCCAAGGATTCTCGTGACAGGCGCCGCCGGGAAGACCGGCAGCCTGGTCGTCGCCGCTTCGTAGACGTTGTCAATGGATGGAATTACTGAAAGGACACACTCATGTTGGCGCAACTCGCTTTCTTCGGGAGCATCGCATTTAGCGGCGTCGTCTGGGGGACGGTGACCGCCCGATACGTCTGGCCGGTACTCCGACTGCGCCAGCGCGCCGACGCGTTGCGGCCTCTGCTCATCCTCCACAGCTTCCGCTTCCTGGGGTTGGCATTCCTGGTCCCGGGCGTCGTGTCACCGGATCTGCCGCGGGCGTTCGCC
>DATMRA010000250.1:0-18213 GCA_035566535.1 Candidatus Acidiferrales bacterium | reverse complement strand
GCTGTCTGCGATGCCGAGCTCCCAGTTGTTGGCGGTCATGAAGCGTGTCGTGCCTGGAGGAATCGTGGCGTCGCCGCGGCCGCAAAAGTCGAGGCTCGCCACTGCCCTGCGACCGCCGCTGGGCGGGGCCGGGTTCCCCAGAGGGTGCTGGCCTGCGGGAGCCGCCACCGGGCAGGCCATGACGCCCTGTGCTGCAGCGGCTGTTGCGGTGGCCGTCGGGGTCGCCGTAGGAGTGGCCGTCGGAGCCACGCTCGCGCTGGGTGTGGAGGCGGGGCCGTTGGCGGTGGTGGTTTTCCCGTGAAAGATGAAATAGCCCACGGCACCGCCGATGACGATCCCTGCGATGAGGCCGACGATCAGTAGGACGTATGGGTTCGGGCCGGCTGGCGGTACGAGCGCGGGCGTCCTAGGTCCCGGCCCGGGCCCCGGCCCCGCACCAGGCGTCGCTGGTGGGGGCGGCGGCGGGCTGAGCGGCGGGGTCGTCGACAAGGCGACGCGTACGTTAGCCGTCCCTGTGTCGCCGTGGTGGAGGCGCGACTACCTCAGCACGCACCCCCCGGCGCCCGCGTTTGCGGCGTTGCTCCACAGGGACTGCACCGCGAAGGTGCCAGAGCTCAGCGTCACGTCGGCCGATGCCCCGGGACCGGTCTGGATCCATGCGCACTTGTCGCCCGTCTCGGCGCCGGCGGTGTCAGTCCAGCCCGAGGGCGGATTGACGTCGGTCTCCGTCTCAGCGAACTCGTGGCCACCGACGATGCTCACGCCATCGAGCAGGCCGGCGCTCCCCGCGTTCACGAAGTTCTGTCCGCAGCTCGCGCCTGCATCGGTGATGTACGGAAAGTCCGTGTACGCGAGGCCGCCATAGCTCGACGCCGCGTTGCCGTGATACGAGCACCATTGCGTCGCGAAGCCCGTCGTCGAATTGCCGTGCGGCGTGTCGATGATGTACTGCGTGTTGGCATTCGACGCGGCGGTCGTGTTGCCGAAATTGGCCGCGGCGCGAGCCGCCTCCGCCTGTATGGCTGCGTCCGTGGGATTCGCCGGGACAGCGTTGGTGTTGTCCGTCCAGGTTCCCTTCAGCAGCCCGCTCGGGTTGCCCACGTGCGTGGCGCCCGGCGTGCATGTCACCCCGACGGCGTCGGTGGAATTGCAGTACTGCGTCTGGCTTGCGTTCCACGGGCTTCCGCCCGCCCCCTGGAAGAACCGCTGCTGGTATGCGGCCTGGCCCGATGGGTCGCTGCCGTTCCAGCCCCAGTACACGATGTAGACGCCCGGAGCCGACTGAATGGCGCCCCCGCCGTACGTCATCGGTGTGCCATTGCCCACGCACGTCACCGATACCCCGATGGGCAGCACACAATCGCCGTTGCTGCCCAGCGGGATGCGCGCGTTGTGAATCGTCGGCATCGCGTGGATATGGGGCAGCGCACGCGTTGCCGAGTTCAAGGGCGCGGCGCTCGCACCGGACGACAGCGCCGTGAGAACTCCTATTCCGGCACCGACCGCGACCAGGGCCGAGGCCGTCCTAATACGGCTGATGCGATTGCGCATCGGGGACCTCCTTCCGATGAGTGGCCCGGAGGCGGCAGCCTCAGGCCAAGCTGGCGGCGGATAGTGTCGCACTGAAGAACGTTCCGGCGATCTCACACCTTGCGCCGCTCGCATGAGGGGCGGCCCCGACACGGAGTCCGTAGCCCCGCCAGGAATCGAACCTGGGACACAAGGTTTAGGAAACCTCTGCTCTATCCGCTGAGCTACGGGGCCATCGCGCACGTATGCTATTCGCTCATCGAAACCAAGGCGGCGCGCCCGAAGGGTTTTGGGCAGGCTTTGATGCCGAAGTGCGCGCATGTCCACGACGCACCGAGGACGGGAAATCTGCCACAGCGGCTGCGTCACGTGGCCCAAACCCATCTGAACTACCGCCGTCGCTCAGCTCTGCGCATGCTCGTGGCGTTCATCGTCACGTTCGGGCTGATCCGCCTGCTCACCTTCGCGATTCACAGCAACCTGGGACCTTTCCACGACATCGTGATCGGCGGCGGCGGTCCCAACGGCACCCTCCACATCCACCACTACATCTGGGGCCTCTTCCTGGTGACCGTTTCGGGCTTTCTCAGCCTGACTCTCGACGCACCTCGGTGGCACCCGATCCTCGCCATCCCGTTCGGCATCGGGCTGGCCCTCGTGCTTGACGAGTTCGCGCTGCTCCTGCAGCTCAAGGACGTCTACTGGGCCGCCGCCGGCCGCACCAGCATCGATATCGCGATCCTCGTCGCCGCCCTGCTCCTCCTCTATTACCTGGGGCAGTGCTTCTGGATCGACATCGTGCGGGAGATCCGCAAGGGCTTCGGCTTTGTCCAGGGTGCCGAGCACGGGGTGGCCACGCGTTTGTGAAGGATTGGGCCGGCCTCCGTCGTTAACACTGAGATCGGACAAATAGGAAGGGAGGAATTTGGGTGCGCCCCACTTCCACGAGGCAGCGGTTGTTTCGGCTCGGCGTGGCGATCGCCGGCCTCCTACCGGTAGCGTGGCTGGCGTTGTCGCCGGCCGCGGGCCAGGCAAGCGGCCCCACAGTGCGCCTGGTCGGCACCTACAAGTCGATCCACGGCCAGTACAAGACCATCCAGGCGGCGGTCAACGCTGCGCACCCGGGCGACTGGATCCTCGTGGCCCCTGGTGACTATCACGAGCGCCAGGACTACGCGAACAACTCCTGGCCGGCCGGCGTCTGGATCAACAAGCCAAACCTGCACATCCGGGGCATGAACCGCAACACGGTCATCGTCGACGGGACCAAGCCGGGCGCACCCGCCTGCTCGTCGAAGCTCGCTGACCAGGACCTCGGGCCCAACGGACAGGGTCGCAACGGCATCGAGGTGCACAGCCTCGGGTTCACCGCGAACAACGTGACGATCGAGAACCTGACCGTCTGCAACTTCCTCACCAGCACGGGCGGGAGCAACGGCAACCAGATCTGGTGGAACGGCGGCGACGGCAAGGGACAGATCGGCCTGTCCGGCTATTACGGCAACTATCTGACAGCGACGGCGACGTACTCCAACGGGGTCAACTACCCAGCCGGCAGCTACGGCATCTTCAGCAGCGACGCCACGCACGGAAGCTGGACGAACGACTACGGCAGCAACATGTCGGATTCGGCGTATTACATCGGAGCCTGCCAGCAGCGATGCGATGTGGTCATGAATCACGACCGCGGACAGTTCAGCGCACTGTGTCTTTCCTCGACCAATGCCGGTGGCTACATCGTTGTCGAGAACACCGAGTGCGACCTGAACAAAACCGGTCTCGTGTCCAACTCGCAGAACAACGACGACTGGCCGTCCCCGCAGCTCGGCTCCTGCTCGACGGCACCCAACGAGCCGCACACGGGAATCCTCGGCACCAGCTCGTGCAGCGTGTGGATGAACAACTATCTGCACGACAACAACAATCCCAACGTGCCGGGCAATGGCGTGTCGGGGCTCGCGGGTGGGGGCCCGGTGGGCACCGCGATGGTCCTCGCGGGCACGAACAACATGACCCTCTACCACAACACCGTCGTCAACAACGGCGCCTGGGGCGAGCTCATCGCCGATCTGCCTGACCAGGAGAACGGTCCCGCCAACTGCAATGGCGGCACCTGGGTGCCGGCGCCTGCCGGTGTCTGCTACTGGGGTGCCACCGGCAACCTGAGCCTCGACAACCAGTTCCAGAACAACGGCTTCTTCGGCAACCCAACCAACGGCGACATCGGTCTTGCGACCATCGCCCACAACCCCGGCAACTGCTTTTCCGGCGACCAGAATCCCATCGGCGGTGCCACCACGACGTCCACCGAACCGATCGGCATGGAGGTCAACCCGCTGTATCAACCGACGGGCGGCGTGTGCACGCAGGCCAACGCGGGTGACATGGGTCCCCTCGCTGCCGAGGCGCTGTGCGACACCCAGCTCGTGGCGCCCTGCCCGACGCTGAACACGCTTTGCATCTACAACGCGAGCCTGCCGTGCATCCCCGCACCGGCGTTCCCGCTCAACTACCCGCGGCCGGGCACGATCGCTCTCTCGATGCCGCCCGCGCAACCGACGATGTCGAACCCCTGCGCCGGAGCGCCGGCCAATGCCTGGTGCCCCAAGACGTCGCAGACCTCGACCAGGGCTGCATTTGTCTCGGTTGCGGCGCCCGGTGCTGCACTGCTCATGGCCGGTTGGTCGGCCGGCGGCAGGCTGACCTCGCGCCGGCGCCGGAGGGTTGACTGACCGGCCGAGCTACACCAAGGGACCGCGTGGCGGGCCCTCGGCCGGCCTGTCGGGCTCGTCGATGCCCGGTTCTGCGCGGCGGGGTGACGGCGGCCGGATCTGCCCGCGGCGGCGCAGCAGCATGAAGAACGCCGCGACCAGCAGCGCACCGCCGACCAGGATGCGCGGGGCGCTCGTACCGGGGGCGGTCTGACGGCTGGGGCTCGTGCCGGGCGCTGGACTAACGGTGGGCGTGGTACCGGCTGCGGCGAGGTGAGCGTCACCCGGCAAGGCCACGTGCATGCCGGCGCTCGAGACGTCGCTCGGGGCGACGTACGCGGGCGCGGCGCCGGCGACTGCAACGCTCAGCTGCGCGGTGACGAGCGCGAGCCACACCATGAACGCGGTTGGGATTGGTCGCAGAGCGGCTCTCTAAAAAGTCTGGTCGGGAAGGCGAGATTCGAACTCGCGACCTCACGGTCCCGAACCGTGCACTCTAACCTGGCTGAGCTACTTCCCGGCGCCGGGCCGCGATGATACCACCGCCTCGTGAGGCCTCCAAAAGCCAATACCCGAGCGGCATACTGACGAGTCCCCGCACAGCATCAGGAGCACGCGATATGGGACGAATCACCATCACCGACAGCATCGACGCTCCAGTGGCGGTCGTTTTCGGATATGTGGACGACCACCGCAACACCACGAAGTACATGCAGGGCCTCACCAAGTGGAAGCCGACGACGTCCGTCACCCACGGCAAGGGCGCGAAATTCGAGGTTGCGATGAAGGCCGGCCCGAGCACGCTCGGTTCCGTCGTCGACATCACGACGTGGACGGAGAACAAGGCAATCGGCTGGCGTTCCACCGAGGGTTTCAAGCAGACCGGCAAGTGGGCGTTCAAGGCGAGCGGTGAGGACAAGACCGACGTGACGTTCGAGATGGAATACGAGTTCGGCGGTGGGATCGCGGGCAGGATGCTGGGAAGGGCGGCAGAGCCGGTCGTCAGGTCAAATCTGCAGCGGTCGGTGAAGACGCTGAAGCAGACCACCGAACGCCTCGCTGCACGCAAGGCGCCGGTGAAAGCGGCGGCCAAAACGAGCGCCACATCGACCGCGAAGCCTGCAGCCAAGGCTGCCGCCAAGACACGCGGAGGCGCGTCGCGCAGCGCCAAACGCTGAACGGGCATGGCGTGCGCCGTTTGTCTAGAACAAACAATGCCTAGAATGGCCTTGTGAGCACTGGGAAGACAGGGGCAAACGGCCACCAGAACACAGCGACCGGCGGCGCGCGTGTGAAGCGCGGGCTCGCGGAGATGCTGAAGGGCGGCGTCATCATGGACGTCGTCAACGCTGAGCAGGCAAAGCTCGCCGAGGATGCGGGGGCGGTCGCCGTGATGGCGCTCGAGCGCGTGCCTGCTGACATCCGTCGCGAGGGTGGCGTTGCGCGTATGAGCGATGTCTCTCTGATCAAAGCGATCATGGCCGCGGTCACGATCCCCGTGATGGCCAAAGCCCGCATCGGGCACTTTGTCGAAGCCCAGGTGCTCCAAGCCCTGGACATCGACTACATCGACGAGTCGGAAGTGCTCACGCCAGCCGATGAAGAGAACCACATCGACAAATGGCAGTTCACTGTGCCGTTCGTGTGCGGAGCACGCGACCTCGGTGAGGCATTGCGACGCATCGGTGAGGGTGCGGCGATGATTCGCACCAAGGGCGAGGCGGGCACCGGCAACGTCGTCGAAGCCGTGCGCCACATGCGCTCTGTGCAGGGCGGCATTCGCCGCCTGCAGTCGCTCCGCCGCGACGAGCTCATGTCCGAGGCCAAGCGACTGGGGGCGCCCTACGACCTGGTTGTTGAGATCCACGAGAGCGGCAAGCTTCCCGTGGTGAACTTCTCGGCCGGAGGCATCGCCACACCGTCGGATGCCGCGTTGATGATGCAGCTGGGCTGCGACGGCAACTTCGTCGGCAGCGGCATTTTCAAGAGCGACGACCCGCTCGGTTACGCCAAGGCGATCGTCGCCGCCACCACCTATTTCGACAAGCCCGATGTCATCGCCGACGTCAGCGCCGGGCTGGGTGCCGCGATGCGTGGATTGGACGTCGCCTCGCTGCCGAAAGAGGAGCTGCTCGCCACCCGCGGCTGGTGAGTGTGGCGACCAACTCTGCGGGGTACACTGTCGTCGTGCGAGTGATGGACCGCAGGCCCCCTGTAGGCGGGAGGTCGCGCGTCCGCTGAAGGTGAGACGGCAATTCTCCGAGTAGGCGTTCTTGCCCTCCAGGGTGACGTGCGTGAACACCTCACGGCCCTTCATGCCTCAGGAGCTGACGCGCGTCCGGTGCGGCAGCGCGACGAGCTCGACGGCGTGGACGCACTGGTCCTGCCCGGAGGCGAGTCCACGACCATGAGCCGCCTGGTGCAGGTGTTCGGACTCGAACACCCACTGCGTGAACGCCTTGCCGGAGGCATGCCCACGCTGGCGACGTGCGCGGGCCTCATCCTCCTCAGCCGCAAGGTGCTCGACGGACGGCCGGATCAGGTGACGCTGGACGCACTCGACATCGTTGTGCGGCGGAACGCGTACGGGCGTCAGGTCGACTCATTCGAGGCAGACCTCGACGTGGAACCGCTGGGCATAGCGCCGTTCCGCGGCGTGTTCATCCGCGCCCCGCGCATCGAGCAGACGGGCGACAGCGTGCGTGTCATCGCCACGCTTGACGGCAATCCTGTCGCGATCATGTCGGGACCGCACGTTGGGTTGGTATTCCATCCGGAGATGACCGGCGACGTGCGTCTCCATCAGCTCTTCTTGCGGCACGCGCAAGAGGCGCTGGAGTCGTCGGCGGCATGATCGTTCGCAGCGCATCCTTCCGCGACCTGGCTCGCATCGAGCAGCTCTATCGGGATGCCATCCACGACGACGAGCTCGGGGCCCAGGTGTCGCCCGACAGTCCGGTGCCGCAAGCGACGCTGCTGCGGCTGTGGCACGCGTTGACGAAGTCGCTCTCCTCGCTGGTGCCGCTCACCGACACGCCCGATGCCTTGCTTGTCGCCGAGGACACGAACGAGGGCGTTGTCGGCTTCATCCAGGCGCAGGCGCCACCAGGTCCCGCCACGTCATGGCAGATCGTCAATCTCTGCACCGCGAGCACCGCCAGCGGCCACTTCGCCCGCGAGCAGCTGCTGGCCGCGCTGCGCAACCACGGGATGGAACACGGCGTCAGCCGGTTCCATGTGCGGCTCCCGCTCGACCATCCGCTGGTCTCTGTGTTCCTCGCGCAGGGATTCACGCAGTTCGCCACCGAGCAGATCCTCTACCGGGATGACGCCCGCGCGGACCACGATCAGAGCGTGAAGTCGACGCTGCTCCGCGCGGCGCGGCGCGACGACATTCCAGCCATCTATCTGCTCTATCTGCGTACGACGCCGTCCCAGGTCGCCGACTTCGAAGGCTCCTCGCTCAAGGTGTGGCAGGCCGGGTACGCGCAGGGTCTGGTGGCACGCATGGGCCGGGAGGATGTGCGCCACTACGTGGCTGAGTATCCGGGCATCGTGGCGTGGGCGGCGATCCGGCCTCCCTCGGCGACACAACCCGCCCAGCTAACGCTGATGTGCGAGGGTCACGACGCAACCGTTCGCAATGCGGTGATCGATGCGGTGCTGAACGAACTGCCTGCCGGACCGGCGTCCTGCGTGCTGCGCCATTACGACTCCGAGTTGATTCGAGCGCTGCAGGAACGTGGTTTCGTGGTCTATGGCACCCAGCTGCTGCTCGTTTGCGACCTCGGCGCCAAGGTGCGCCTGCGCCAGCCGTCACGGCGCAAGAAGTCGATATTGGTTCAGGCCGGCATCGCGCGCAGCGTGCCCGCACGGGAGGTACGGGGACGGTCGCGGCCATGATGCCCTACGGTGCCTCTTGGGAGGAGGAGTTGAGCCTGCTGTTCCAGGCTCTCCCACCACGCATCGCCGCCGCGGCGCAACGCCAGTCGCAGGGCCGCGGAGACCTTCTCGAAGTGGTGCTCGACCTCGGTCGCGAACCCGAGGCGCGGTTCACCGACGGTGAAGCGATCCTCGATTCGTCGAACATCGGACACGCGGACATCGAGTACGTGATCCAGCGCGTCGGTGACTTTGGCGACGACAACCGAGCGGGCATTGAACGAACGCTGCACCGGATCAGCGCCATCCGCAATCGCGCGGGCGAGGTGATCGGGCTCACCTGCCGCGTGGGCCGCGCGGTAACCGGAACCATCGACATCATCAAAGACATCGTGGTCAGCGGCCAGTCGATCCTGCTCCTCGGCCCGCCGGGTATCGGGAAAACAACGATGCTGCGAGAGTGCGCCCGCGTGCTGTCGGACGAATGCGGCAAGCGCGTGGTCATCGTCGACACGTCGAACGAGATCGCGGGAGATGGCGACATACCGCACCCGGGTATCGGTCGCGCGCGGCGCATGCAGGTGCGCACCCCGATGCTGCAACACGCGGTGATGATCGAGGCCGTGGAGAACCACATGCCTCAGTGCATCGTGATCGACGAGATCGGCACCGAGCTCGAGGCTGCCGCTGCGCGCACCATCGCGGAACGCGGCGTGCAACTGGTCGGCACCGCACACGGATCAAATCTCGACAACCTGCTGGTCAACCCGACGCTCAACGACCTCGTGGGTGGCATCCAGACGGTCACCCTCTCGGATGAAGAGGCGCGCCGGAGGGGAACGCAGAAGTCCGTGCTCGAACGCAAGGCGCCCCCGACATTCGATGTGCTCATAGAGATCCAGGAGCGCGATCGCGTGGCTGTGCATGCGCCCGTGACAGAGACAGTTGACGAAGCGCTGCGCGGCAGGGTGCGCCCGCCTCAGCTGCGCCTGCGCGGTGATGCGGGCCAGGTGGTCACGCGCATCGACACGAGCGCAGCCGCAGCCCATCCATCGCCCTTCGAGCCGGCGCCATTCCCGGGTGGTGGCGGCCGCGGCAGGCGCCGCTCGCGTGAGCGCCCGCGCCGTTTCGACGTCGACGAGTACATCAGCAGCCAGCAGCGGCGCGACCGCGACTGGGGTGACGCACCACCACCGTCGACCCGGGCTCATCAACCACTCTCCATCTTTCCGTACGGGGTGTCGCGCAGCTACCTCGAGCAGTCGGTGCGCGAGCTGCGCGTCCCGGTGCGCATCCAGCATCACGTGGACGATGCCGACGTCGTGTTCACGCTCAAGAACTACTACCGGCGCCGGGATTCCCCGGTCCGAGCGGCGGAATCCTCGGGCATCCCGATCCAGGTGCTGCGCAGCAACACTGTCGCGCAGATAAAGGGCGCCCTGGCTCGGGTCTACGGCGTTGAACCCGCGGACCCGACGGACACGGCGCTGCAAGAGGTGATCGAGGGAATCAACCGCGTGCAGGAGACAGGCGGTGACGTCGAGCTCGCACCGCAGAACTCGTATGTGCGCCGCCTCCAGCATCAACTCGTTGAACAGCACGACATGAGCGCACGCAGCACGGGAGACGAGCCCAACCGCCGTCTCGTCATACTGCCGCGAGAAGAATGACGCAAGGTTGGCCCGGGTTTTTCATCTCGTTCGAAGGGCTCGACGGCGCAGGCAAGAGCACGCAGGTGGCCTCGCTCGCGGGGTCGTTGCGGGCCAAGCACTACGACGTGCTGACGGTCCGCCCCAACGGCACCCTGCTCGGCGAGATCCTGCACAGCTTCGTACTGCAACACCAGCGCGGGCCTGCGGTGGAACCGTGGGCAGAGGCGCTGCTGTTCACCGCCGAGCGCGTGCAGCTCCTGCATGAGGTGATCGTTCCCGCGTTGGAGCGCGGGGCGGTGGTGATCGCGGACCGGTACGTCGATTCCACGCTGGCTTACCAGGGCGGTGGTCGCGGCGTCCCAGTTGACGCGCTCCTCCAGCTGCACAGCGACGCGTGCGGCGACATCTGGCCAGACCTCACGTTCTACCTGGAGGTCTCGCAGACAATTGCAACGGAGCGCCAGCGCGATCAGCAACTGCCGCTCGACCGCATCGAGGGCGCTCCCCAGGACTTCCACGCCGCCGTGCAGCGCACCTTCAACGCGCTCGCTGCGTCATATCCCGAGCGGATCGTCCGCATCGATGCCGGGCGCTCGGCCATCGATGTCTCGGACGACATCGGTGCGAGGGTGGCGCAGCGACTGCCGTCGGTCGCAGGAATTCCGGCGGCCCGCGCAACAGCACGCGCCTGACCTGACCCGGGGGCGCCGCTCAGGTGGTCTGAGCGCCGTCCGGTAATGCGACGACGACCTCGGTTGCGGCCGCCACCCGCTCCACGCGGCTGCCCGCCAGGTGGACCCGAACCCCGGGCACCCCTGGGGCGCCGGGCTCCCAGCCCTCCGCGTACAGGCTTCGCGCCTCACCCCAGGTGCGCGCCTGGCGTTGCCGGCGGCCATCGGTGAAGGCGATCGTCCCCGGGCGGGTGGCGAACCCGAAGCCCACCTCTCCACCGGTGCTCAGAAATGCGCGAATCGTCTGCAGCGCCGCGGCATCGTCGAACAGCGCCTCGCCGGCTTCGAGAGCCGCGGCCAGGCTCGGCATACCCCCGCTCTTGGCCGCTTCCCGCACCCCGGCCCGCTGCGCCACCTGGGCGGCGCGCTCGCGGCGGCGGCGCTCGGTGGCCAGCTCGCTCATACGTGCGCGGATCTCACGCAGCTGACGGTCGTACGGCGCCATTGCGGCGATGGTTGCCCGCTCGGCCGCCTGCAGCGCGGCGCCAGCAGCCTCCACGGCGGCCGCGTCGAACTCGCGCAGACGTTCGGCGTCAGCGTGCTCCGGGAGCTCCGGAAGCACCGGTTCCTGCGGCGGCATATCTCCCACGTCGCCGATCATGACGCGCACCCGACTCGGCGCGACCACGGACGTTTGCGGTATGAAGTTTTGTCACCGCCAGCATCGAGGGAGGCAGCTCACGTGGCCGAGGTACTTCATGACGTCATCCGCGTCGAGCGCGACGGCCCCGTGGCCATCGCGACAATCGACCATCCCCCGGCCAACGCAATCAGCGGGGCTGTGGTGGCCGGGCTCTCCGAAGCGCTGGCGTCGCTCGAAGCGGACGACGGGTGCCGCGTCCTGGTGATCACGGGCAGCGGACCGAAGTTCTTCTCCGCGGGCGCCGACATCACGGAGTTCGGCGGCGGGCCGGGCGGGCTCGAAGGCGCTCTCGACCTCACCCTGCGCTTCGAGGACTCCCGCCTGGCGGTCATCGCTGCCGTGAACGGCATCGCGTTCGGCGGGGGTTGTGAGTTGAGCCTGGCGTGCGACCTGCGCATCGCCGCGAGCAGCGCGCGGTTCGGCCAGCCCGAGATCAAGATCGGAATCATCCCGGGCTGGGGAGGCACGCAGCGTCTGCCCCGCCTCATCGGCAAATCCCGCGCCACAGAGCTGCTTCTCACCGGCGATCCAATCGACGCCGCTCGAGCGTTGGAGATCGGCCTGGTGAGCGAGGTCGTCGACCCCGGTGCGCTGATGGATGCGGCGCGGCGCTGGGCCGAGCTGCTCGCGTCGCGCGCCCCGCTGGCACTGGCGGCGACAAAGCGCGCCATGAAGCACGGCGCGCACCTGCCCATCGCGGAGGCGCTCAAGGTCGAGCAGCAGGAATTCGCCGGCCTCTTCAGCACCGAGGACGCGAGCGAAGGGATCAGCGCTTTCCTGCAGAAGCGTCAACCTCAGTGGAAGGGCCGGTGACCGCGATTCTCAGCCCGATCGGGTTGGTGCTCCTGGGCGGAGCAGCGTCAGCTGCTGCGGCGCGACGCTGGGTGCAGCTGCTCGGGCTTCTGCGCAGCTCGCAGCGCCGGGAGAACCGGCTGGATCACATCCCGCAGCGCGTGGGCGCGTTCATCGTCTACGTGCTGGCCCAGGCGCGCCTGCTGCGCTGGCCCTTTGCGGGCATCCTGCACGCGCTGATCTTCTGGGGCTTCGTGATCCTGCTCACGGCGATCGCCCAGGGAATCGTCGAGGCGCTGTGGCAGGGATTTCAATTTCAACTGCTCCCCGGCAGCGGCGCCATCGCGTTCCTGCAGGACCTCTTCTTCTTCCTTGTCGAGTGCGGCATCGTCATGGCGCTGTTCAACCGGCTGGTCGTCAACCCGACTCGCTTTCGCGGCAGCCACCGAGCCGACGCGATCCTGATCCTGGTGTGGATCGGCGGTCTGCTCCTCTTCATGGAGCTGAACTACGCCACCCGCATCGCTGAAGGCGCGCCCGAAGCCCTGGCACAGTGGCGCCCGATAGCGTCGGCGCTGTCCAGCATCTTCCGGCCGCTCGGCGCCGGCAGCGCTGCGTTGATCGCGCTGCACGGCATCTTCTTCTGGGGCCATCTCTCGCTCGTCTTCGGCTTCCTTGTCTACCTCGGGTACAGCAAGCACCTGCACATCATCACCGCTGCTCCCAACGTGTTTTTCAAGAACGAGCGGCCCAAAGGTGCTGCGCGGACGCTGGACATCGAAGCGGTGATGAATGCGGAGAGCGAGTCCGATCAGCACTTCGGCGTCGCCGAGCTGAAGCATTTCTCCTGGAAGGACATGCTTGACCTCTACACGTGCACGGAATGCGGCCGCTGTCAGACGCATTGCCCGGCATACAACACCGGCAAGCAGCTCTCGCCCAAGACGCTGATCACCGACCTTCGCGACCACGCCTACGAAAACCTGGCGGGCGGATACGGCGCGACGAGACACTCGGCGCACCCGGTGCAGGAGACACCGGTCATGTGGACGACCGGCGACCACCACCCCAGCGCGGCGCACGACGTGCCCGGCGATTTCCAGCCGTCGTGGATCAGCCCGGACGAGGTGGCCGCAGCGGTCGAGAAGAACGGAGGCGATCGTCCGCTGTTCGGCGGAACGATCCTCGACGACACACTCTGGGCGTGCACGACGTGCGGCGCGTGCATGGACCAGTGTCCGGTGCTCATCGAGCATGTACCCAAGATCCTGGACATGCGCCGCCACCTCGTCCTCGATGAGTCCCGGCTGCCGCGGCAGGCCGAGAATGCGCTGCGCAACATCGAGAACGTCGCCAATCCATACGGGCTCTCCCATCAATCCCGGGCCGACTGGGCAAAGGACCTCGGGGTGCAGTTCGCCGCCGACAAGCCGGGGGCCGAATACCTCTACTGGGTGGGCTGCGCGGCGTCGTTCGATGACCGGGCCAAGACGATCGCCACCGCGCTCGTCAAGATCCTCCAGGCCGCGAGCGTGGACTTCGCCATCCTCGGCACCGAGGAGAAATGCACCGGCGATCCGGCCCGGCGCATCGGCAACGAATACCTGTTCCAGGAGCGCGCCAAGGAAAATGTCGAGGTGCTGAAGAAGCACAACGTACGCAAGATCATCGCGTCATGTCCCCACTGCTTCAACACGTTCAGCAACGAGTACCCGGACTTTGGCGGCACCTATGAGGTGTTTCACCACACGCAGATCATCGAGACGCTGATGAAGGAAGGGCGCGTGAAGCTCGACGAAACCAAGGCGCAGCAGGAGACCATCACGTATCACGACAGCTGCTACCTGGGCCGCTGGAACGACATCTTCGCGCCGCCGCGCGACATTCTGGAGCGCATTCCCGGACTCCGCGTTGTGGAGATGGCGCGCAATCGCAGCGAAGGGATGTGCTGCGGCGCGGGGGGCGGACGCATGTGGATGGAGGAGGATCAGCCGCGAGTCAACCACCGGCGCGTGGACCAAGCGGCTGAGACAGAGGCCACCAAGGTCGCGACGGCATGTCCCTTCTGCCTGGCCATGTTCGACGAAGGCATCGCGTCGCGCCAGCTGGGCGATCGCATTGCCGTCGACGACGTCGCCGTGTACGTGGCGCGTTCGCTGGCTGACTCGTCAAACTTGGGTGCTCCGAGCGCCAGCTCGACGAGCGATCAACTCTAGGGAGGAATTGGCGTGGCCGAAGCAGTTGTGTACGAGCCGTACAGCCCGGAGTGGGCACAGGCTTTCAAGGACGAGATCAACAAGTCATCCGTCTACAAGCAGGCAGCTGCCGGATGGGAAGGCAGCGTCGGACTGGTGGTGCTCGCGGAGCCGGACAAGAACGTGCCCGAGGACAGGGGCATCTTCCTCGACCTCTGGCACGGCGAGGCGCGCGATGTGAAGATCGTGAGCCGTCCGGAGGCAGAGAAGGCCGACTTCGTCATCACCGGTTCGTACTCGCGCTGGAAGAAGGTGGCCACCAAGCAACTCGACGCAACCAAGGGCATCATGCTCGGCCAGCTGAAGCTCCGGGGTAACTTCCCCACAATAGTTCGCTACACCAAGGCCTCTCAGGAACTCACCGAGTGCACTACGCGGGTCGCTGTGCGCTGGCCTGACGAAAACTGAGCGCTCAGTCACCTCGCCTGCTCGTCGTTGGAGCCGGCACGATGGGCGCGCAGATCGCGCTGCAGGCTGCGCTGCAGGGCGTGAACGTGTCGCTCGTCGATGTCGAAGCGGCGCAGCTTCGCCGCGCCACCACGTCGAATCGACACTGGCTGGAGCGCCGCGTCACGCGTGGCAAGCTCGACCAGGAAAGCGCGGAGGCCGCTGCTGAGCGCGTGACCGATTCGTCCGACCTGGCCGGCGCGGCGGCGAGCTCCGCATGGGCAATCGAAGCCGTCGTCGAGGACGAGGTAGCCAAGCGCGCGGTTTTCGCCGAGCTGGATAGCCTCCTGCCCACCGATGCCGGCATCGCGACGAACTCGAGCAACATCGTGGTCTCCCGGCTGGCGGATGCCACGCGGCGGCCCGAGCTCTGCTGCAACATGCATTTCTTCCACCCCGTGCTCGTGCTCGACATCTGCGAAGTCGTGCGCGGTCCGCAGACGTCGGATGAAACGGTCCGCCGTGCGGTGGAGTGGAGTCGCCGGATGGGACGCACCCCCATCGTCGTGGAGCGTGAGGTCGACGGCTTCATCGTCAACCGTGTGCTCGGTGCCGCGTCCCGCGAGGCGTTCGCCCTGCTTGCGGGCGGCGTTGCCAGCGTGGAGGACATCGACACCGCGACGCGGACCGGGCTCAACTGGCCCATGGGGCCGTTTGAGCTGGCCGACTTCTCCGGTCTCGATGTCGTGCTTGGTGTCCGCCGGGACCGCGTGCAGCGCGAGGGCGACGCCGGCGACGACGCCACGGTGCGCATCCTCGAAGGATTGGTGGCGGCCGGCCGCCTCGGGCGAAAGGCTGGTCGTGGTTTCTACGACTACTCAGTGGACCCGCCGGCGCCGCTGCCGCTGCCGGGCTGAAGCGCGAGCCGCGACAACCCTTCCTATACTCGGCCGAGATGGCGATTCAGTTCGAAAAGATCGACCACGTCGGTATCGCCGTGCCAGACCTGGACGTCGCGGTGGCGTCGTATGAGCGGCTGACGGGCAGGGCACCCGCACATAGACAGGCCGTGGAAAGCGACGGGATTGAGGCGGTGATGTTCGAGGTCGGGGAATCGCGCATCGAGCTTCTCGGCAGTACCCGAGCGGACTCGAAGATCGCCAACTTCCTGGCCAAGCGCGGCGGAGGGTTGCACCATGTCGCTTACGGGGTCGCGGACGTGCAGGAGAGCCTCGACCACTTCGCCGCCCTCGGCCTGCAGTTGCTCGACACGTGTCCTCGTCGCGGCGCCGCCGGCCGCCTGGTTGCCTTTCTGCACCCGTCAGCCGCCGCAGGCGTCCTCACCGAGCTCTGCCAGCCAGACCCAGGCCCGCTGAATCCGTGAGCTCGGACGCGGGCGACGTCTCTGAGGGAAGCGCGGCCGAGACCGAATCAGGGCTCCCCTTGGAGCCGTACTACCGCGAGAGCGGCGATCCGTGGCCACCCCCAGGTGATTACCCCTACACGCGCGGTTCGCGGCCCGAGGGCTATCGCTCGCGGCTCTGGACGATGCGTCAGTACGCCGGATTCGGAAGCGCCGAGCAGACCAACGAGCGCTTTCACTACCTGCTGCGCGCCGGCCAGACCGGGCTCTCGGTGGCATTCGATCTACCCACGCAGATGGGATACGACAGCGACGACCCGATGGCACGGGGAGAGGTCGGCAAGGTTGGGGTGGCAATCGACTCGCTCGATGACATGGAGCTCCTGACCCGCGGCATTCCGCAGGACCGTGTGACCACGTCGATGACGATCAACGCGCCCGCGTCGGTCCTGCTGCTGCTGTACGAGCTCGCGGCGGAGCGCAAGGGCATTCCCGCGGCATCGCTCGGCGGCACTATCCAGAACGACATCCTCAAGGAGTACGCAGCCCGAGGCACCTACATCTATCCGCCACGGCCGTCGATGCGGCTGGTGACGGACACGTTCGCCTACTGCGCCGAGCACCTGCCTCGTTGGAACACCATCAGCATCAGCGGCTACCACATGCGCGAGGCCGGTGCAACGGCGCCGCAGGAGATCGCGTTCACCATCAGCAACGGCATCGCCTACGTACAGGCCGCCGTCGATGCCGGCCTCGCGGTCGACGACTTCGCGCCGCGGCTCAGCTTCTTCTTCAACGTCAGCAACGACTTCTTCGAGGAAGTGGCCAAGTTTCGCGCTGCGCGCGCCATCTGGGCGGAGGTGATGCGCGAGCGATTTGGCGCTCGCAACCCGCGCAGCCATGTGCTGCGGTTCCACGCGCAGACCAGTGGTGCCACCCTCACAGCGCAGCAGCCGCTCAACAACGTTGTCAGGGTCGCGCTGCAGGCCCTCGCCGCGGTGAGCGGCGGCACCCAGTCACTGCACACGAACAGCTACGACGAGGCGCTTGCGCTCCCCTCGCAACAGGCGGCGGAGATCGCCCTGCGCACGCAGCAGATCGTGGGGCACGAATCTGGCGCGGCCAACGTGGCCGACCCCATGGGCGGCTCCTATCTCGTTGAATCCCTCACCCACCGGCTGATCGAAGAGAGCAAGGTGCTGATGCGACGCGTCGACGAACTTGGCGGAGCCGTGGCCGCCATCGAAGCCGCGTTCTACCAGCGCGAGATTCAGGATTCGGCATATCGGCACCAGCAGCTGGTCGAGTCCGGGGCTCGGGTCATCGTTGGCGTCAACCGTTTCACTGAGACGTCGCAACCAGAGGTCGAGACACTGCGAATCAGCGGAGAACTCGAAGATGAACAGGTGCGCCGCGTGACCCGGCTCCGCGCCGAGCGTTCGAAGGGTGAGGTCGACCGGGCGCTGGGCGCCCTCAGCCGCGGCGCGGAGGGAGACGCGAATCTTCTCCCGCTTCTGCGCGATGCCCTCGCCGCGCGCGCGACGGTCGGCGAAGTCTGTGGTGCACTCCGCGCCGTGTTCGGCGTCTACCGCCCGTCCGTCGCGGTCTGACGGCTGGTAGGGTTCGGTCATGGCCAAGGCGAGCCGCAAGAACGAGACTCCCGCGAACGATGGAAGCATGACGGAGCGCAAGATCAATGTCCTCCGCAAGCGGCGTTACGACGCGATCCATCGCGGCGGCGCCGCGGAGCGTTCGCAACACAGCAAGGGCAAGCTCACCGCTCGTGAGCGCCTTGACCGGCTGCTGGATGCGGGCTCGTTCACCGAGCTCGACATGTTTGCGATGCATCGCACAAGCAGCTTCGGCATGGATGAGCGACGCATCCGTGGCGACGGCGTGGTCACGGGATGGGGCACGATCGACGGACGCCAGGTGTTCGTCTTCAGCCACGACGCATCGGTGTTCGGTGGGTCGCTGGGCGAGGTGTTCGCTGAGAAGGTCACCAAGATCATGGACCTGGCGCAGAGCACCGGCTGTCCCTGCATCGGTATCAACGACTCCGGGGGCGCGCGCATCCAGGAGGGCGTGGTCTCGCTCGCCGGCTACGCTGAGATCTTCTACCGCAATGTCGAGTCGAGCGGTGTCATCCCCCAGTTGTCACTGATCGTCGGACCGTGCACCGGCGGTGCCGTCTACTCACCGGCGATGACCGACTTCATCCTCATGGTGCGCAAGGTCGGCTACATGTTCATCACCGGCCCCGACGT
>DATMRA010000249.1:0-8067 GCA_035566535.1 Candidatus Acidiferrales bacterium | reverse complement strand
CGCAGCTGCGCGATGAGGTCGTCGATCTGGCCTTCGGATGGCTTCACCTCGACCGTTGGATCCACCAGGCCGGTGGGACGGATGATCTGTTCCACCACCTGGCTGGCCTGTCCTTCCTCGTACGGGCCGGGTGTGGCACTGACGTAGAGGATCTGGCCCACCATCGAATACCACTCCGCGAAGGTGAGCGGCCTGTTGTCCAATGCCGAGGGCAGACGAAAGCCGTATTCCACGAGCGGGATCTTGCGCGCCCTGTCGCCCTTGTACATGCCGTCGATCTGGGGTACGGCGACGTGGGACTCGTCCACCACGATGAGCGCGTCGTCGGGAAGAAAGTCGAGCAGACAGAACGGCCGCTGACCTTCCGCACGGTTGGTCAGGTGACGCGAGTAGTTCTCAATGCCGGCGCAGGTCCCGGTCTCGCGCATCATCTCCATGTCGAAGTTGGTGCGCTGGCGCAGCCGCTGTGCTTCCAGCAGCCGGCCGCGCGACTCCAGCAGAGCTACCCGCTCCTCCAGCTCCGCCTCGATGGCCACCAGCGCGCGATCCATCTCCTGCTGCGGCGTCACGTAGTGCGACGCGGGAAACACCTGCAGCTCGTCGCGCCTGGCCATGATCTCCCCGGTCAGCGGGTCGAACTCCTTGATGGCCTCAACGGTGTCGCCGAACAGCTCGATGCGCGTGGCCAGCTGCTCGTACGCAGGCTGCACGTCGATGACGTCGCCGCGGACCCGGAACTTGGAACGGCCGAAGTCGGTGTCGTTGCGCGAATACTGCAGATCTGCCAGCTTGCGCAGCAGGATGTCGCGCCGCAGCGACTCGCCCACGCGCAGCGAGACTGACTCGCCGAGATAGTTCTCTGGCGACCCGATGCCGTAGATGCACGAGATCGACGCAACCACGATGACGTCGCGCCGGGTGAGCAGCGCGCGCGTGGCGCTGTTGCGCAGCCGGTCGATCTCGTCGTTGCGCGACGAGTCCTTCTCGATATACGTGTCGGTGCGCGGGATGTATGCCTCCGGCTGGTAGAAGTCGTAGTACGAGACGAAGTACTCCACCGCGTTGTTGGGAAAGAACTCGCGAAACTCGGCCCAGAGCTGGGCCGCCAGCGTCTTGTTCGGCGACATCACCAGGGTGGGCCGCTGGATGCGCTCGATCACGTTGGCGACCGTGTAGGTCTTGCCCGAACCGGTCACCCCGAGCAGGATCTGCTCGCGCAGCTCATCGTTGATGCCGCGCTCCAGGGCGTCGATGGCCTGCGGCTGATCGCCGGCCGGCCGGAAGGACGCGGTTAGTTCAAACGAGGGCACCCATCGAGTGTAGCCACGATCGGCGCGGGCTAGACGCCGGCCTTATGGCGACGCCGGCGGCTCACCTCCAGAAGGGCCACAACTGCCCCGGCAGCGACCAGCGTCGGCGCCCACGGCACCTCCGGGGTTCCAGTTCCAGGCTGCACGGTGTTGGTGAACGTCGGCGCGTATTGCGTGTCCTGGCCAGTGGCATAGCGCGCCGAGTTGTTCACCTGGCCGCAGACGGTATTGGCGTCGGCGCCGGCGGCGACTACGTGCAGCGAAGCGGTGTAGGTCGACGATCCGCTCGGCGCGGACTCGGTCAGCGAGACGGTGTAGACACCCGGCGCCGTGTACGAGTGCTGCACGGTCGGCCCCATCCCCAGGGCGCTGCCATCACCAAAGTTCCATACCCATGTGGTTGCCGCCACCGGCGACGGGATGGCCGAGAACGTCCGCATGTCCCCGACGTGGGCGGTGTAGCGATCGGGGAGGAAGTACGCGATCGGATCCACCGGAGTCGGAGCAACCCCGGCCATCTGAGCGTCCGTCGCCTCGTTGAGCACGAGGTTGCCGGCGAAGCTCAGCGCACGGCGCAAGGCCTCGGCGCCGATCTGCCCAGAGGGGTTGGTCACCGGGTTCCAGGGATTGATCTCGTTGGGCGGCGACTGATCGATGACCTGCGAAGCGGGCTGCCTGCCGGACGCCAATTGGTTCAGCCATCCGACGTTGTCCACGGGTGTGTCGTAGCCCGCATACGGAATACCTTGCAGCGGGTCGAGCTGGGCCGGCTCCTGTGCGTTGCTGTCGTAGGCGCCCAGGATGCCAAATGCGTTGATACCGCAACGGATGAAGGGGTCCTGGTCCGTGCGACCGAGCGTGTCGTCCTGACGCAGCAGGTACTGCGAGTCCGTCGCGAAGTTCTGGAACGTGTCGACGCAGTTGACATTGGCGGGGAGCGGCGCGGTCGCCGCGGTGACGCAGTCGGTCGGATAGTTGCCGGCGACGTTGAAGCCATAGTCGCCGAGCGGCATCGGCTTTCCGGTGTAGACCTGGCCAAGCTCGTTGAAGGTCGCCTGCACCGCAGCAGCGGTCTCAGTATGAAACGCCTGGATGGCAGGCAGATTGGTGAGCAACCGAGGGTATGTGCTGCTGCTATAGAACGAGTAGTCCGCCTGTGGCGTCTCGTTGATGTTGGTGAACCATGACCCCTGATCTGGGTGATCCGGAGTGCCGAGATGGCGAGCGGGGTATTCGATGCCGTTCTGGTCAACGTTGAACATGCCGACGTATAGGTTCGAATCGACGGCTCCGATCGGCATGAGGTTGGACTCATAGAAGAAGGAGCCGAAGAGGCCTTCCTCTTCACCGTCGAAGAGCACGAATTGCACGGTCCGCGCCGGCCAGAGATGGTTCGACGTCCAGTACTGCAGCATGCTTCGGGCGACTCCCTCCAGCACGGCCGCGCCCTGCCCATCGTCGTAGGCGGATCCCCAGGTGGAGAGTGACGCTCCGTCCTGGTGCTCGCCAATCACGACGGTCTGCTCCGGATGGACGGCGCCAGGGATCGTCAACATCACCGTGTTCTGAGGTCCGGGCTGCGCCGCGCTGAGGCTCTGCGGGTTGGACACGTACGGGTTGGAGTCGACCTCGCCGAGATGGTAGATGTGATCCGTGACGTTGCTCGCGGTCATGCCGGGTTGGTGCGCCGACTCGTTCTTCCACGCGTTCATCAGCTCCCACCAGCAGTCCTGGTGGGGAGCGGGGCCACCGTTGATCGCGCCGTTGTTACCCGCCGCAGCATTGACGTTCTTTCCGGTGGTCGCGTCGAGCTGGCATGGATTTGGGTTGGTTGCCTGGGTGTCACCGGCGGCCCCGGACAGACGGCTGTAGTAGCGCACCAGCCACGATTTCCCGTCGTTGAGGTCGGTTGAAACGTTGGTGTTGTCGATCAGGCTGTAGACATAATTGACGTCGACCGGCGCCGGCCCATTGGGGCTGGCTGGGCCGCTGGCCAGGGCAGCGCGCGGTGGCAACGCGAGTGTCAACGTCAGCACGGTTGTGGCGAGCACTAGTGCACGGCCGGCGCGTGGGCGCGGCGTGATCAAGCCTTTCATGGGATCTCCCTTCCAGCGCCGCGTCCGACGCGGCCGCGGGGGGAGGCTATCAGATCACGACGGTCGCTCGGCCGCTCTGGGCAGAATGACCGTGGACCCGTCAGACGAGGAGACGACACACATGCAGACACGCCGGCTGGGCACAAACGGACCGCTGGTCTCAGCGATAGGACTTGGCGCGATGAGCTTTGCCGGTGTCTACGGCGGTTCCGATGACGCCGAATCGGAGGACACACTGCGCCGGGCGATCGAGCTGGGCGTCAACTTCATCGACACCGCGAACGTCTACGGCGCGGGTCGCAGTGAGTCGATCGTCGGTCGTGCGGTGCAGGGCCGCCGCGAGCAGGTCGTGATCGCGACCAAGTTCGGCGGTGGCGGTGGCGACGGGCTGGGCAAACGCGATGGGGTGCGTCCATTCGCGGAGGAGAGCCTGCGACGGCTGGCGACCGATTACATCGACCTCTACTACTTGCACCGCGTCGACTCGTCGACCCCGATCGAGGAGACGGTGGGTGCTATGGCGGAGCTGGTGGATGCCGGCCTCATCCGATACATCGGCCTCTCGGAGGCCGCGCCGGAGACCATCCGACGCGGCCACGCGGTGCACCCGATCACTGCGCTGCAGACTGAGTACTCACTCTTCAGCCGCGACCCTGAAGCTGCGATCCTGCCCACGGCGCGCGAGCTCGGCATCGGTTTCGTCGCGTACAGCCCCTTGGGCCGGGGCATCCTGGGCGGCGCGATCCGCCGGTCGGAGGACCT
The DNA here is from genome assembly GCA_035566535.1 of Candidatus Acidiferrales bacterium. Classification (GTDB taxonomy): domain Bacteria; phylum Chloroflexota; class Dormibacteria; order Aeolococcales; family Aeolococcaceae; genus JAFARE01. The sequence continues at coordinate 3,899 of DATMRA010000249.1, read as the reverse complement.
GCCCGCACACGATTGGCGGCGCGCCCATCCGCGCTTCAACGAGGAAAACCTCGAACGCAACGCAGTCCTGGTGCAGCGCCTCAGCGACGTCGCCGCGCGCCGCGGCTTCACCGTGGCGCAGCTGGCGCTGGTGTGGGTGCTGCACCAGGGAGACGACATCGTTCCCATTCCGGGAACGCGACACCGCGCCAACCTCGAATTGAACGCTGCCGCCGCCGACATAACCCTGAGTGACGACGAGCTGCGCGAGATTGCCGACGCGGCGCCACCGGCGGCCGTCGCCGGAGCGCGCGGCGACGCCGGGTATCTGTCGCGCGTCAACCGCTAGTTCCGAAACGTCAGTCGCCGTCGGCCTCGCTCATGGAATGAGGAAAACGTGCCGGCGCGAATGAGACGGCCCCTTTCGGCACCATCCAGAGAAAGATCTCGAGAGCGAAGCGCCCGGCTCTCACCGCTGGGTCCGCGGCTTTGAGCTCGAGGGCGCGCTCCGGATCAACGTTGAGGATGCTCAGCCCCCGAAACGTCCGATCGGGTGACCCCAGCAAGGGGCCCGCGGCGAGCAGGTGACCAGCTTCGTGCAGGTCTGCCAGGTGGGCCATATGCGCGTCCTGCAGCGCGTCCGCATCAGCGTCGGTCAGCTGCGGCGCATCGTCGCGAAGAATCAGCACCACGACGGTGTAGCGATCGAACTCCATGCTTGCGATTCTATGAGTGGCTGACCGCGGTGTAGACCTCCTGCAGCCGCGCGGCCATGCGCTCCCAGGAGTGCTGCCGGCTTACGAAGTCGCGGCCGCTCGCGCCCAGCCGGTCACGACGTCCCGGATCGTCCAACAGTGCTTCGGCGGCAGCCCGCAGGCGAGCAACGTCACCGACCGGCACCAGCACGCCACCATCCGGCGCCGCGTGGCGGAGACCGTCGACGTCATAGCCGACCACGGGCGTTCCAGCAGCCTGCGCTTCGAGCGCGACGAGTCCCAATCCCTCATAGCGCGACGGCATGAGCAGGAGGGCTGCGCGTGCGTACTCGCGGCGCACGACGGCCGGAGCGGCCATCCCAGCGTATTCGATGCCCGCATCGCCGGCGATACGCGCTTGCACCTTCCCGGCCAGCGAGCCGGTTCCGATGATCACGCCGTGCGCGTCGGGTCGAGATCGCACCAGCGCGCGCATGACTTCGACCGCATCCAGGACGCCCTTGTCACGCTCGAGCCGGCCGACAAACAGGAGCCGTCCCGCCTCCCGCGACGCGCCGTCGAGATCGGGGAGCTCCACGCCCGGAGGCAGCACCCCGATGCGCGATGCGGGCACGCCCATCGCGCGCACCGAATCGGCCGTGGACTGCGACACCGCCAGCACCAGCGCGGCCATGTGGTAGGCGCGCGCCTCCAGCGGCCCCGGGAGGCGGTAGGGACTGGTGAGTCCGTGTGCCTGACGGTATGTGTGATGCGCGGTGTACACCACGGGAACATCAAGGCGGCGCAGCAGGATGACGCCGCCGGGGCCACCGTAGGCGTGCACCACGTCGGGATGGGCGCGCAGCAGCAGCTCGGGATGGCGATTGAGATGCAGCGAGAGGTCGAGCGGGGCACGGCCGGTGACTCGTGGATAGTGGATCGCGTGCTCGCCTCGCCCGGAGACCGTTGCGGTCTCGACGCCGCGCTGCTCCAGCGCGGCGCGCATGCCCTGCAGCATCACGCCCTGTCCGCCGAGCGGCGGTGTGTCGTCGTACGAGGCGAACGTGACCCGCGTCATTTCTGACAGTGCGGGCAGTACACGGTGGTGCGACCAGCCTGGGTGGTGCGCCGTAACGTCGTACCGCACGTGAAACACGGCTGACCGCCGCGTCCATACACCTGCAGCACCTCCTGGTGCCTGCCCGTGGCATTCCACACGTCGCGGTAATCGTCGACGCTGCTGCCCCGGTTGATGATCGCCGCACGCAGCACCGTCTGGATTGCCGCGTGCAGCCGCTCTCGCTGCACGCGCGTGAGCCGGTGGCAACGGCGCGTGGGTCGCACCCCGGCCACGAAACATGCCTCATCGATGTAGATGTTGCCCAGCCCGGCCACCCGCGCCTGGTCCAGCAGCGCAGCCTTCACCGAACGCGTTGTGCGCCGGACGACGCGCTCGAACTCGGACAGTGAGAATTCGTCGGAGAGCGGTTCAAGCCCCAACGGTGGCAGCGCCCGAGAGCTTTCGAGGAGCGCGCGCGAGCCATATGCGACACGGCCGAAGCGGCGCGCATCGTCGAAGCGCAGCTCGCGGCCGTCGTCAAGGCGGGCGCGCAGATGCGTGTGCTTGACGATCGGTTCTGCAGCGTCGGCAACCAGGAGGTGACCCGTCATGCCCAGGTGCACCATCAACTCGTCGCCGCCATCCAACCCCAGCAGGATGAACTTGCCTCGGCGATCGACGCTGATGACGCTCTGGCCCACGAGCAGGCTGCGAAAGATGTCCGCCGGCGGAGTGCGCAGCACGTCGGGGCGGAGCACCTCCACCGCCTCGAACCGGCGTCCCAGCACCGCGCCGCGCAGGTCGCGGGCGACGGTCTCCACCTCGGGCAGCTCAGGCACGGGGAACCGGAGTCATCTCCCCCCAGTTGTCGCCAATCTTGACGTCAACATCGAGCGGCACGCGCAACTCGGCGGCGGCGCCCATCGCCTGATGAAGGAGCGGCACCAGGCGGTCGACCTCCTCCACCGGCGCTTCCAGCAACAGCTCGTCGTGCACCTGCAGCAGCATCCGCGAGCGCAGACCGGCTTCGCGGACGGCCTCGTCCACCAGGATCATGGCCCGCTTCATGATGTCGGCTGCCGCACCCTGGAGCGGCATGTTGACCGCCATGCGCTCCGCAGCCTGGCGCAGCTGGCGGTTGGGCACGCGGATGTCGGGCAGGTACCGGCGCCGTCCGGTGAACGTCTCCACCCAGCCCCACTGCCGGGCGTGGTTGCGCACATCCTCCAGATACTTGGTGACCGCCGCGAAGTTGGTGAAGTACGCCTCGATGAAGGCGCGCGCATCCTCCTGGCTCATTCCCGTGTCGCGGGCCAGGCCGAAGTCGCTGAGCCCGTACACCACACCGAAATTGACGACCTTCGCGATCCGGCGCATGTCCGGCGTGACGGCGGCCGGATCGACGCCGTACACCTCGGCGGCGGTGCGCCGGTGGATGTCCTCGCCACGGCGGAACGCATCGATCAGCTCGGCCTCGCCGGTCACGTGGGCCAGCACGCGCAGCTCGACCTGGGAGTAATCAGCGCTGACCAGGCGCTGCCCGGAGTCGGCGTGAAACGCCCGCCGGATGCGCTGTCCCCATTCGGTACGCACGGGAATGTTCTGCAGGTTGGGATCCGATGACGAGAGCCGCCCGGTGGTGGCCACCGCCTGGTTGAACGACGTGTGGATCCGCGAATCCGCCGAGCACATCAGCGGCAGAGCGTCGACGTACGTGCTCTTCAGCTTGGTCAGCTGGCGCCACTCCAGCACCAGGCCGACCACGGGGTGCTCGGACCGCAGCGCTTCCAGCGAGTCGGCGTCGGTGCTGCGGCCTGTTTTGATGCGACGGCCCGGCGCCAAACCAAGGTCGTCGTAGAGCAGACGTGCCAGCTTCTGCGTGCTCCCCGGGTTGAATGTGTACCCGGCGAGTTCGTGCATCTCCTGTTCCAGCGTGGTGATCCGCGTGTACATCTCGGCGCTGATTTCCTGAAGCAGGTCGCAGTCGACCGCGACACCGCGTCGCTCCATCGCGGCCAACACGGGCACCAGCGGCATCTCGAGGGCGTCGAGCATCGGGCGGGCGTTCATCCCCTCGAGCTGTTGTTGCAGTTCCTCGCTCACCGGCTCGAGCAATTCGATCCACCCGCCGAAGTACTGCGCCGCCTCCGCAACCGGGACATCCG
>DATMRA010000248.1:0-5054 GCA_035566535.1 Candidatus Acidiferrales bacterium | reverse complement strand
ATCATGGTCAGCAACGACCTGGACCAGCCGCAGCCCCACCTGGTCGAGGCTTTCGGTCCGGTGAGCACGGTCATGCCGTACGAGACACCTGATGATGTCGTCGAGCTCGCTGCACGAGGCAACGGCAGTCTCGTGGGTTCGATCGTGTCGCACGACCCTGATTTCGTGCGCCACGTGGTGCTCGCCACCGCACCGCATCACGGCCGCCTGCTCATTCTCGACCGCGACTGCGCGGCGGAGTCGACAGGGCACGGTACGCCCATGCCGCAGCTGGTGCATGGCGGTCCGGGCCGCGCCGGCGGTGGTGAGGAGTTGGGTGGCGTCCGCGCGATCAAGCACTACATGCAGCGCACTGCACTACAGGGCTCTCCCGCCGCGCTCGCCGCGGTCGTCGGCGCGTCCTGAAAGGCGTCAGCCTCGGCGGCGCAGCCCTTCGAAGATGATTGCCTCGATGGCGCCGGCCATGTCGCGCGCCGACAGCCGGCCGCCCGGCTGGTACCACTCGATGACCGAGTTCGACATTCCGAAAATGAGTCGTGTCACCAGTGCGGTGTCGATGTCGCTGCGGAGGTCACCATCGGCGATCGCCGCAGCCACGATGCGCTGCACCGCACGATCGAACTCGCGCCTGCGCGCGATCGCCCATCGTTCGGTCGGCGTGTTGCCGCGAATGCGCAGGAGGACCGTGACCTCAGGCAGCTGGCGAACCATGATCTCGACCGTGCGGCCAACCACGTAGCGCAGGCGTTCGACCGCTGTTCCCTCGGTCGCGCCCGGCTCGGCGAGCATGCCGTGCAATGCATTGAGCGCGCGTTTCACCGCGTCTTCGAGCAACTGCTCCTTGCTCGCGACGTGGTGGTAGATGCTGCTCTTGTGCACGCCGAGCGCACGGGCGATGTCGGCCATGGACGTCCCGTCATAGCCGCGCTCGGTGAACACCTTCACCGCGACGTCGACGACCCGGTCACGGTCGTAGGGACTGCGCTCGGCGAGTGGCGGGCGCCCCATACAACCTGAAAAATACCGAACGTACGGATGATTCGTCAAGGTGCCATGCCGTTTGACGCTGCCCCGATCACAATCGTAGACTTCCCGCGCCAGCCGATCGAAAGGTTGATTTACAGCTGCGCCGAGGTACCAGTGGATGGATCGATTCCTGCTCTATCGGACGTTTGGCGAACTCGAGGTCGGCCAGACCCAGCGCACGCGTGGGCGCACCGTCACGGAGACAGACATCGTGAACTGGTGCGCGCTGACGGGAGACTGGTTCTATCCCCACATCGACGCCGTGGCAGCGGAGCGGTCCATGTTCGGCAAGCGCGTGGCGCCGGGGATCATGGTCTTCGCGATGGCGACGGGCCTCGGCGTTCCCGCCGACGCGACGACCATCCTGGCCAACTACGGCACCGACCGGTTGCGCTACATCGCTCCGACGTGGATCGGCGACACGCTGTACCTGGACATCGAGGTCATCGAGAAGACGGACCGCGATGACAAGACCGGGCTCGTGACGTACCGCTGGGATGTGCTCAATCAGAACGGCGTCACCGTGTGCACCAGCCAGTTGAAGATCCTCACGGCCAAGGAGCGGCCGGCCTATGCCGGAATCTGATCAGCCGACCGTCCTTCTCACGATCGACGGCGGCGTCGCCGAGCTTGTGCTCAACCGTCCCGAGAAGATGAACGCGATGAATTCGACGATGGTGCGCGAGCTCATGGAGAGCTTGGACACCGTGGAGACCAGCGGCGCGCGCGCGTTCCTCGTTCGCGGCGAAGGACGTGCCTTCTGCAGTGGCCGCGACCTGGGCGACGCGGATCCGCTGCACGAGGATGGTGAGGCCATACTGCGCGACCTCTTCAACCCACTCATGGCGCGGCTGGCCGGTCTGGCGGTGCCGTCGATCGCGGCTGTTCACGGTGCCTGCATGGGAACAGGGCTGGGGCTCGCGCTGGCGTGCGACCTCATCTACGCGGCTGACGATGCGCGCATCGGGTCGCCGTTCGCGCGCATCGGCGCTGTGCTCGACAGTGGCGCGCACGCTGCCTTCGTCGCGCGACTGGGCGCACACCGTGCCCTCGAGCTGATCTACACCGGCCGTCTCCTCTCCGGGCGTGAAGCCGCCGACTGGGGACTGGTCAACCGCAGCGTTGCGGGCGCCGACCTGGTCCGGCGGACTCGCGAGCTGGCGGGCACGATCGCCCGCGGCCCGACGGCCGCATTCCTCGAGTCCAAACGGATCGTGCGACGCATCAGCGATGAAGCGATGTCGCTCACCGACGTGCTGGCGGCGGAGGCCGCAGCGCAGGGTCGCGCATCGCGCACCCACGACTACCAGGACGGCATCGCTGCCTTCCAGGAAAAGCGCAAGCCTTCCTTCACGGGTTCGTGAGCGCTCCGGGATGACCGACTACGCGAACGCGTTTCCCAGCCTCGGCTTCGATCGGCCTGAAGACGGGATCCTGGTCATCACCCTGAGCGCAGCCGGGCGGCTCAACGCGGTGAACGCCGCCATGCACGGTGAGCTGGCCGCCGTATGGCCGGCTATCGACAAGGACCCTGACACACGGGCGGTCGTCATCCGCGGCGCCGGTGGCACGTTCTCGTCAGGCGGCGACCTGGATCTCATCGACGAGATCGTCAATGACTTCGGTGCGCGGGCTCGCGTTCTGCAGGAGACCCGAGATCTCGTCTACAACGTCATAAACTGCGGCCGGCCGATCGTCTCAGCCATCGATGGTGTCGCGGTGGGCGCCGGGCTGGTCGTGGCGCTGCTGGCCGACGTGTCCATCGCAGCGCGCTCGGCGCGACTGATCGACGGTCATACACGCATCGGTCTGGCCGCCGGTGACCATGCGGCGATCGTCTGGCCACTGCTGTGCGGGATGGCCAAGGCCAAATACCACCTGCTGACCAACGAGCCGCTGAACGGCGAGGAAGCCGAGCGCATCGGGCTGGTGTCGCTCTGCGTCCCCGACGACCAGCTTCACGACCGCGCCCTCGAGGTGGCGCGTCACCTTGCCGCCGGGTCAGAAACCGCCATCCGCTGGACGAAGTACGTGCTCAACAACTGGCTGCGCGCCGCGGGCCCGATCTTCGACAGCTCGCTTGCGCTCGAGTTCCTTGGGTTCACCGGACCGGACGTGGTCGAAGGCGTCGCGGCCGTGAGAGAGAAACGCAAGCCCAAATTCGAGTAGCGTTTTTTTATTGATCGAAGTCGAGAATCAGGCGATCGGAGGTCGGGTGCGACTGGCAGGCGAGCACGAAGCCGGCCTCGATCTCTGACTGCTCCAGCGCGTAGCTCTGCTCCATCTCGACGCTCCCGCTCACCAACTTGGCTCGGCACGTGCCGCACACACCACCCTTGCACGCGTACGGCGCGTCGGCACGCACACGCAGCGCGGCATCCAGCACGCGCTCACCATTGCGGTCGAGTGCGAAGGTCGAGCGCCTGCCGTCGAGGATGATGGTCACCTCGGAGGACGCGGCCGCGTCCGCTGCGCCCGGGGCGGAGCCGGCGGCGCCCGAGGTCGGCCCGCGCCGGCCGGTTTCCACGCTTTCGCTGTGGAAGAGCTCGAAATGAATGTGCATCGGATCGACGCCGCGCTCCAGCAGCTGCGCGCGCGCCGCATCGATCATCCCGCGGGGACCGCAGAGGAACCATTCGTCGATGCCGCGCGGAGGCACAAGAGAATCGAGGAAGATGCCGATCCGTTCTGCGTCGAGACGGCCATGGAAGAGCTCCACGTCCTGCTCCTCTCGGGAGAGAACGTTGTAGAGCACGAAGCGCTCGGGGTGCTGGTTCTTCAGATCCTCGAGCTCCTCGAGAAACATGATGTCGCCGACAGTGCGATTGCCGTACAGCAGCGTGACGCTGCTCCGCGGCTCGCGAGAGAGCACCGTTGCGATGATCGAGAGGATGGGGCTGATGCCGCTCCCAGCGGCCACCATCGCGTAGCTGCGTGCCTGTGTTGGGTCGAGTGGTGTGTTGAAGTGACCGGTTGGCGTCACCACCTCCATGACGTCGCCGGGACGCAGCCGGTCGCGCACGTATGTGGAAAACACACCTTCGGGCAGGCTCTTGACCGCCACGCGAAGGTGGCCCGATCCCGCTGCCGTGCAGATCGAATAACTGCGGCGGATGTCGTCCCCAGCCTCGGCGCAGCGAAGCGAGACGTGCTGACCCTGGATGAACTCGAAGTCCGCGGCGAGCTCGGGTGGGACCTCGAATTCGATCGCGACGGCGTCATCGGTCACCGCGCTCACCGCCGCCACGCGCAGCGGGTGCAGCGTCGCCCGTCGGTGCCGTGCAGGTGCCTCCGGCGGCGCCGGAATCACCGCGTCAGTGCTCCTTGAAGTGGGGAAATGGCTCGGCGCAGTCTGTGCAGCGGCGCAGCGCCTGGCATTGCGTCGACGCGAAGTGTGCGACCTCACTCGTGTGCGCCGAGCCACACACCGGGCACGCGACCGCTATCTGGAGCAGCTGCATGCCGGATTCGCGCGGACGCGGCGGCGCGATGCCGTACTCGCGGAGCTTGCGCCGGCCTGTCTCCGACATCCAGTCGGTCGTCCAGGCGGGTGACAGCACCACGTTGACCGTGACGTCGGCATACCCGGCGGCGCGCACGCTGCTCGCGACGTCGGCCCGGATCATGTCGAGCGCGGGACATCCCGAATACGTCGGAGTGATATCGACATCGACGTGCCCGGATGCGTCGACGCGCACGTCACGAAGGATGCCGAGGTCGGCGATCGTGAGCACCGGTATCTCGGGGTCGGCGACCTGGGCCGCAGCCCGCCGGACTTGCTCGAGTGCCGTCGTCACCATTGCGCTCCCGGATAGGCGCGGTGGAGGTGCTGCATCTCGGCGAGCATGTATCCGAAGCATTCGGTGTGCAGTCCGCGCCGTCCGCCCGTGGGTCCCCAGGACGTCGAGGGGCGCTCGAGCGTCGCCTCGCGCAGGACGTGGTCGATCGACGCGTCCCACGCGGTGCGCAGCCGTTCCGGGTCGGGCGCAACCTCTCGGGCGACCACCTCGCGTGTCACCGCGTCGCTC
>DATMRA010000247.1:0-4067 GCA_035566535.1 Candidatus Acidiferrales bacterium | reverse complement strand
GGCCCGCTCAGTGGGCTGAAGTTGATTGGCTTCGCTGTATGGGAACGTCGCGATGGAGGGCGAAACGTGACGTTCCCCGCCCGGCAGTACTCCGTGAACGGGGAACGCCGGAGCTTGGCGCTGTTGCGGCCCACGAATGGGCAGCGCAGCGCGCAAGACGCGATGCGGACGTGCATCCTCGACGCGTATGCTCGCCTCGAGGCTCACTCCTGACGGTCCGTTCGGGTCATCGCCAGGCGGCGGGCTGTATGCCCGCCGCCTGGGGACCGTCCTCCAAAATTTGGTAGGTGCACGGCAACCGGCCCCTTCAGGGAGAGCATCGCCATGGAAACCGCTGCTCGCTTCGCATCCCGTCACATGGAACCTGCGGGAGATGCCCTCGTCCCGATCCCGCCCGAGCGAGAACGTGCGCTCCGCGTGACCGTGACGTACCTGCTGTCGGAGCAGGGCCGAAAAGCGTCACTGCTCGCGGGCGGCGACGGCCGCGCGGTGCAACAGCTCACGGTCACTGTTCCAGCCGGCCGACTGCACCTGGTCAGCGTGGACCCCAAAGGCGTGGCCCGTCTCAAGCTGCGCCCCAGTTTCGAGCTCGACGCGCAGCAACGGGTGATCATCAAAGATACGCCGCCGACCTACGACGCGCCGCCGACGCCTGACGACCTATTCAGAGAAGCCGCCCGAAACCACCAACTCGAGCGCGCGTACCACTTGGAACGCAGCGCGGAGAAGGCGAAACATCGGGAAGTCGACGTTGACCTGCGCACGGAGGTCGCCCGGGCGTTCCTCAACGACCGGACCCAACGGGCGGTGGAGCGACCGACACCCGCGCCTACCCACTGCTTCCTGATCACGGAGGGCGGTCGTCGACTGCGGTTCGACGTAAGCCGCGATGAGGGGTCGGCTCGTGACGTCCCTCTCGAGGCCTATCGCCGGTTCACGGCCGATCTGCGCGCGCGTCGCGAACGCGGACGGCAGCAGCGATGCATGGACGCGACCCAATACGACGGCAAGAGGCAGTTCATCGCGGAGTGGATCCGCACGCACGGCACGTCCGATCAGCAGGCCCGTCACGCCGCTGGCGTGCTCTCGATGGAAGAACCGGCGCAGGCGATGGCTGATGAAGCCTTTGCCGTGTTGAACGATCAGCCGCGCTATGTCGGGATTGATGAGGCGCGGCTGCAAGCACATCTGCGTCTGTGTCCAGGCTACGCGAAGGCAGTGGTCACGTCCGCCGATTTGACGATCACGGTCACCGAGGCGCGGTCGGCCACAGCGGCGCAGTGGGAACGGATGCAACAGCTCAGGGCCCTGGTTCCTGACGCCGAGGTCATCTTGAGGGCGCACAAGATCGGCTCGAAGCTGCACGCCGACGCGCCAACGCTGACAGCGTTCGGTGTGCGCGTCGCCCGCAAGGTCGGTCCGTTCATGCTGAAGCGTGAGTATGCGGCTCCCGATGTGTGAGGCGAGTCGCGTCGAAGAGATGGCGTGGGCTCGTGTCCTGTAGCAGCGCTCGATCTTCGGGATCGGCGATGCGGGCACGAGGAGACTGGCAGACGAAGAGGAGAACCGGATGAAGTGATGCTCCGATCGTGCCTGTGACCTTCCGTCAGTAGCCGTCCTGGCTACGCCTCCACGCCGACTCGGGCCGGCGTGGAATCGCTCAACTCGTTGCCCCGGGGCACGCAGAACAGGAGCATCGCTATGACCGACATTGGTGTGTCCGCCGTCACCGCGTACACCGCTCATCGTGAATGGGCCAGGCGCCCACCGGATGAGCGATTCGCCAGCGTTGAAGCGCTCTGGGATACGGCTCGCGCACGCCGCACCCGTACCGAAGAGCGCGACATCGCCACCGTCGATCTCAGGACAGAAGCGGTGGCGACCGACGCCCTCGCGCTACACGAGGCGTCGGGTCGCTCCGCAGCCATGACCCACTGGAGCTTCGAGCAGCTCGCCACGATTGCCGGCGCGCCCCCGAAGTATCTCCGGACGCTGCCCGCGGCGATCGCCTCGTCGGCGATCAACCACGGGCTGCGGCGGCAACGGCGAGACCAGCAGCAGCTGTTCGTCGACCGTACCGCACCGTGGACCGTGCACGCGATCACGTCATCGCGGTATGCACGCGTTCACCACGACGAGCTGGCCACCCGCGTGCTCGACCTGATGGTCCAGCACCCGGCCTGGCACTTACCGCTCGGCTATAAGGACGGCGCGTTTGGTGCTGAACGGGTTCCGTCCGGCGCCTACCTGGGAGACCGAGATATGTTTCTGTTCCTCGTGGACGGCAACCGCGATCTCGACGACCCCACGGACCGCAGCAACGCCGGCCTGTTCCGCGGGTTCATTCTCCGGAACAGCGACGTCGGTGCCGCCGCCCTGACCCTGGATGTGTTTTTGTTCCGCGCCGTGTGCGGCAATCACATCATCTGGGGATTTCAACACGTGGCTGGCTTCCGGCGCCGGCACGTGGGGGCATCGATTCAAGAGGCGTGGACGACGTCGCTCGATCACATCCGCGCCGGTCTCGATGCCGATCCCGCTCTCGACCGCACCGTCATCCTGCGGGCTGTCACCCAGGAGCTCGGTCCCACGCGCGAGGCGGTTCTCGACGCGGCTGTGCAGCGACTGGATCTGTCGCAGAAGCATGCCGCTGAGGCGTACACGTTGGCGGAGCAGTTCGAGACGAATCCCCGTTCGGTGTGGGGGTACGTGCAAGGGCTCACGCGATTGAGTCAGCACACGCCCTGGCAAGACGGACGATTCGCCGTCGATCGCGCCGCGAGCCGCCTCCTCACCTCGGTCTGCTGACCCAGGTTGCCGTGCGGGTACGTCCCCGCACGGCTTTTCACTCACCCATCTAAAAACGCGGGCGGCCAGGGCCCTCCGCCAACAGCCGGCACGCACCACGGTGCGTGTCCGGCTCCTGGAGGTGTATCCATGCGCGAGCTCTGTCACTCAGTCACGGACATCGACCGTCAACTCGAAGACGCCGCACGGGCGAAACAGCAACTCGATGCGGAGCGATGGCGGGAGCAGGTGCGCCCCCGTGCCATGCGGCTGTTTGCCGCACGCACGGCGAAGCTCCACGGCTCTCGGGCGCTCCTGAAGTTGCTCGTCGAGGAACTGTACCCCGACGACCTCTTCACAGAGCTGGTGGGCAATCTCGATCGCGTACCGCGGCGGCGGTGGCCACAAGTCGTCGCGATCGCGATCGCGCTTCGCCATAGCTGGCGACGGGACGGTCTCGCCAGGATTGCCAAGCGTCTCGGCGTGTCGCTGACGACGCACGCGCTGAACGAACCGACCCACGCGACGCCGCCCCGGCCATCACGACGGCGATTCTCCGGCTCGCTTCGACCCTGTCAAGGCTTTCCGCTTCGCTCCAACCCCATGCGGGGCTCACGGCCTTGACAGGCTCTCGGTCGAGCCGAGGGAGGGCTCTTACGTGATGGCCGGCAGGCACGAAGGACGTTCGAGAAAGGAGAGAACGATGCGCGACATCTCACCCACACCCAACATCACGGTGACGATCGGCGGACAACTCCGCATCTATTACGCCTACGTCACCACCGCTGGTCCGGAACTCGACGGCCCGTCAACGATGACGCTCTATGCGTCGACGCTCACGGACCTGTCTGGTTTCGCGGCCGACCCGATCGTGCACGAGCGCGTCGGCGGCAAAGCGCGCGCGCGGCTCGTGCTGATCGATCTGAGGGAACTCGCCTGGCACCGAGCCAGATATCGGGGGGAGCACTGCCTCTTCGCACCGGCAGATCCAGTGCTCGTCAGTCTCAACACCCTTCAGCACTGGCTGTGGCTCCGCCTGCAGGCGCCCAGCGCCAGCGAGGTCAACGCATGACTGATTGGAACGACTCACGGGCGTTCACCGCTCGCCATTCCGGCGAGCTTTTCAGGAGGTCACGTTATGAACATCGTCGTCAAAATCACGCCGAACGATCGCGGCAACCCGCCCGGCAAACTCGCGGATGCCGAGCTGCATTTCATCGACGGCGAACTCGACGGCTTGAAGCTGATCGGTTTCGCCATCTGGGAGCGGCGCGGTGGCA
>DATMRA010000246.1:0-2531 GCA_035566535.1 Candidatus Acidiferrales bacterium | reverse complement strand
GGCAGCTGGGCCCCCACGACCCTGGCGTGGGGCCACGACAACCGCACGTGCGGCTTCCGCATCGTCGGCCATGGGCAGCACCTGCGCGCCGAGTCGCGCATTCCGGGCGCCGACGCCAACCCGTACCTCGCGTTCGCTGCGTTGTTGGCGGCGGGCCTGCACGGGATCGAGAACAAGCTGGTGCTGCCGCCGGAGTTCAAGGGCAACGCGTACGAATCCGACGTCCAGCGATTCCCGCACTCGATGCGCGACGCAATCGCGGAGCTCGAGCGCGGAGAGATGGCCAGGAAGGCTTTCGGTGACGATGTCATCGACCACTACCTGAACTACGCGCGCACAGAGCAGGCGCTCTTCGACAAGGTCGTCACCGATTACGAACGCGCGCGGCTCTACGAGCGCGGATAAGGGGAGAACGGATGGGGAGACTTGACGGCAAGGTCGCCGTGATCACGGGTGCGGCCGGCGGGATCGGGCGGGAGGCGGCGCTGCTCTTCTCCTCGGAAGGAGCGCGCGTTTGCGTCGCGGATGTCGGGAAGGAGGCGGGCGAGAAGACGGCTTCGGAATGCAGGGAGGCCTTCTTCTTCCAGGCGGACGTGAGCGACCCCAAGAGCGTGGAGGCGATGTACGAGGCCGCGGCGAAACGGTATGGGAAGGTCGACGTGCTCTACAACAACGCCGGCATTATGCCGGCGGACGACGACTCGATCCTCACCACCGAGCCGGAGGCCTGGGACCGCGTGCAGGCGGTCAACGCCAGGGGCGTGTTCTTCTGCTGCAAGTACGGCATTCCGCACCTCCTGAAGGCGGGTGGCGGCTCGGTCATCAACGTCGCCTCGTTCGTCGCCCTGATGGGTGCGGCCACCTCGCAGATCGCCTACACCGCCTCCAAGGGCGCGGTGCTCTCGATGAGCCGCGAGCTCGCCGTGCAGTTCGCCCGGCAGGGCGTGCGCGTCAACGCGCTGTGCCCAGGCCCCGTCGAGACGCCGCTCCTGATGCGGCTCTTCTCCGAGACTCCCGGCGCGTACGAGCGGCGCCGCGTGCACATTCCGATGGGCCGGCTGGCGAAAGCGAAGGAGATCGCCAGCGCCGCCCTGTTCCTCGCGAGCGACGACTCGAGCTACGTCAACGGGTCGACGTTCGTGGTCGATGGAGGGATCACGGCCGCATACGTGACGCCGGAGTAGGCCGTTTAGACGTAACCCGGCCTGGTATCCGGATGCATGCGATCGAGGGTTCTGTTGACTGCAGCCGCAGCCGCGGCGGCACTGTTCGGTGCAGCATGCGGCGGCAGCACGCCATCGACGGCTGCGGCAAGTCCGTCGCCGAGCCCAGCCGCAAGTCCCGCGGGGACCAACGCCACGATCGCGGTCGCGACGTCCAAGCTGGGCCAGATCCTGGTCGACGGGAAAGGAATAACGGTCTACCTGTTCGTGGCCGATACGGGCACGAGCTCCACCTGCAACACGGCATGCGCCACAGTCTGGCCGCCCGTCCTCACCACCGGCGCTCCCCAGGCCGGCACAGGCGCGACCGCATCGCTCCTGGGAACCACGACTCGAACCGACGGTACGATCGAGGTGACGTACGCCGGGCATCCTCTCTACTACTTCGTCCAGGACAAGTCGCCCGGCGACACGACCGGGCAGGGCGTCAACAGCTTCGGCGCGCTGTGGTGGGTGCTGTCTCCCTCGGGAGCCGCGATCCACTAACCGTTTAACTTCTGCGAGTGGATTCGACCACCCGCCGTGCCGTGATCCGCGACGCGGTGGGGATCGGGATCGCGACCGGCGCCTACGCCCTCTCGTTCGGCGCGATCTCGACCGCGGCCGGACTCTCGCTCCTGCAGACCTGCGCGCTGTCAGTACTCATGTTCACGGGCGCATCGCAGTTCGCGCTCGTCGGCGTGGTCGGGGCGGGCGGCACCGTGTGGGCGGGGGCGGCGACGGCTGCGCTGCTCGGCTCGCGCAATGCGCTCTATGGAATGAGACTCTCGTCGATCCTGGATCGGGCGGGTTGGAAGCGTGCCGCCGCGGCGCATTTCGTGATCGACGAGACGACGGCGATGGCGATCGCGCGCGAATCGATTCCCGAGAGCAGGCTTGCCTTCTGGGCCACGGGCCTGGCGGTGTTCACGCTCTGGAACCTCGGCACGCTCATCGGGGCGCTGGCGACCCACGCGCTTCCGGATCCCAAGGTGCTGGGTTTCGATGCCGCGCCACCGGCGGCATTCCTCGCTCTTCTTGCGCCACGCCTGCGAGCGCGAGAGCCGCTCGCGATCGCGCTCAGCGCCGGAGTCGTTGCGCTCGTCTGCCTGCCGTTCTTGCCCGCCGGCGTCCCGCTGCTAATCGTCGCGGTGCTCGTCGCGATTTACGGAATAGCGAGGTCACGCGGATGATGTGGGCCGGTGTGTTGGTCGCCTGCGCAGCCTGCTACGCGCTCAAGCTGGCGGGGCTTTCGCTGCCGGCAAGCGTGCTGCAGGACGCTCGTGTGCAGCGGACAGTCCCGCTAGTGCCGGTGGCGCTGCTTGCTGC
>DATMRA010000245.1:0-8570 GCA_035566535.1 Candidatus Acidiferrales bacterium | reverse complement strand
GCAGCAGCAATCGCCAGGTGTACGACGTCCTGCAGATAGGTCAGGTGCAGCGCGACGCCATCGAAGTTGCCGCTCGCCTGGCCGCCCGCGACATTCCCGGCGTCGCCGGTGAAGAAACCAGCGAAGCCGACGATGAGGAAGAGGACAGCTGCGAGTTGCGCATAAGCCTTTGCCATAGCGAATCCAGACCCTAGCAACCTGGCACTGCTCTGGGACGGGAGGGACACATGTTCGCGGCGAGTACTTCCGGGTACGGCGAGCGACGGCACGGGTTGTGGAGGGCGTTAGGAGGCCGCGGTTGTCCCCGCGGCCGACGCGAGCGGCAGCGGACGCCGACAGGCGTTCGCGCAGCGGCAACCGAAACAACCGGTGTCGTCGCTCGCTACCACCCGAGTGGTCACCCGCCGCATTGTGTCCATCCCATCCTAGACCAGGTTCTTAGGGCTGGAGGCGTGCGGCGACGGCTGTGACGTTGTCCTTGCCGCCAGCGTCGAGTGCGGCATGGCACATGCGATCGAGTGCAGCCGGCAGCGGACCGGCGTCGGTGAGCAGCTCGGCGATGATCTCGTCGGTCAACGGTTCCCAGACGCCGTCGGACACCAGGAGCAGTGCGTCCTCGGGTCCGAGGTTGACGCTGAACACATCTGCCTCCACCGGGTCGCCCATCACAGCGCGCGTGATGATGTTGCGCCGCGGGTGGTGGCGCGCGTCGTTGGCGTCGAGCAAGCCCTCTCGTACCTGGTCTCCCACCCACGAGTGGTCTTGCGTGACGGGCTCGGCGCTGCCGCGATGAACGACGTAGGCGCGGCTGTCGCCGATGTTTCCTACGGTTGCGCTCCCCGACGGCGACACCAGGGCTAGCACCAACGTCGTGCCGGGATTGCCTCCGATTTCGTCGCGGACTAGGGCCACGGCCACGTTCGCGCCGGCGGCTGCTGCCGCGATGGCCTGCTCGGGTGAGGCGGTGGTGCCGCCTTCAGCAAGCGAAGCAGCGGCCGCGGCAACGGCCGCATCCGCCGACTCCCTCCCCCCGGCATGACCGCCCATACCATCGGCGAGGATGAGCGCCGTGTCGCCGCCGGGAAGGCTGATCACCTCCCACGCGTCCTGATTCTCCGTTCGCACCGTGCCACGGTCGGTGGCGCCGGCCGCCTCGATCACACTTCCTCGGCCGCAGGATGGCCCAGCAGCAGGCGGACGACATCGTCGGCGACGCTGACGGGGTCGAGGCACTGGATCACATGCATGCCGAGCTTCGCTGCGGCCTCGACATTGCATGCCAGGTCGTCGACAAACAGACAGCGTTCGGGTTGTACCTGAAGCCGGTCGCATGTGAGCTGGTAGATGCGCGGATCGGGCTTGCGCAGGCCGACGCGCGATGAGTCCACGACGACGTCGAAGAGCTCGTCCACCGGAATGAGGCCGCGCCACATCTTGTCGCCATCGCGAGAGATGTTCGTGAGTAGTGCGGTGCGGTATCCAGCAGCTTTGACCTGGCGCACCGCGTCGGCCATGGCGCTGCTCGCCACCATGCCGCGACCAAAGATCACCTTCTGTGCCACGCGCGCATCGACGGGATCGTTGCCGGCCTCGGCGTAGCGCTTGCACATGCGATCGAAGAACTCGTCATCCGAGATCTTTCCGGTCTCCAGCAGGTGCAGATCGTGTGCACCGGTTGGCAAATGGTAGTGATCGCGGAAATCGTTGAGGAAGAAGCCAACAAGATTCAGGTACGCCGGATCGACATCGTGGCGATCGCGAAACAGCGGCTCGGTCATCACGCCGCCGAGATCGAAGATGGCCGCGTCGAATTTACGGTCGCTGATGGTGGATCGCGGAGCAGACGCAGTCTCGGTCATCACCTTCCATTGTGACGGGTGGGCGGCGGTTGAGGACTCCTCGCAGTCGCCCTAGTCGTCGTCCATATGCGCTTCTGTCCCGCCCTGGATGACGCTTCGCAGCGCGCGCAACATCTCTGCAGGAGCGGTGTCCTTCACCACGTATCCCACCGCGCCGGACTTCAGCGCCTCCACCATGCGTTCGTGGCCGCCAAACGATGTGAGCATCACCACGCGAATTGAAGGATCCGTTTCCACGAGGCGCCGTGTGGCTTCGATGCCGCCCATACCCGGCATCGAGAGATCCATCAGCACGAGATCCGGTTGAGTCTCGCCGATCATTGCGATTGCCTCCTCCCCACTCGCCGCCGTACCCACAACCTCGAGGTCCGGTTCGTTGGAAAGGAACGTGGAAAGGCCCTTACGCACCACGGGATGGTCGTCGACTACCAGGATTCGCGCGCGCGCCTCTGTCATTCGCTCCCGCTAATCTACTATTCGGTCGGGACAACCAGCGTGACGCGAGTTCCTTTGCCCCGTGCAGAGTCGATCTCGAGCGAGCCGCCCACCTCCTCCGCCAGCTCGACAATGGCGCTCGTCCCGACATGGCCCTCGGCGCGACGCCGATTCACATCGTCGGCGGAGAACCCTTTGCCGTCGTCGACAATGCGGAGTACGGCGTTTCCGCCGTCTTCCTTGAGGATGACGCTCACGTGCTTCGCCTCTGCATGTGCGGAAACGTTGCGCAGGACCTCCTGCGCGACGCGAAAGATGAGGCTGGCGCGGTCCGGGCGCAAGCGCATGTTGCTCGGCAGCTCCAGGCGGGTCTTGGTTCCCGCGCTCTTGAGCGTTTGCAGTATCTCAAGCAAAGCTGCGTGCAGGCCCTCGCGACGCAGCGTCGGTGGCGCGATCTCGATGATCAGCGTGCGCAGCTCCTTCATCGCGAGGCGCGTCTCCTCGGCGGATCGCTCCAGGACGCCGATCAGGTCGGTCTCGCCGTCGCCGCCCGTCTCGTGCTTCATCTTGGTAGCGGTTGCCATCAGCGAAAAGGCCATACCGGCCAGATTCTGCACGACGCCGTCGTGCAGGTCCCGCGCGATGCGCCGGCGCTCAGACTCTGACGCGTCCACCGCCTTCTGGAGCAGTTCTTCTCGCTCTTTCTGATGCGCAGCGCGCTGTACCTCGTACGTGTGCACACGCCGGGAGAAGACGATGAGGAAGCCCTGCAGCAGAATCACTGGGACGATCAGCCCGATGAAACCGATGGCGCCCGCCTGCTGGTGCATGACAACAAAGGTGAATGCGGCAATGCCGTACCCAACGCTGTAGGGCAGCAGCGAAGCCGCGTTGCGGACCAGCGCAAGAAGACCGACCGAAGGGTTGGCAATCTTGATGACTGTGTCGAGCAGAAGATTGTTCACCAAGTGTTGGCAAATTCCAGCTGCCAATCCAGCTGCGACCTGCGCGACGGTTCCGCCGCCCAAGAGGGTCTGCAGACCCGAAAACACTCCAATCGCGGCAAGGTCCGCCAACGCGATGGACGAGAAGTTGAATGCGATCCGAAACCAGCCGTTTCTGGTCCGAAGCCCGACTCCCGCGGCCTCAGCTGCAGCTGCCGTCACAGCTCCCACTGGTCCAAGGACGAGAGACAGTCCGAGGTGGAGAAACACCCCAGGAGAGAATGTCGTCTGCACCGGGAGGGCCCGGACCGCGAACCGTGCCATCAGAAAGATGGCGGTACCCCCAGAGACCAGCGTGGCAACGTCGGTTGGCCGGCGCACCAGCAGCGTGGCCAGCGCGAGTGCGACGGCTGTCACAACAGCGACGTATCCCACCAGGAGCGGCGTGTATCGCACCGGTCCCAGCGACGCGGCGGGGGGCATTATCCGGATGCGTCGAAGCGAGCTCACGCCACCGGCCAGGCCGGAGAGGCGGGAAACCCCCGCAGCAACTGGTGCTACATCCTGCGCCACGTGTTTGATCCTATCGGCTCGCTTTACTATGGAACGGCAACCGTGACAGAATCGTCGGCGGCCACAACAACGCAGCGGCACTCACCGGTCGCTGTTCCATACGCTTCGCTCGTTGCGAAGTTACTGATCGCGCCGCGCTACCAGACGCAGTAAATGTCGAAGTCTGGTAAAGAATTGTGAGCACGCGATTGAATCGGCCCAGCAAGAAGCAGGTCCCCCGTCCATAGTCTTAAGACGTAACCTACGGACGGCCACCCGGCGGGGTCTGAAGCTGCCGGATTGGCTTTAGCAGGAGGACCTGTGATGGCTAGCTGGGGCGATAGCAACAGCTGGGGCTGAGGCCCCGGCATCCCTCAGTCAACTTAGACGGGGGATGTAACGAAACATCGGGTGATGTGGTCGCGAGTTTGCAACACTCGCGGTCACATTCACCTTGGGGGGATTGACGCCAGTAATCCCAGAGGTCGGGCGCGCTTGCCCGGTCGCGGATAGACTCCGCAGGGAAATTATGGTGTCGACCTCGCGGGGAGTCGTGGTTGCACGTCCAATGACGCCGGCGCCACGAAGCCAGGCGGCCCGATTCCTGGTCGCCGTCGGCATATCGTTCTATGGCGACTGGCTGACCACGGTCGCCCTGGTCGTACTCCTCTATCGGACGACGGGGTCAGCGACGGCACCGGCTCTCTACATCGTGGCGAGGGTGGCGCCTCGCGTCTTCGGTCCGGCGCCGGGCGGCGCGCTGGCGGATCGCTTCGGTGCCGCCCGCATCGCGGCGGCGTGCTCCTTGCTGCAAGCTGCCTTCACAGGCCTGATCGTGGTGTTCGCGCATTCACGAGTGGTCTGGGCGATCTATGTCGCGGTCGCGTGTGCGCAGTTTCTGAATTCGCTGGCCCAGCCGGCCTATGGCGCGTTGATTCCGCAGGTGACTTCCGAGCGCCAACTCGGGCGGGTCAACGGCATCTACAGCACCCTCTTCTCGTCCAGCATCCTGGTCAGTCCCGCAATCGGCGCGCTCCTGCTCCCCCGCGTCGCGCCTGAGCTGTTGATCGCTGTCGACGCAGCCACGTTCCTGGTGGCCGCACTGATCCTAATCACGCTGCGCACCCGCGTTGCCCCTGTACCGGGCTCGTCGCGTCGCGGCGTTTCAATCGGGCTTCCAGTGGTCATGCGTGACGGCATGCTGCGGTCCTTCGCCGCGGCCAGCCTTGGTAATCCAGCCGTGATAACGGCGCTGCAGGCGGTGCTGGTGGTTGCGGCGTCGCAGAGGTTCGGGCATGACACCGATGTCGGCTGGCTCTACGCGGCGGTCGGGGCGGGGGGGATCGTCGGCGGACTCTCCTTTCTCCGTCCCACGCCGTCGCGGATAGGACGCCGCGCCATCGTGTTCGCGACCTTCATCGAGCTCGGTCCAGTGGCCGTGTTCGTCTTCGCCCCGAATCTCGTGCTGGCGGGCGTGCTCCTGTTTCTCAGTTCCCTCGGAGGCGTGCTGTACCAGGTTCGTGGCTCCATCGGCCTTCAGCAGCGCGTGCCGACGGAGTTGCTCGGCCGCGTCAACGCGGTGGTCCGTTCCGGCATGTACATCGGCATGTTGATCGGCGCGGTGGCCGCGGCTGTTCTCGTACAGCCGCTCGGATGGCAGGCGACCGTCCTTATCGTGGCGGCCGCCGCTTTCGCGTTTCTCGTGGTGGCATCACTGGTCCAGCCGCGCCGCCGCTTTCAGCATCCCGCAGAGCTGATCCCCGACTAGGCGCAACACAACCCCCGTACCGGGGGAGCATCATGGGTCCAACCCCGACATGCAGGTCTTACAAAGGGTTCGACCGCCCCCACGCTGCACCGGTGCTCACGCCGTTTCGTGTGCCGCCGGCGGGTCGGTGACGCACGGCCACAAAGCATGGGAGACCTGAAATGCCTGACGACACAACAGCTGCGCCGCCGGCGGCGGCGAGTGCCATAGCAGACCCGGCGCCCCTGGGGCTGGGGGCATTCGCCCTGACAACGTTCCTCCTCAGCGCGGCCAACGCTGGGTGGGCGCCGCACGGTGGCAGCGACATCGCCTGGATCGGCCCAGCCTTCTTCTATGGAGGGCTCGCACAGTTCGCCGCGGGCATGTGGGAGTTCAAGAACCGCAACGTATTCGGAGCCACCGCCTTCTCGACGTACGGTGCGTTCTGGCTCTCCTTGGGATTCATCATCGTGACGCAGGCCGGCCACGTTAAGGTTGCCACCGACGTTCTGGACAACCTCGGCTGGTTCCTGCTCGCGTTCGCCATCTTCAACACGTACATGCTGCTCTGGAGTAGCCGGGTGAGCGTGGCGGTTTTCATGGTGTTCCTCACCCTCGAGGTGACCGAGATCCTGCTGTTCATCGGGTTCTTCTCGCACCCGACCGGCACCGATTTCAATCTCATCAATCTCGGCGGCCTCGCCGGCCTGGTCACCGCACTGGTGGCCTGGTACGCATCTTCGGCGGGTGTCGTCAACGGAATGGCGAAGCGGATCGTCGTCCCCGTTGGGAAGCCGTTCTGGGCATAGCAAGACACTAGAGTTCGCGGGCGTCGCGGCTCGGGAGGATTGGACATGACGACTGATGTGACCGCGCAGAACATCGATACGCTGTTCCTCGAACAGCGGCGTTATCCGCCGCCTCCCGAGTTCGCCGCCCAGGCGAATGCCCAGCCCGAGATCTACGAGCGTGGCAAAGACCTGGAGGGTTTTTGGGCGGGCGAGGCCCGGCAACGAATCAGCTGGTACACACCCTTCGAGACAACTCTCGAGTGGAAGCCGCCGTACGCCAAGTGGTTTCTCGGCGGCAAGCTCAACGCCTCGTACAACTGCGTCGACCGCCACGTCGAGCAGGGGCGCGGCGACAAGGTCGCGTACTACTGGGAGGGTGAGCCCGAGAACGACCGGCGCGCGATCACCTTCGCAGAGCTGCAAGGTGAAGTGGTTCGTTTCGCCAATGTGCTGAAAGGCCTTGGCATCCGCAAGGGCACGCCGGTGGGCATCTACATGGGGATGATCCCCGAGCTCCCGGTTGCGATGCTCGCGTGCGCGCGCATCGGCGCGCCGTTCACAGTGGTCTTCGGCGGCTTCAGCGCGGAGGCGGTGTCGGGCCGCCTCAACGACATGGGATGCGAGCTGCTGATCACGCAGGACGAGGGCTGGCGGCGCGGCTCACGGGTCCCGCTCAAAGCCAACTGCGACGCCGCGATGGAGCTGGCGCCCGACGTGAAGCGGTGCCTGGTCGTACGCCGAACCGGTGGTGACATCGCGATGCAGGCGGGTCGTGATGTCTGGCTGCACGACGCCGCCCGCGACGCGTCTAGCGAACCGGGGTCGTGTCCACCTGAGCAGATGGACTCCGAGGACCTCCTCTACCTCCTGTACACCAGCGGGACCACCGCCAAGCCAAAGGGCATCGTGCACACCACCGCCGGCTACCTCGTCGGCGTATCGACCACCCACCACTACATCTTCGACGTGAAACCCGAATCCGTGTACTGGTGCGCAGCCGATATCGGGTGGGTCACAGGCCACAGCTACATCGTCTTCGGGCCCCTGTGCAATGGCACCAGCAGCGTCATCTACGAAGGGACGCCCGACTTCCCGGACAAGGATCGCTGGTGGAGCATCATCGAGCGCTACAAGGTCGACATTCTTTACACGGCGCCCACTGCCATCCGGACCCACATGAAGTGGGGGCCTGAGTACGCGCAGCAGCACGATCTCAGCTCATTGCGCCTGCTGGGGACGGTCGGCGAGCCGATCAATCCGGAAGCGTGGGTCTGGTATCGCGACAACATCGGCGGCGGACGGACACCGGTTGTCGACACCTGGTGGCAGACCGAGACCGGCATGATCCTGATCACGCCGCTCCCTGGCATCACTACGTTGAAGCCAGGTTCGGCGACCAAACCGTTTCCCGGCGTCGACGCTGCGGTGTACGACGAAGCGGGAAACGAGGTCGGTCCCGGCGGGGGCGGCTACCTCGTGCTGCGCAAGCCGTGGCCGGCGATGCTGCGCGGGATCCATCGCGACCACGAGCGATACGTTCAGACCTACTGGAGCAAGTACAAAGACGTGTACTTCGTGGGTGACGGCGCGCGCATCGATGAGGACGGCGACTTCTGGCTGCTGGGACGCGTCGACGATGTCATGAATGTGTCAGCGCACCGCATCTCGACAATCGAGGTCGAGAGCGCGCTTGTCGACCATCCGAAGGTCGCGGAAGCAGCGGTGTGCGGTCGCAAGGATGATCAGACCGGTCAGGCGATCGTTGCCTTCGTCACGTTGAAGGGTGGCGACCCGGGCTCGCCTGAGATGGCCAAGGAGCTGCGCGCGCACGTGGCGATGAAGATCGGCAAGATCGCTTCACCGGCGAACATCGTCTTCACGCCGGAGCTGCCCAAGACACGTTCCGGCAAGATCATGCGCCGGCTTCTCCGCGATGTTGCGGAGAACCGTCCGCTCGGCGATACGACCACGCTGGCCGACGCGACGGTGGTTGACGAGATTTCCCGCCGCGCTCAGGAGGAAGCAGGAAAGGACGAGGCGTAGGCGCTTAGACCGGAGGTTGGGCACTTTCGCCTGCGGTCGCCGGTGAAGCGGCGCCCCGTTGGCGAATGTGATAGCGGTGCACCGTAATTCCGACGGCGAGCGCGGTCAGGGCGAGCACGGGCAGCGTGATGTACCAGTAGGCGAAGGCGAGTCCGATGACCACCGCCAGCGCGATCCAGCCGAGACAGCCGATGCCTCC
>DATMRA010000244.1:0-12846 GCA_035566535.1 Candidatus Acidiferrales bacterium | reverse complement strand
GAGAAGTACGAGTAAGGAACTACTGGGCTCTGGACCCGCGAGCCTAGTCGCCCTCGTACTCAGCGTTCGCGCAGCATGCGATCAAAGCGGTCATAGCCTGGCTTCATCTCCGCCGCAATCGCTTCCCACTCGGCTTCTGATACCACCACTGGATCCCCAGTGAGCGGGAGCGCCCGAAGGAATTGGATGCGAAGGTTCGTCGGAGGATGGCTGGAGTCGACAGCATGGCCCTGGCGTGCCTGTGCCCGTCTTAGCCGCTCTCGTTCTTGTTCTGGCAGGTCCCTGAGAAACCTTCGTTCTGCCTCCCAGACATCTGGCTCGCTGCGCCTGGCGGCGTAGACAAGCGCTTTTGTTCCGGTATCCGCCAGATAAAGGGCGTCCAGCACGCCGATCGCGCTCTCACGGCCCGCTAGGCGAGCACTAAGCGCATCCGCCAGATACTCGGCGCGTTGTCCGGAGCGGTATAGAAGTTGTCGTTCCAATCGATACAGCGCGCCAACAACGACCCGGAACAGCCAGAAGAAGCCACGGGCACTCATCTCGGCGAGGTCCACAAAACCGAATGTACGGGAGCGGGAGCGACGTTGGCGCCCCGGCCAAAGAAGTTGATACCAACTCGCCAGCGTACGGAGCGCGGTGCCGACTAGTACGCCTCGTGAAAGGTCACCGTTAACCTGGTGCCCCAATTCGTGACCCAGCAACGCCACGCGCTCCCGCCCATCGAGAACATTCCACAGCGCCAGGCCCAACCATAGTACGCGGCGTCGCCGCAAGCCAATCATGGCGTGCGATGCGTTGAAACGAGGATCGAGAGCGATAAGATCGACCGGCTTTGCCCCGACGCTGATCGCGATTCGATCAACAACTCCGTAGAGCACGGGAGCCTCACGCCGCGAGAGCTTGACGTCACGCTTGTCTAGCTTGCCGAAGTGCGGGATCAACAGCGCCGCAACGAATAGGAGTGGCAGCCCAATGACAAACCCACTCGCGTGTGGAAATGAACTCACGAGAACGTAAAGTCCGAGAACAGCGATCGCTATCGTGGGTAGCTGGATCAGGACGGCCAATGCAACTGAGAGGATCCGTGCCGGATCCATGTGAGGGCGCTCAGGCGAACGCGCCTGCATCAACTCAAATAGGCGCTCACCCTGGCTCTTGGCCCGTCGAACGCGCTGTGCCTGCTTCTTTGTCAGCGTCTTGGGAGGTGTCGGATCCACGTTCCACTCGCAAGCTGCGCACCACGTGACGAACCTGGGATCGACCGACAATTCGCGACCGCATTGAGGACATGTCTTCCTAGCAGCGGAGCCAGCGCTGTTGGCAGCATTCGGTGCTATCGCCATTCGCGCCTCGTATTGTGAGCGAGAGTTGGCGAACACCTTATGGCGCTGATCGGCCGATCGAAGCACGGGTTGGGGTGGCCAGCGGGATTCGAACCCGCGACCTCCAGGGCCACAACCTGGCACTCTAACCAGCTGAGCTATGGCCACCACGTACCGCGTGAAGCGGTCATCCGATTATATGGCCCGCGCTCAGAGGCTCTGTTGAGCGAGATCCCTGGATACACTCAGGCCACGCCCCCGTAGCTCAGCGGATAGAGCAGCCGCCTTCTAAGCGGTTGGTCGAGGGTTCGATTCCTTCCGGGGGCGCTTTCGGCGCTCCGGACGCCTCAGTGCGCAGTCACCGCGACCGCCTTGGTGATGGAAGCCCACTGACCCGTGCTGTCGCGAACGGTCAGCGTGACCCAATAGGTCCCTGCAGCTGTGAACGTGTGGTTCAACGAGCCGCCGACTGCTTCCGCGGACTGATCGCCAAAATTCCAGACCGCGAACACGATGCTGCCGGCGTCATCCGTCGATGCACTCTCGTCGAACGAGACGGGCTGCCCCACGCGAGGCGATGCGGTAGTCACGGTGATCACAGGATCCGGACCAGGCTGACCTGTCGCGATGACGCGTGCGGTTCCGATGCTCGTGCCATCCCGTCCGACCACGGTCAGGGCGACCACGAAGAGGCCGCTGCCGGGGAAGGTATGGAAGACGCTCGGGTTTGTCGTCCGCAACTGTGAGTACGCACGGTTGTAGTTGTCGTTGAACTGCCACGAGTAATAGGCGACACCACCACGGGGTGCGGTCGACTGCGTCGCATCGAAGGTCATGATGCTGCCCCCTTGCGGCCGGCTCTCGAACTGCGCTGTGGCGCGTCCATCTCTTGGCGAGAGGCGCTGCATGCACTGCTGATCGCGGTTGCTCCACTCCTCTTGGTACCAGTACAGGTGTCCGTTGATGACCTGGTTGTAGGGCGAGCCGTTCGGCGCTGTGCCGAGCGGGGCACCCGTGATCGGTCCCCATTCGCATTTGTCGCCGAGCTCATAACCGGTTACCAACCCGTTGACGTAGTCAGTCCACGCAGTCACGGTCGGGTCGGTGATCGACTCGTTGTGCTCGTGTGTGACGCCGCCCTGGAGCTCCCCATCGGAGGTTCTGCCGTTGGGATGGTTGCCGTCCTCGCAGCGGGGGTTTCCCACCACATATGGATCGACAGAGTAGATGAAGGTCGGTTGGCTGAGGCTGAACCCGTGGTACGCGCAGAACGCGGGGTTCGGGAACGCGTTGACCGAGCACCCGGTACCGGCGTCATCCTGACAGACCTCGACTCCCGGCGGCGTGAAGAGGAAGTACTCGTGCGCCAGATCGCGGGGCAGGTGATTCGCATCGATGAAGTCCGAGAGCTCAGCCGTCAGCTGACTGTCTGTGATGCAGATCGGCGCATTGAGGCAGATGTCCGGAGGATAAGCGTCCGTGTCCTGCAGCGCGCCGCCGAATGCGGACGTGTAATTCGCCACGTTGCCGAAAGCGTCGTTGTACTGGGTACTCACCGAATCCACATTGGTGGCCCGCCCGCTGTCGTGAGCGATATCGATGAAGTACTGATTCAGGCCAGCCTCATAGTCGGCCGGGTATGCGGGAGCGCCTGAGGGTTGCCAGTACACGGCGTAGTTCGTGTTCGCGGGCATGACAGGGCCGCCAAGATAGTCGAGCGTGCTACCACTGCCTGACTTCCCGGGCCCGCCATGATGCTGGCTGCTGCTCGAAGGCACCGGACGAGCGGCTCCGACCACGCCCGGCATATAGCTCGTGTGATGGACCGGTTTGGGCGGCCGCAGCGTAGCAGCCACTGTCGGCGCTGCTTGTACCGCTCCGGCGGCAAGCGCCACCACAGCGGTCACCGCGGCGAAAGCCGAGACTCTGCTCATCGTTGCAGGCTTCTTCATCCGTACATCTCCACCAGCGTGTGCCTCGGACCTGCGAGGTTGTGGAAGTCGCCCGCCGCGACACAGACGTCGATGGCGACACAGTCGACGGCGTCGAGATGACTCGAACCGCCCGCAATCGGATTGGGCGAGCTCTGCACCGTCCAGGCAGTGCCGTCCCATCGCTCGACGAGCGTCACATCCGTGCCTGCGTTATCCCTTGAGAAGCCGGTGGCGACGCACACGTTTGCGTCAGGGCAGGACACGTCTTCCAAGTACGCGAGCGTAGACCCAGTGATGGCCGGTGGCGATTGCAACGCCCATGCCGTGCCGTCCCAACGCTCGGCCAGAGCCGCCCACACGCCACCGGCGTCGAGCGTCCATCCGACCGCCGTGCAGGCGCTCGTTGATGAGCAGGACACATTGTTGACGATGGTTTGATGAGCCCCGGCCGGCGCGGGCATGGGTGCGATCGTCCAGCTCGACCCGTCCCAGCGTTCGGCGAACGGCACAGGCGTACCCGTGTCGTCGAACCAGACGCCCACCGCAACGCAAGCGGCCACCGCCGTGCACGCAACGGAGGTGAAGTACCCTCCTCCGGGAGGGTTGGGCGTCGTCAGGACGTCCCAGCGCGTCCCGTTCCACCGCTCGGCCAGCGACGCGAAGTCACCCGCCATGTCGTAGTAGTAGTAGCCCACAGCGATGCACGAGGTCGGCGCCGCGCACGAAACATCGAAGGCGTCGTCGCTGACGCTGCCCGGATGTATCGGTATCCGTTGCTCCGACCACTGCTTCCCATCCCAGTGTGCGGCGAGCATGAGCGTCGTGTTTCCCGCGTACCCGGCGAGACTGGTGATTCCAACCGCGGTGCACGCGTCCGCTGCCGGGCACGAGACTCCGTACAGGTGGCCCGATCGGTCGCCTGCCGGTATCGGCAGCGTCTCCGCGACCCAGCTGCTGCCGCTCCATCGCTCGATGAACGGCCTCCCGACCTGCCGGCTGACGTGCTGCCCCACTGCCGCACATGCCGACCCGTTGGTACACGAGACGTCGTCGACGGTGAAGTAGTCACCTCGCTCCGCGCCTGGATTGGGCGTCGGTTGTATTGCCCACGCAGGCGCTGCTGCGACCCGCTGAGCGGCAACACCGATCAGCGCGACCACCACGGCCACGCTGATGGCAAGAAGAACGCCAGGACGCTTCATGGATCTCACCTCTCACTCATGGGCCTAAGCGCGCTGGTCAGGCTTGCCCGCCGGCTCGCGTGCGAGGACGGTCGTCCACCGAGCGGCTTCAGCCGGCGATGTGTCGACGGCGCCGCCTGCCTGCACCCAGCTCGGGAAACCGCCGGCCAGATGAGCGACGAAGGGGAACCCCATCGTCATGAGCGTCATCGCGGCCAAAGCGGAGCGGCTGCCGCGAGCGCAGTAGAGAAGGATGCGGCGGTCGGCGGTGAGCTCGTCAGCGTGCACCGGAAGGGCAGGGTCGGCGCAGAACTCGAGCATGCCGCGCGGGATGTGCACGGCACCGGGAATCGCGCCGTGCGCCTTCCGCTCGGCCTGCTCTCGCAGATCGATAAGCACGACTCCGTCGCGCTTCACCTCCTCTGCGAACTGCTCGGCGTCGAGGGTCTCAACGAGCGCCTGGGCGTCAGCAACCAGGCGTGCTGCGGGGGAGAGGGTGGATATGTTCATGGCTGGGCACCCTAAGCACCCAACCTTCCCGAAACCTTCCCGCCCTGCGGCTCAGCCGAGTGAGGCGATACGCGCCACAACGCGATCCGCGTCGAATTGCCTGCCGCTGGCGAGATATACGGCCCGAGCAGCATTCAGCCGGGCGTGCGCCTCATCTGGTGCTCCGCGAGCGAGCGCGAGCTCGCCACGGGCTTCGTCAAGCGCCGCCGGCCATGGCCCTCCACTCCGCATCGTGGCGCCGCGCTCCGCCACGGCCAGGTACACAGCGGCCGCTTCGGCATTCGTGGCACGCGCCGCGGCGATAGCGGCCGCGACCTGGAATGCGGTGCCGCAGTAGGCGCATACGAGGGTGCCGCGCAGTGCCGCTTCAGCGTCCTCGAGACGCTCGCGAGCGAGGGCCGCCTCATCGGTTGCACGCAGCAATGCTGCATGCGCGAGCGGTTGGATGTGGCCGACCATCGGCGACCATGCTGAGATGAGGACACCGTCGGCGATCAGCGCATTGCCCTCTTGCACGTTGCCGCGCGCACGCATGGCTTCGCCGAGGCGCACGCTGGCGAGTCCTTCAGCGGTCACTGCGCCGATTTCGCGGCTCACGCGGACGGCCTCGGCGAGGAGAACGCACGCATCGGCTGCATGCCCGGCGATGAGCGCGATTTCGCCCAGCACCGTGGCGCCGAGCACCTGTGCCCGACGGGCTCCCAGATGCTGCGCTTGTGCATGCAGGTCTTCAGCGACCGCGCGCAATCGGTCATGCGGTTCGCCACTGCTCAGCGCGTATTCCGCGACACACAGATGCCCGTCGAACAGCATCTCGGCCAGGTCCGTGGACCCAAGTGATGAGTCGAGGTCGACGCGCAGCACGTCAGACCACACGCCTCTGCTGTGCGCGACCATCACCTGGATCTGCTTCGCCGCACGCGCTTCGACCGCGAAGCCACCGGTCGCTGCAACGCGCTGCGCCTCGCTTGCGGCACGGTCCGCCTCCTCCGCATCACCAGCGAACCACGCCGCTGCTGCGCGAGCGATCAGGTACGCGGCACGCTCCGCATCTGACTGCGGCGAGAGCGGAGCCAATGTCGCCTGCGCTGCGATCGCGTCCCCATTTGCCAGCTGCGCCCACGCCTGGCGGATCCGCAAACCGAGACCCCGTCCGCCTGCCGCCGCCGCAGCCTCGGCGAACGCCGCGGGTGCGCCGCGGTCCCCGAGCGCCATGAGCAGGTCGGCTCGCGTTGCGAGGAGCTGACCGCGCTCGCGCGCAGGGGACTCGGCGAGCGCCACCTCCACCGCCGCCAGCGCCTCGTGAAACGCTGCGCCGCCGGCGATCCTCGCTCGCAGCGACAGAGTCTCAACCTCCGGGGTCAGCCCGAGCTCGTCCAGCGCTGACCGGAGGCGCTCGAACGCGCGCAGCGCCCCCGCGCGATCGCCGGCCGCGAGGCGACCGCGCATGACTGCACGCTGGGCTTCCTCGTCACTCGCGTCCACGCCGGCAAGCTGATCCCAAAGTCCAGCGGTCCGCAGAGCTTCGAGATACGTTGCTCGCAACCGCTCACGGCGCTCCTCCGCCCACTCAGCGTAGCGGTCCTCAGGAAGCAATTCCCCGCCGTAACGGTCGGGATCAGGCGTCTGCTCGAAGAGCTCGACATCCGTTTCCACTCGTGCCCCCGGCGCCAGCAGGACCTGACCCTCGCGCAGCACGACGCCGGCGGGGTCTCCCAACGCTCGGCGCGCGTGGTGCGCGGCCTTGTGCAGGTTCGATACGCCTGCATCGGGATCCAACTGGGGCCACATTGACTCCACGACCTGATCCCGCGACAAGCGGTGCGCAGGAGCGAGTGCAAGTAGCTTCACGAGGTCCTTGGCTCGCCCATAGCTCCACGCGGTCTCGGGCACCGACACGCCGTCTACGAGCACCTCGAAGCCGCCAAGAAGGCGCAGCTTGACAGCGTCCACGCGTCCAGCATGATCGAGATCGCTGCACTCTTCAACTACGCCGCCGGCGGGCGGTAGTCCGGCAAAGGCGCGCGTGAAGCCTCTCACCCCGTAGCATCGAAGCAGTGACGCAACCACCGCACACCCGCCTGTACCTGGTTCGCCACTGCGAGGTCCGCAATCCGGAGGGCGTGCTGTACGGGCACCTTCCCAGCTTCGGACTCACCGACAACGGCGTTGAACAGGCGCACGCAATCGGCCGATATCTCGAAGGCAGGAACCTGCGCGAGATCTACACGAGTCCCCTGGAACGCGCGCGCCAGACCGCGGAAATTGTCGCGTCGCACCTGAGCGTGCCCATCACGCCGACGGAGGACCTCGTCGAAGCGCGCTTCGGCCTGTACCTGCAGGGCGTCAAGCCGCGCGACGTTCCATGGCGGCGCCCGCTGTGGCTCATCCACATGGTGTGGCCGGGCCTGCTGCCCCAGGATGAGAGCGTGGCCGCCATGGCGGCGCGCGTTCGCCGCCCGCTCATGCAACTGCTGCACGACTACCCCGGCGAAGGTGGCGTCTGCATCAGCCACGGCGACCCCATCCAGGCCTTCTGGGTTGAGGCCGAGGGCCGATCCGCATACGCGCTGCATCGGTTGCAATGCGCCAAGGGCGGCCTGCTGGAGCTCGATTACGAAGGCGAGCGGCTGGTGAACCTCGCGTATCGCTCGCCGCAAAGCCTGGTCGCACCCGCCGGGGAAGCACCGCTGGCTGACGCCACACACGCGTGATTCACGCCGCTTAGACCCCGGCGGGTTCGCGCTCCTCCGCTTCGTCGCTCGGTTGTGGTTGCGGTTCGCCGCTCACGCTCGCGGTCCAGCGCGCGTCGAGCTGTAACGGTGTGCGCCGCCGCCGTCGGGCGCGCCGCTCGAGCAGCGGCCTGGCGTACAGCTTCATCAACAAACCGGCCATCACCGATGCGAACGTCGCATACACCAACAGCACGCCGCTGTCCTTGCTGACCTGAAACAACGAGTACTGATGCATCGCCTGGAAGGTGATCGAGAACTGAACGCTCTGGCCGCCCGCGCCAGGCAGATCGAGCGGCAGTGTCTGGCCGAGGCTCAGCGGCACCACATGCCCATCCGCGAAATACGGCTGCATGGCGCTCGTGGTGAGCGCGTTGACGTCCTGTGGCTGGCCGCTGTTCAGGCCGAGGTCACCGACGAACAGCTGCATGTCAATCACCGGATTGCGCGCAGTCAGACCCCCGGGCGCGAAGCCAGTCTGCGCAGGGTCGATCGATCCGTCCGCGTTGACCACGGGGATCGGCCGTGCGTCGGGCAGGATGGCGAGGCGCGCCCCCAGCTGCAGACGTTGCGTGAATCCGGGAACTGTGTAGCCGAAGTCTGGCACCTTTAGCACACCGGTCTGCGAGCTCTTGTCGTTGCCGAAGAACTCGACGGGCCCGTTGAACACAACTGCGCCTGACGGGTTGCGCACCACGATGGTCGGCGCCCACCCGTAGTCCTGCTGGTACACATTGATGCCGTCGTAGCTCAGGAAATCGTTGACCCGGATCGCCTTGGTGAGCACCGGATGCCCCTGGTCGAGGACCGTCACATTGCTGACGTAGTCGCTGGCCGCGCCGTTGTCGCCGTACGTGGCCTGGAAGCTGTTGAGATGCATGGTGAATCCGGTGTGCTGACCGCCGAAGAGCATGCCTTCCTGCAGCTGGTCGTAGCCGGCGCGGGTTTCGGTGAAGCTCTTGCCCTCGGGCACCGCGACCAGGCCCTGGTATCCAGTCGACTTGCCCCAGACCACGGCCACGAGCAACAGGAAGAATGACGTGTGGAACAGCCACGAGCCCCATTCACCCCAATACTGCGGGGTGCGCGGATAGTGGCGAAATGTCCGCGTCACCAGCGCTTTGCCGCGACGCAGCACGCACGCCAGCAACGCGATGTACAGGCTCCCCAGGAGCACGTAGAAAACCGGCGACACGAACACATCGGTCAGCGAGAGGCCAAGGTGCGCGAACAGCCCGCTGATGTTGGGATGGTCAGAGATGAACAGCTGCACCTTCGCAGGGTCAGACGTCTCCTGCTGGGGCACGAACGACCCAACGGCGACGATGGCGACCACGCCGATCAGGAAGAAGATCGCGGTGCGCATCCTCGTGTACTCGCGCCAGAACCGCGCGAGGCGCGGGCGCAACTCGAGGCGGCGCGCGGTCATCCCGGCGGCTGCAAGAGACCTTGCGGGTCGAACGCACGCGCCACGAGCGCATGCGTGCCGTCCTCGGGCACCCCGGGCGCCGGCGCCACCGGTGTTCGGGCGCCCTGCGGCTCCAGGCGGAATGTGACCGCCGCGACGATCGCCAGCCTGCCCATGCTGCCCAGCAGCAGCGCCGGTAGGTCGTACCCCACGACGTCCTTGAGCACGCCGGCGCCGAGGGTCACGCGCTCCCCCGAGGACAGCACGGCCTCGATGCCACAGAGGGCGCGACGTGGCACTTCACCGCGCGCGATCAACCCACCCACGTGCTCGGATTTCACGCCGGACCCCAGCCCAACAACCGCGAGCCGCGCGCGCTCGGCCTCTTTGCGCACCGCAGCGACCGTCGCTCCCGCCTCGGCGCGCAGCGTGAGTGCGGCTGCCGCAAGCGTCACGCTTTGCAGACGGTTCAGGCTGAGCACGATGCCGCCGTGCGCGGCGGTGCTCGCGTCTGCGCGGCTGCTGACGGTCACATGCGTCCCCGTCGTCGCGCACACTCGCATCGTCGCCGCGATAGCGTCCGAGTTCGATGGAATGACGACATCCGAGTCGCTCGACACCGAGCTCCCACCCAGCGCCTTGCTGAGCTGCCGCCGCAGGTCTGTATCCATCTCTGCTAACCGGAACTGGTTGCAAGCGCCGGCAGCAGCCCGGTCTGCGCGGCGGCTGCCGCTGTAAACACGAGGAAGACGAGGATACCCAGTACCAGCGTGCCAACGGTGGTGGCGCCAAGCACGATGCCGCCGGAGATCGACGTGCGCGACCACGGGTATTCGCGTTCGCCGGCGGCGGGACGCTGGTACATCAGCAGCGCGACGCGCAGGTAGTAGAAGACCGCGAGGACACTGGTGACGATGCCCCAGATCGCCAGGGGGGTCAGCCCAGTCTTGATCGCCGCGGAGAACACGAAGAACTTGGCGAAGAAGCCGGCGGTGGGTGGGAACCCGCCCAACGACAGCAGGAACAACGCCATCGCCGCTGCGACGTACGGCCGGCGATGCGCCAGCCCGCGAAGACCGTCGTAGCTGTCGAGGTCCTCGCCGCGGCCGGCCATCACGGTGATCACCGCGAAGGCGCCGATGTTCGTGACCGCGTACGCGGCGAGGTAATAGAGGACGCTGATGGTGCCCAGCGCTTCGGTCGGCTTCACCGCGACGCCGATCAGGATGTACCCCGCCTGGGCGATGCCCGAGTAGGCGAGCATGCGCTTGAGGCTGGTCTGCGTGAGCGCGGCGATGTTGCCCACCAGCATCGACAGGATCGCGACCAGCGAGACGATCACCTGCCAGTGCGTGTACACCTGGGGAAACGTGTACGTGAAGACGCGCACCAGGGCGGCGAAGGCGGCCACCTTCGTCGCCACGCTCATGAACATGGTGACCGAAGTCGGCGCGCCCTGGTAGACGTCCGGCGTCCATGCGTGGAAGGGCGCCGAGCTCGTCTTGAAGGCGAACCCGATGAACACCAGGATGACGCCCACGAGCACGAGCGGGTCCACGTTCTGCGCAGCGCGCAGGGCAAGCCCTATCTGCACCAGCTGCGTGTGCCCGGTCTCGCCGTAGACGAGCGCCATGCCGTACAGGAGGAATCCCGACGCGAAACCACCCAGCAGGAGGTACTTCATCGCCGCCTCCTGCGATCGTTCTTCGCCGCGCGAGAAGCCGCTCAGAACATACAGCGAGATCGACAGCAGCTCGATGCCGAGGAAGATGACCATGAGGTTCATGGCGCCGGCGAGGATCATCATCCCGGTCGTCGCGGCGAGTATCAGCGCGTAGTACTCGCCGTGATGGATGCCGCGGCGGTTCAGGTATTGCGGGCTGATGATCACCACCAGCGCGGCGCTGACCAAAAGGATCGCGTTGACGAACATGCTGAAGCGGTCGTACGCAAAGGAGCCGTAGTACAGCTCGCGACCCGAACCGGCGTCGAACCAGGCCCACATAGTCGCGCCGAACGCGGCCGCGAGCGCCACGAACGCGAACACCGCCAGCCAGTTGCGTCGCGCCGCGGGAAGGAAGACGTCGAGCACCATGAGGAGCACGAACGCGCCGCCGAGAATCAGCTCCGGAAGCAAGCCCAACAGGTCGTACGAACTGGGGGTGACCAGCGCGGGCAGTGCGGCGAGCGTTGTTCCCACCATCACTGCGGCGTCTGTGGGACCGGCGGCGGTCCGGTGACCTGGCCGTTCGCCAGTGACACGTATTGCTGGACCGAGGATTTGGCGAGATCACCCACCGGTCGCGGGTAGACGCCCAAGAAGATCATCAGCGCGACCAAGGGCGCCAGCAGCAAGCCCTCGCCCAGGCGAATGTCACGCACGCGTTCCAGCGCCGGGCGTACCGTGTCGTGCATCAGGCCCTGGTGCAGCCGCAGCATGTACCAGCAGGCAAGGATCACTCCCCCGCCGGCGATGACCGCGTAGATCCAGTTCAGCTGAAACGCGCCCAGCATGATGGTGAACTCGCCGACGAAGCCGTTCATTCCCGGCATACCCAGCGCTGCCAAAGTGGCCACCAGGAACAGGAAGTACAGCCACGGCATCCGCTTCTCGAGCCCGGACAGCTCGTGCAAGTCTCGAGTCCCGGTGCGAGCTTCGATCATGCCCACGATCAGGAAGAGCGCGGCGATGATCACGCCGTGGTTGACGATCTGGATGATCGCGCCGTTGACGCCACTCTGAGTGAGCGAAAATATTCCGAGCGCGATGAAGCCGAGGTGGCTGAGGCTGGCGTACGCGACGATGCGTTTGATGTCGCGCTCGCTCAACGCCATCAATGCTCCGTAGATGATGGTCAGCACCGCCAACGCGGCCAGCAGCCACTTGAAGGCGGAGACGGCCTGGGGGAAGAGCGTCAGCCCGTAACGGATGAAGCCATACGCCCCGAGCTTGCCCACGAGGCCGGCAAAGAAGACCAGCACATACGGGGGAGCGGATTCGTAGAGGTCGGGCAGCCACGTGTGGAACGGCACGAGCGGCAGCTTGATGGCGAATGCCAGCGCGAACCCGATGAACACGAGTTGCTGCGGAGTGAACGTGGTGATGTGCAGTCCCGGGATCACGAACGCCTGTTGAGCCGGCCCCGGATGCTGCAGCAGGAACTGCAGGTCGAACAGAGGGTTCTGCCCGGGCGGCAGGTCGCTTCCGGCGTTGAAGTAGAGCCAGATGATCGACGCGAGCATCAGCAGGCTGCCCGCCACCGTGTAGATGATGAATTTGAGCGTCGCGCGCCCTCGGTTCGCGTCGCCCCAGCCGCTCAACATGAAGTACAGCGGGATGAGCATGCCTTCCCAGAACATGTAGAACAGGAGCAAGTCGACGCTGAGCAGCACGCCTGCGGTGGCCGCCTCGGTGAGCAGCAGCAGCGTGCAGTAGAGGCGGAGACGTTCGGTCGTCATGCGTGACACCGCGAGCGCACCGAGCAAGAACACACCGGCGTTGAGCGCCAGCAGCCACCCGGAGAGCCCGTCGAGCCCGAGGTGGTAGCTGGCCCCGATCGCGGGGATCCAGGTGTGTAGCTCCTGGTAATGCAACGTCAGCCGTGCGCCGGAGGCGGGGGCAGCCGACATGTTCCACAGCAGCGTGCCCACTATCACCGCCACAGTTGTGGCAGTGGCCACCGTGAGTCCTTTGATCACAGCTGTCTGGCTGCGCGGCACGAGCTGGAGCAGAAGCGCGGCCCCGACCGGGATCACGAT
>DATMRA010000243.1:0-2511 GCA_035566535.1 Candidatus Acidiferrales bacterium | reverse complement strand
GAGAACCCGATCGATCTGCACGAGCGCCCGCCAGAAGCGATGAATTGCATCCGCGTCATAGGCCGCATGCACGCGGTCGTCCGAGAAGCGGATCGCATTCGGCAGCTCGCACGGCAGCTCGTTGATCAAGACCGAGACGCCCAGCTCACGCAACAGCCCGATGACATGTGCGTAGAAATCGGCAACCGCCTGCGGCTCGAGCGCCAGCGCGCGCTCTTCGCCCCGGCTGGTGCGCGCGAGCAAGCGATGACGGATGAAGTCGAACTCGATCTCGAGAATTTCGCCGCCAAAGGGCAGGGGCGATGTGCCCAGGCCGCGCGCCGTGACGTAAAGCGGCACCTGCCAGCTGTGGTTGACCCAGGGCGCTAAGGCCAGCCGAACCTTGCCCACGATCTGCGTCCAAAGCTGGACCGTGGCCACCGTCTCCTGCCAGCTCGGATAGTTCAGCTCAGGCCAAGCGGCCGCCACAGATCCCATGCTTTTGCTCCGCGCCCAAGGTTCGACCAAGATAGCCATTGAGCGGCGCGCGCTGAGAAGAAAATCGCAATCAGATCCGAAGCCGCGCGCGCCAAGTGGTTCCTCGCGTTCACGAGCGGTTGTTCGCGCTCATGAGTCAGGACATCGCCCCTGCGCTCTGGTGCAGATCGGGCGGCAGTGGAATGAATTCGGCGTGGTCCGCGTCCGGCAATTTCATGCGTCCGGCCCGCCAATCCGCCTTGGCCTGCTCGATGCGCTCTTTCGAAGAGGAAACGAAATTCCATTCGATGAAGCGCGGTCCGACCGGCTCACCGCCCAGGAGCATCAGGACGCTCGGTGCGCTCGCCCGCAGCACCGTGTCTGCGCCCGCATCGAAGACCATCATCTGGGCGGCCGCGAGCTCGAGCGCATTCGCGTGCAACGCTCCGGACACGAGGTAAACGGCGCGCTCGGAGTACTCACGCGGCAATGCCAGCCGCGCACCGGGCTCCAATGCGACATGGGCATAAAACAGCGGTGAGTGTGTTTTGACCGCCGCACGCACACCGAACGCCTCGCCCGCCAAGAGCCGCAGCCACACACCCTCATCGTGGTGCAGCGGCAGATCACGGCCGGCGTGGTGCGCAAAAACCGGTGCGCTCTCCTCCGCTTCGTTCGGCAGCGCGACCCACGACTGGATTGCGTGCATGGGGCCTCCCTCGCGCCGCGCCTGCTCGAAGCGCTCCGAATGCGTGATCCCGCGCCCCGCGGTCATCCAGTTCACCTCCCCGGGCCGGATCGCCTGCTCCACCCCCGTGGAATCGCGATGCATGATCTCCCCGGCAAACAGGTACGTGACCGTCGATAAGCCGATATGCGGGTGCGGTCGCACATCAGCCTCTTGCCCCAGGCCCTTACGCAGGTGCACGGGGCCCAGATGGTCGAAGAATATGAACGGGCCGACCATGTGACGATGGACGTGGGGCAGGACACGGCCCACCTCAAAGCTGCCGAGGCTCCGTCGCCGTGGCTCTATCACGATCGCACTCATGCGCCACCTCCGGCCGCGACTGTCATTTTCTGACAGTTCCCGGTTTCAGACCCGATCAACCTGACCCTCCGGCGCTCCGCGTTCCAAGACGTCCGGAAGAGCCTCGCCCTGCACAGTGAAGGACAGTGACACCGAGTTCAGGCAGTGACGTTCGCCAGTCGGTGGGGGTCCATCCGGAAACACGTGACCGAGGTGGCTGCCACAGCGCGCGCACACCTCCTCGACCCGGATCATTCCATAGGACGAGTCACGCACGCGCCGGATATGCGATTCGTCATAGGGTTTGAAGAAACTCGGCCAACCCGTCCCGGAATCGAACTTGGCGCTCGATCTGAAAAGCGGCAAGCCACAAAAGCGACAGGTGTAGATACCGTCCTGGTGATTATCGAGAAACACGCCACAGAAAGCCGCCTCCGTGCCATGCTCGAGCAGCACGCGACGCTCGTCCGGCGTGAGACCGGCGGTGATCCGCGCACGCTGCGCCTCGCTCGGAGGCCGCAAGTCGAACTCACTCATCGCGATTTCTCTGGGATTCAGTGATACCGGTGAACGAGCCAGAGGCGCTCGGATCGCCGCTCGGTAGCCATCCGCTGAGTGGCGACCCCCGCAGCTGCGTGCGGAAGTAGTCCTCGAGCTCGCGGGTGAAGTGGTGCACATCAGTCGGTGGCGGAAAGCGGCGGCCGAAGCGCACCTGGTAGGTAATCGGCAGTGCCGGGACTCGAAACAGGGGCCACCCCTTACCCAGGTAAGCGGAATCTGTTTCGATCAGTACCGTCAGCACCGGAGCCCGTGCATGTTTAGCGATGGCGCCGACGGTCAGCTGAAAGGAATTTACCGGATCGTGCCGGGTCCGAGTGCCCTCCGGGAACAGCAGCAGCGCGGCACCGCTGCGCACGGCGCTGACCGCGTCACCGATCATGCGTCGTGGCGGCGTATTGCCGACAAACCGCGCCAGTCGCGCCCCCGCGCCCAGAAAGATGTTGCGCTTCAACGAGGTCTTCATG
>DATMRA010000242.1:0-8897 GCA_035566535.1 Candidatus Acidiferrales bacterium | reverse complement strand
CGGGCTGGGGAACCTCTGGCGGCCGTTGTGCGTCTGACCAGCAGACATCAATCAACGGCGGAGGAGGACACCCATGCGACGAATCGTTGTTGCCGCCGGCACGGCCACCGCGGCGTTCCTACTGACGGCGGCACCGGCGTTTGCGTGTGGAGGCCTGGTCGCCCCCGACGGCGACGTCCGTCTCGACAAAGCGACGACGTTCGTCGCATGGCACGACGGCATCGAGCACTACGTCACCAGCTTCGCGTATACAGGCGCGGCTGCGGACGTGGGCTGGATCGTCCCGCTCCCCGCAGTGCCCTCGAAGGTCGAAGCAGCCGGTAAGTGGACGCTGCAGCGGCTCGAGCGCGAATTCAATCCTCCTCCGGAGCTTGCATTCGCGGGAGCCGGCGCTGCGGTGCCGGCGGACTCGGTCGTTGTCGAGCACGTGCAGGTCGAGGCGCTCGACATCACCGTGCTCAAGGGCAGCGGCTCGAAGGTGGTCGACTGGTGCGTACACAACGGCTTTCTGCTGCCCCAGGAAACCAAGGACCATCTGCTCCAGTACGCGCAGGGCAGCCCGGTCTTCATGGCCGCCAAATACAACAGCTCGGTCGCGCAGCAGCGCGGGCTGCAGTCCGGCGACGGCGTGCCGCTACTCATAACCATGCGCACGCCTCAGCTGTGGGTGCCGCTCGAGGTGCTCGCCGACGACAACTCGTCGGTGAACGCTGACCTGTTCCTGTTGACCGATCAGCCGCTGCACACGGCCGGCGCGCCGTTCTTTTTGGACGCCCTGCTGCGTGGCAGCAACGTGGACGGCGCGCAGGGGTTCTCGCTCCTCAGGCAGGAGCAGATGAATCCGGTCCTGTTCCACGATCTGTCCAGCGATCGAAACATGGCGTGGGTGCCGTCGGACGGCTGGTTGACGTACCTGTCGCTCAACGCGCCGAGCGCGGCGGTGACGTACGACCTCGGAGTCGGCGGAGACTCCGTGATCCGGCTTGCGTCCTACGGCACGCCATCCGCGAACGTTGGCACGCCGGCACCCGATCGCCGGTTGCTCGTCGCCAGCACGGTGGGAGGGCTGGTGCTTGTGGTGGCGATGGGCTACGTGGTGTGGCGGCGTTCGAGGTTGGCTATGTCGAGCGGGGCAACGTCGTCGGCGATGGGAAATCCCAGCACCCGCCCGAAGAAGTAGAGCTCAGCCTCGAGCGTCCGGACGATGCTGGATGCCTGACGGAACCCATGCCGTTCCCCGGGAAACGCGACGTAGGCGCACGGGATGCCTGCGTCGCGGAGCGCGGCGAACATCTTCTCGGACTGGTTGGCCGGAACCACCGGGTCGTCGAGGCCCTGAAACAAGATCACTGCGCGGCGCACCCGGTCGATGAAGTGGATCGGCGAACGGTTGTAGTAGACGTCACGCGCTTCGGGGTAGGGGCCGACCAGAGTGTCGAAGTAGCGAGCCTCGAACTTGTGGGTCTCACCCGCAAGGGTCTCCATGTCTGAGATTCCGTAGAGGCTCGCACCTGCGGCGAACACGTCGTGGAATGTCATGGCGCAGAGCACGATGTAGCCGCCGGCGCTGCCGCCGTCGATGATCAGCCGCTTGCGGTCCACGACCCCGGTCTCGGCCAGGTGCAGCGCACCGGCGATGCAGTCGCCGACGTCGACGATGCCCTCTTGACCGTTGAGGCGCTCACGGTACGAGCGTCCATATCCGTCGCTCCCGCCGTAGTTGACATCGAGATACGCGATGCCGCGACTGGTCCAGTACTGCACGCCGCGGTCCAGCGCAGTGCTCGTCGACGACGTCGGGCCGCCGTGAGCGTGCACCAGCAGCGGCGGCAACTCGCCCAGCTCGGGCTCGACGGCCTCGTTGCGCGGTGCGTAGTAGAAAGCGTGCGCCGTGGCGCCTTCCCAGCCGGGAAAGGTGATCGCTGTCGGTGTCGACAGCACACTGTCGTCGAGCTCCGCGCTGCTGCCGCGACGGAGAACGCGGTGTTCGCCTGTCGCGGCGTCGACGATCACGACACTGACGGATTCACGCAACCCTCCGCCGACGAAGGCGATTCGTCCATTGCTCGCGTGAATGCCTCCGCCGAGGCTGGTGTACGGGAGGCCGAACGCAGTCCAGCCGGTGCTGTCCGGTGGCACCGTCCCGAGCGACCAGACGCCGTCCTGGCAGGCAGCGAGGGCAACGCGACCGCCATCCAGAAACGCATACGTCGCCAGGCCGAAGATCCACGCCGGTTGGCCGCAATCGGCTTCCATCGGCGCCACGGCGTGCGCCACGGCGCCGTCCAGGCGATAGAGATTCCACCAGCCGGAGCGGTCGGACACGAAATGCAGCACTCCCTGGGGCGACCACGCCGGCTGGAAGATCGATTCGCGCGCGCCACCGGCGACGAGTCGTGGGTTTCGCGGCTGTCCGTCGCCGTTGAGCTCCGCAACCCACAACTCCGTGCCGTCCCACGGCATGTTCGGCTGGTTCCATGTGATCCACGCCAATCGCGACCCGTCGGGACTCACGCGGGGGTTTGAGTAGAAGTCGTTGCCCGCAACAATCGTGTGGGGCTCACCGCCGTGCAGCGGGATCGCGCGCAGGTCGTTGATCACCTTCGCGCCACGGTGGTCCTCGACAACGGCCAACAGACGGCTCCGCCGCGCATCCAACTCCATGTCTGCGAAGCGCACGTCGCCCAGGTCCGGAGTCAGCGGTTCGGGAGCGGCCCCCGGAACAAGCAGGTGGAGTCGCCGGTCGGCGTCATTGCAGAAGTAAACGCTGCCGTTCGCCGCCAACAGCGCCCCGCCGCCATACTCGTGGACGCTGGTGCGAGCGGAGAATGGTTGGGGCAGCACGTCCTCGCCGCGTCCGTCGCGATGACGCACCACCACGCAGCGTCCGGCCTCCAGCGGACGCCCTTCGATCCAGTACACATCGTCGCCGTCCAACTGCAGATCGTTCAACCGCACCCGGTCCGAGGCGACGGCAGCGGCCGTGATCGGCGAGGGCCATGACCCGTAGGCCAACCGGGGTCGCTTCTTGCTCACAGACGCCGCGAAGTCACCCGGCCCGTCAGCCAGTGTGCACGACCTGGAACATCTCGGCCATTCGGTCGTCGCCTAGGCCGCCTTCGGCCGCGGTGACCTTGAGCCACGTGCGCACACGCTCCTCGAGCGCGTCCCAGTCGTCGTATTGGCTGCGATGACAGCGCAGCGCCGCAAGCTTCCGGTCCGCGGTATCGGTGACGTCGACCACTCGGTCGGGCTTCATCCCAGGCGTGCCACCCATCAGCCACACCTCGTCCACCGTGTACGGCTCCAGGCCTTCCTGCAAGAGCAGTTCCGGATGGGCAAAAGGGTTCCGCGCATCGGGGTACACCGCGGATAGCGTCGCCTCGCCCGCCGCCAGGTGATCCGGGTGGCTCGCGAAGATCCTGACGAAATTGCGAATCGGCGACTGGCTCATGACCCGTTGCGGTTTCCTCTGGCGGATCACGCGGCTGAGGTCGCGCCGCAAGTCCAGCGAGGGCACCAATCGTCCGTCTGGGTAGCCGAGGAACTCGATATCCGTCACACCGACCACCGCAGCGGCGGCCGTCTGCTCCTTGCGGCGGAGCCGCGCCACGTCGGCTCGGGCGGCGGTGCGATCCGAACCGCCCGCGTCTCCGTCGGTGATGATGCAGTACGAAACCTGCATTCCACTCGCGGTCCAGAGTGCAGTCGTTGCGGCACAGCCGAAGTCGCAGTCGTCCGGATGAGCCACCACGACGAGCACGCGCTCTACGTCGGCGTTCTCGGGCACGAGGGGCGATGGTAGCGAGAAGC
Organism: Candidatus Acidiferrales bacterium; assembly: GCA_035566535.1. Classification (GTDB taxonomy): domain Bacteria; phylum Chloroflexota; class Dormibacteria; order Aeolococcales; family Aeolococcaceae; genus JAFARE01. The sequence goes on along the minus strand of DATMRA010000242.1, from coordinate 5,084 downwards.
CACGGTGGGAGCGCCGTTTGCGGCTGATACGCTCTTGGCGATGCGCCCGCTTCCTGGGCCGGGGTTGGTCACTCGCGTGCTGTCCCGGCCGCTGCCCTACTCCCGGCGACCCATGCCGCTGCATGATCGCAGCCAGGACCCAGGTCTTTTCGGACCCGAGTCGGTCACATGGCAGGTAATGCGCGAGCCATTGCTGATCCTTGGTGCTGGCCGCGCGTTGCTCATGCAGGCGGCCCATCCGCTGGTGGCGCAGGGTGCCATCGATCACAGCGCGTTCGCCACAGATCCCTTCGGCCGCCTGGAGCGCACCATCGAGTGGGTGACCCTGGTGTGCTTCGGTACCACCGCAGAGGCGCATGAGATCTCGCAGCGCGTGTTGCGCGTGCACCGGCGAATCGCCGGAGAGATACCCGAGGAAAACGCCACGCCGTCGGTCAGGCCCGGTCGAGCCTACTCCGCCGCCAATCCGGCACTCCTCCGCTGGGTGCACGCGTCCTTCGTCGACGCAATGCTGTCCTCACACGACGCACTCGTCGGCGGATTGAGTGACACGGAGCGCGATCGGTTCGTGCTCGAGTGGGATGCGGTGGCCGCACTGATGGGCGTCCCGGCTCGACTTCTGTGGCCCGACGCCCGATCCATGCGTGCATACGTGCTCCGCCAGGTTGCGCGGGGTCCCGCGGTACCCGGCGCCGGGTCGCGCCAGGTTGCGACCACCGTGCTGCACCCGCCTGTTGGGTCGCCCATGATGCGGCCAGGCTTCGAGCTGCTTGCGTTCATCTCCACAGGGTTGCTCCCCGCCGAGGTGCGTCGCGGGTATGGGTTCTCGTGGACGCCCGCGCACACGGCCGCGCACCGCGCTTGCCTCGTCTCGGTTCGGTCACTGCGCCGCGTCCTGCCGCGCCGGTTCCGCGTCTCGCCGGTCTACGACCTGGCCCTGGCGAGAGCACAGGGTCACTGGCCGGCAGCAGCAGCAGCCTGACGCCGGCGCCCACCCAGCCTCCGGTCTTCATCCCCCAGGAGGATGATTTTCGTGCAAAAGGCTTTCCGACGCTAAGTCGGGATCGGTATCCTACGGCCGCGTCGATGGCGCCGGGGGTTATCGCCTGGGCACGCTCGGGGTTACCGGAGGAGCGCTATGACCTCGCGAAGCTCGTGGCGAGGGAGGGGTGCATTGACCTTCCTCGGACTCGCTGCCACAGTCCTCGCCGCCTCGTGCGGCGGAGGTTCGACGGTCACAAAGACGACGGCCACGTTTGCGGAACTGCCCGGCTCGGCGCCGAACTACATCCTCCCGCTGGCCAAGCTGCAGTACTTCAGCGTCGCCAACCTGACGCAGTTCCAGTTCCTCATGTACCGGCCGCTGTACTGGTTCGGCAAGGACGGCCAGGTGCAGCTGAACGAGAGCCTCAGCCTGGCGAATGCGCCGCAGTATTCGGCTGATGGAAAGTCCGTGACCATCACCCTGAAGAACTACATGTGGTCGGACGGCCAGCCGGTCACCTCCCGCGACGTGCAGTTCTGGCAGAACCTGGTGACCGCGAACAAGAACAACTGGGCGGCGTATTCGCCCGGGGAGTATCCGGACAATGTGGTCAGCACCACGATCAACAGCCCGACGTCGCTGACGTTCACCCTGAGCCAGCAGTTCGGCTCGCTGTTCTTCCTCTACAACGAGCTGAGCCAGATCTCGCCGCTACCCCAGCACGTCTGGGACAAGCAATCGGCGACCGGCGCAGTCGGCGACTACGACCAGACGCCCGCAGGGGCGCAGGCCGTCTACAAGTTCCTCGACGAGCAGTCCATGAGCGTCGGCACGTACAACACGAACCCGCTCTGGCAGGTGGTGGACGGTCCGTGGAAGTTGAAGTCGATCGACACCACCGGCAACGTGAAGTTCGTGCCCAACACGATGTACTCCGGGCCGACCAAGCCGAAGCTGACTGAGTTCGACGAGGTGCCGTTCACCGCTGACACCGCCGAGTTCAACCTCCTCAAGGGCGGTCCCAACGGGCCGAACGCCATCGACTACGGCTACCTGCCGGAAGCGGATGCGGTTCAGGCTCAGAAGGACGCGATCACGAATCAGGGTTACAGCTTCCAGCCCTGGGCCGGATGGGAGGTCTCGTACTTCCCGGAGAACTTCACCAACCCCACGAGCGGTCCCATCTTCCTGCAGCTGTATTTCCGCCAGGCAATGCAATACCTGATCGACCAGGACACGTACATAAAGCACGCCTTCAACGGCTACGCGTACCCGACATACGGGCCCGTGCCGGTGAAGCCGACGTCGCAGTTCGTCAGTCCATTCCAGCAGGCCAATCCGTACCCGTTCGACGTCAGCAAGGCGACAGCGCTCCTCCAGGCGCACGGATGGACGGTGAACCCGGGTGGCATCAGCACGTGCACCACCCCAGGAACGGCGGCCAACCAGTGCGGCGCGGGCATTGGGCCCGGAGCCCAGGCGTCGTTCCACCTTGAATATGCCAGCGGCAACCCCGCATTTGACGCGATGATGGCTCAGTTCAAGACGGACTTCAGCAAGGCTGGAATCCAGATCAACCTGTCCACAAATACGTTCAACACCGTGATCGGAAATGCGACGCCGTGCCAGACGGGCCATCCCTGCACATGGGACATGGAGTTCTGGGGAGTGTGGGTGTACGCCCCCGACTACTACCCGACGGGCGACCTGCTCTGGCAGACCGGCGCCGGGTCGAACTCCAACGCGTACTCCGACCCGATGGCTGACCAGTTGATCACCTCCACCGAGACGAGCAACAGTGTGCAGGCGATGTACCAGTACGAGGACTACCTCGCGAAGCAGCTGCCTGTCATATGGATGCCGACGACATTCCTGCAACTCTCAATGATCAACAGTCATCTGCAGGGCACGGGACCGCAGGATCCGCTGGCCAACATCTACCCCGAGAACTGGTCCTGGTCGTGACACGGAGTGACGCCTCACTCCTCATCGAGCGTGCAGCGACCGCGGGACGCCGGCTTCGGCCGGCGTCCCTGCTTGCGCTCAACTAACTCCCACACCCCCGCCCGAGAGGAGCACCCCGGGTGATCGGATACATCATCCGCCGCGTCATCCAGGCGGTATTCATCACCCTCGGCGTGACGCTTCTGGTCTTCCTTCTTCTGCATCTGCTCCCCGGCGGGCCCGCCCGAGCCATCCTCGGCCCGCGTGCGAACGCAGTCCAGATCGCGTCGTTCAATCATGACAACGGTCTGGATCAGCCCGTGTGGACGCAGTACGGGACGTACGTGCAGCACCTCGCGACCCTCGACTTCGGTTATTCGTACAAGCTGAATCAGACGGTGGGTGCGCTGCTGGCCGAGGACCTTCCCAAGACGCTGGTTCTGGTCGGTCTCTCCTACGTCATCGCGATCGTCATCGCAATCCCTCTCGGCATCTACCAGGCCGTGCGTCGCAACCGCATCGACGACTACGTCCTCACCGGCGCGTCGTTCGTCTTCTATTCGATGCCGGTCTTCTGGCTCGGGATCATCCTGATCGTGATCTTCTCGGAGATCCTCCACCTGCTTCCACCGGAGGGACCGCAGGGCGCCACTGTGGGCGATCTCTTCGGGCAATTCACGTCACTGATCCTGCCTGTTGTCACGCTGGCGCTGGGCACCATCGCGCTCTTCAGCCGGTACATGCGCTCTTCAACGCTGGAGAACCTGGTGCAGGACTACGTACGCACCGCTCGGGCCAAAGGCGCATCTGACACGCGGGTGCTCTTCTTTCACGTCCTCCGCAACGCGCTCATACCCATCCTGACACTGATCGGCCTCTCGATCTCCTTCATCTTCAGCGGCGCGCTCATCGTCGAAGCGCTCTTCAACTATCCCGGAATCGGGCTCCTGTTCTGGAACGCGGCCATCACGCAGGACTATCCCGTGATCCTGGGGGTCATCGTCGTCACGGGCCTTGCAACGGTCCTCGGCTCGCTGCTGGCAGACGTGCTGTACGCGGCCGCCGACCCGCGTGTGAGGTACACCAAGGCATGACGGTCGGTCCGGCGCCGCAGCAGTCCGCTTTGTCGGTCGGTCCGATCACCGCGGCTCCCATCGACGCGCCAGCGGAAGTGCAGGATCTTGTTCCCGCTTATGAGACGCGTGGCGTGTGGCGCCTCGCGCTCGACGTGTTCCTCGAGCACCGTCTGGCCGTGTTCGGCGTGGGCGTCGTCGTGTTCATGACGCTGTTCTGCTTCATCGGTCCGCTCATCTATCACACGGACCAGACAACCACCGACCTGAACAATCAGTTCATTACGCCCGGCGCGGGCCACGTCCTCGGTACCGATCAGCTCGGCTTCGATCTCCTGGGGCGGCTCATGGTGGGTGGTCAGACATCGATTGAAGTGGGGCTCGCCGCTGCGCTCATCGCAACCACATTCGGCGTGCTCTTCGGCGCAATCGCCGGCTTTTTCGGGCGCTTCGTTGACGCGCTCATGATGCGCTTCGTCGATGTCGGCCTCGCCATCCCACCACTCTTCCTGGCACTGTTCCTCGCGAGCGCGTTCCAACCGATCACGTTGTGGACGCTCATCGTCGTGGTGGCGGTCGACGCGTGGCTCATTCCCGCGCGTCTGATCCGCGCCGAAACACTGACGCTGCGCACTCGCGAGTACGTGCAGGCCGTGACCATGATGGGGGGGAGCGGCGCACGTATCGTGCTCCGCCACATCGTGCCCAACTCCATCGGCACGATCATGGTGAATGCCACGTTCCAGGTGGCCGATGCCATCCTGCTGGTCGCGGCGCTCGGATTCCTTGGCTTGGGCATCCCCCTGCCGGCAACCAACTGGGGCCTGATGCTCTCCAACGGCGTGACGTTTGTCGCCGACGGCTACTGGTGGTTGATCTACCCTGCGGGCATCGCGATAGTCCTCACCGTGGTTGCATTCAACTTCATCGGCGACGGCCTGCGGGATGCGCTCGAAGTGCGCCTGCAGAAGCGCTAGCCGCGCTTAGCAGCTGCGTGGTCTGGGGCGGGAAGACTCAGGGGCTACCAGACCCCGCGGGCGACGCCTCCGGCGCCGCAAGCCGCTATGTACTCGCCGGCGGGC
>DATMRA010000241.1:0-10690 GCA_035566535.1 Candidatus Acidiferrales bacterium | reverse complement strand
GGGGTTGCGCACCTGCTTGCGGCATCGACCAGCGTCGACAGGCACCGTGTGCTCATCCAGTCGCTCTTTGGCACGCAGGCATACCCCGGCGACTTCCACACGACTGGATTTACCGAGCTCACACTCATCGATCACCTTGCGCGAGCCGGCCTCACACGGATCGTCCTTCAGGGACGAGACCAGTGGCTCTTCGACGCGGAGGGAGTCAAGCCGGACGGGCGCATCGATAACGCGGTAGCGGTCAGCTGGGGCCGGGGCTGCTACGGACGCGAAGCAGACGAGAACAGCAGCTGGCGCTGGTTTGATCGCAAGGCCGAGATCACCGTGGTCAACACGTCCACGCGCGAGATGCACGTGACACTTCGAGCCCAGGTGCAGACCGGGCATCGCCGGCCCAGCCGGCTGGTCGTCGAGGCAGGCTCAGAGCGGCAGACGATGCGCGTCTGGACGGTGCAACGCGCGCTCGAAACACGGTTCCGCCTGGAGCCAGGGCCGGCCGTCATCCGGATGTCGACCGACGCTGCGCAGGTCGACGCGCCCCAGGATGAGCGAAGCCTCTACTTCCGATTGATTGATCCGTCGCTGACCGCCAGCTGATTGGGGCACCGGGCCGCGACCGGCAGTTGTCGTCGGCGCTGGGGATCCTTACACTGGCGAACGGACGTGCGTCCGCCACAATCTGCCCCGCTCTCTGCTGAAAGGATCCGCACGTGAAGCCTGCACCGCGTCGCTGGCAGCCGGCGGCCGCGCCGGCCCTCCCGGGTTTCCACCCTGTCCTCGGGCGCGTGCTCGCCGCGCGGGGGCACGATGCACGCTCGGCCGCGATGCTGCTCGACACGCGGCCGGCTTTCCACGATCCCTTTGCGCTGGACGGGATGGACGCCGCTGTGTCGACCCTGCGCTCGGCGCTGGACGAGCGTCAGCGGATAGCGGTCTATGGTGACTACGACGCAGACGGCGTCACCGCGTGCGCAATGCTGACACGCGCCCTGCGGCTCGCCGGCGCAGATGTGCTGCCCCACATTCCGAACCGCATGACCGAGGGCTACGGCCTCCACGGCGCCGCACTGGATGAGCTGGCGCGCGCGGGTGTCGGCTGCGTGATCACGGTCGACTGCGGCACGAGCAGCGTCGACGTGGTCAAGAACCGACCCGCTGGTATGCGGATTGTGATCACCGATCATCACCTCCCCCTCGCACCGCAGGGCACTGCGCCGCGGCTTGCCCGAGCGGACGCGCTGATCAATCCGAAGCTGCCCGGCTCCACCTACCCGTTCGACGGTCTGGCCGGTGCGGGGGTCGCCTTCAAGCTCGTGCAAGCACTGGAGGAGGCCACGGTCCTTCCCCGCGGGAGCGCGGCGGCGTCCGCCGGCCTCGCGGCGCTCGGCACGATCGCGGACATGATGCCGCTGGCCGGCGAGAACCGCGTGATCGTGCAGCAGGGCCTGGCCTCGATGGGCGAGCTCACGGGGCTGCGCGCCCTCTGCTCCGGCGCGGGCCTGAGCCTCCCGCTGCGGGCATCCGACGTGGCGTTCGGTCTGGGTCCGCGCATCAACGCCGCGGGCCGGATGGAGGACGCGCGCCTTGCGCTGGAGCTCTGCTTGTCGGACGACGCCGAGGCCGCCGCGACACTCGCATCCCAGCTGGAGCTGCAGAACCGCCGGCGCCAGCAGGCCGTCGGTGAAGCCCTGGCGCAAGCCGAGGCCCAGGCGGCCGAGCTGGACCAGGACGCCCCGGCCATCGTCCTGGGCGACCCGGGATGGCCGATGGGGATCGTCGGGCTGGTCGCCGGGCGTCTGGCCGAGCGCTACGCGCGCCCGGCGTTCGTAGTGTGCCTCGATCCGTCGGAGGCGAAGGGGTCTGCGCGTTCGGTGCCCGGGGTGCACATCGTGCGCGCTCTCGACGCGGCCGCCGGGGCGCTGCTGCGGTATGGCGGTCATGTGGCGGCGGCGGGATTCAGCCTCGAGGCCGGTCGTTTCGCTGAGTTTCGCGAGCTGGTCAGCGCGGCCGTCGCAGCCGAGATGCATGGTGCACAACCTGAACGAGTTTTCGCCATAGATAGCGATATCACAGCCGCTGATGCAACCCCCCAGCTGTGCCGCCAGCTTGCGGTGCTGGAGCCCTGCGGTCAGGGCAACCATGCGCCGCTGCTGGCGCTTCGCGAGGCCAGGGTGCTCGGCACGAGCACCTTCGGCGCGGAAGGCCAGCATATCCGCGTCACGCTCGGCGGCGACGGCGGGATTCTCGAGGCGACCGCGTTTCACAAACCCAAACTCGCCTCGCACCTCCCACGCGGCCGCGCGGTCGATGCGTGCTTTTCGCTCGAGCTGGACTCGTGGCAGGGCCAGGACCGGGTGCGCGCGCGCCTCCGCGATCTCCGTGCCGCCCAGGCGGAGCCGGTCAGGCTGGCCGCCGTCAGCTAAACGAGTCTTGCCTGCGCCCTCGGCGGGTGCTAGCGTCGGGTCGATCCCTCGTCGGTGGCCTGTGGCAGGGCCCGCGGAGTGTGTGCATGCTCGAAGAGATCGGCATCCCTCGACTCGTGGTTGCCGGAGTCAGGTCGGGTTCAGGAAAGACGTCGATTACGCTCGGCCTGGTCGCAGCTCTTCGCAGCCGCGGCCGCGAGGTGCAGACCTTCAAGGTGGGTCCCGACTTCATCGACTGCGCGTACCTGGCGCACGCCAGCCGGCGACCCTGTCGCAACATCGATTCCTGGATGCTCGGCGACGCGGGCGTGCGGCGGTCGCTCGCCCAGGGAGTCGTCGGAGCCGACTGCGCGGTGATCGAAGGAGTCGGCGGCTTCTACGACGGCCATGGCATGTACTCGGAAGCCGGCGCTGCGTCCGGATCGTTCCCGGGGAGCACGGCCGAGGTGGCACGGCTGATCAGCGCTCCGGCGGTGCTCGTCCTCGACACCTGGGCGATGGGCGAGACAGCGGCTGCCGTCGCGCTCGGCATCAAGCAACTGGATGTCTCGTCGAATGTGGTGGGCGTGATCCTCAACAACGTGCCGAGCGACTACCGCCGCCGCGTGGTCGAGGACGCCGTGTGGACGCTTGCTCACCTTCCGGTGCTTGGCGCAGTGCCGCGGCTGGATTCGGTGCACATCCCAGAGCTGCGCACGGGTCTGCTGCCGCTCACACAGAACCCGCACGTCGACGAGGCCATCGCGCAGCTGGGCGCGGCGGTGAGCCGGCACTGCGACGTGGACCTCATCGAGCGCCTGATGGCGCGTGCCCGTCCCCTGCAGCTCTCCGTACCCCAGCGGCGCCAGCCCACCGTGTCTGACCCGCCGCGTATCGGCGTCGCATTCGACGACGCCTTCTGCTTCTACTACGCCGAAAACCTCGAGCTACTCGAGGACGCCGGCGCCGAGGTCGTCACCTTCTCGCCGCTGGAGGACCGAGCGCTGCCCCGCGACCTGGACGCGCTCTACCTCGGCGGTGGTGTCTCCGAGGCGTACGTCGCCCGGCTCTCGAGCAACCGTGCGTTCATCGAGTCATTCCGGCGCGCCCGCGCGCAGGGCATGCCGACCTACGCGGAGTGTGGTGGCCTGCTCTACTGCGTGCGCAGCCTGCGCACCAGCGATGGTTCGGTCCACCCGATGGCCGGAGCAATCCCCGCGGACATCGCCCTCGAGGCCGGCGCGCTGCACAGCGGCTACCGCGACCTCCGCGTCGCCTCGTCCTGCATGCTGGGCCCGGAGGGCACGCGGCTGCGCGGCCACGAGTTTCACTTCGCCCGGCTGCTGTCCGGCGGCGAAGGTCTGAATCCCGCATTCACCATGCACGACAGCGACGGCGAGCCGTTGGGCTGTGAGGGCTGGGCCACCGGCGGCATCGTGGCATCCCTGGTGCATCTTCATTTCGGGCAGGACCCGGCGCTCGCGCGCCGATTCGTCGAAGCAGCCCGCACCGCGCGTGCGCGCCGCGACGTGCGCGCTTCCGAACTCTCGCCCGTATAGCGTCACCGATGCAACCCGCCGGCGGCGGTCGACCGCCGTCCGCGGTGTAGGCTGACTGGCAAATGCCCGACATCCCAGCAACAGTCGGCGACCTGCGTCGCTCCGAATACCGCGTGCTGCCTGTCAAGGCCGAGCTGCGACGCAACCTGATCCGCAAGCTCGGCTCCGGCGAGGAGCTGTTCCCTGGCATCCGCGGCTACGACGACTCCGTCATCCCGCAGATCCAGAACGCGGTGCTCGCCGGCCAGGACATCGTGCTGCTTGGTGAACGCGGGCAGGCGAAGTCGCGTCTCATCCGCGCGCTCACATCGCTGCTCGACGACATGATCCCGGCGATCGCCGGGTGCGAGATCAACGACGATCCGTACGCGCCAATCTGCCGGCGGTGCCGTGACCTGGTGGCGGAGCACGGTGACGCCACGGAGCTCGCGTGGTTGGGACGCGATCAGCGATACAGCGAGAAGCTCGCGACCCCGGACACGTCAATCGCAGACCTCATCGGCGAGGTCGATCCGATTCGCGTTGCCGAAGGCCGTTACCTCAGCGATGAGCTGACCATCCACTACGGCCTCATCCCCCGCACCAATCGCGGAATCTTCGCCATCAACGAGCTGCCCGACCTCGCCGAGCGCATCCAGGTCGGACTGCTCAACATCATCGAAGAGCGCGATGTGCAGATCCGAGGCTACCGCCTGCGCCTGCCGCTCGACGTGTATGTGGTGGCCACTGCAAACCCTGAGGACTACACCAATCGCGGGCGCATCATCACGCCGCTCAAGGACCGCTTCGGCGCGCAGGTGCGCACGCACTACCCGCGCAGCCTCGATGACGAGATAGCCATTGCCGAACAGGAACGCACGACGTTCGACGACATGCCTGTCCCCGTTGTCATTCCGGGATTCATGAAAGAGGTGGTGGCGGAGATGTCGCAGGTTGCGCGGCGCCACCCTCAGGTGAACCAGCGCAGCGGCGTGTCGGTGCGCGTCAGCACTGCGAACTACGAGAACCTCACGAGCAACGCGCTGCGCCGTGCGCTGCGCACCGGCGAGCGCGACGCCGTGGCCCGCATCAGCGACCTTCCCTCGCTGATGGCATCCACCGCGGGGAAGATCGAGCTGGAGACGTGGGAAGACTCGGACGACGCAGCCGTGCTCGAGAAGATCGTGAAGACAGCGTGCAACAACGTGTTTCGGCGCCACTTCAGCGTCCAGGAGTTCACCGACCTGGTGCAGCGTTTCGACCGGGGCGGATTCACCGTCGAGATCGGCGACATGCTGCCCACCTCAGCGTATGCGCAGGCGCTTCACGAGCTGCCGGGCATCGACCGCGCCCGGCAGAAGCTCGGCGAAGCGGACTCCGACACGTCGCGCGTCGCGGTCCTCGAGTTCGTGCTCGAGGGGCTGCACCTGGGCAAGCGCCTCAACAAGACCGCCCTCGAAGGCAGCGCGGTCTATGGCGGATGATCGTCAGCTGAGGCGCGGTCGCGCGCTGCAACGGCACCAGTTCAGCGTGTGGGACGGCACGCAGGATCCTTTGGGTGACGATGCCGACGCGCTCTTCGACCGCCTCAGCGAGGATGTGTTCCACGGCTGGGACTTCGAGACCGCGCTGCGGCGCTTGCTGAGCCAGGGCTGGCGCGATCGCCAGGGCCGTCGCTTCGGCGGCCTTGAAGAGATGATGGATCAGCTGCGCCGGCGCCGCCAACAGCAGCTGGAACGCTACAGCCTCGATTCGGTGTTCAAGGACATCGAGGAGAAGCTGGACAACGTCCTCCGCCTGGAGCGCGCGGGTATCGACGAGCGGCTGGAGAGCACCGAGGATGCCTCGGCGCGCCGGATCCTCGAGCGTGTGGCGTCGTCGCGCAAACAACAGCTCGACCAGCTGCCGCGGGACGCAGGCGGCGCTATTCGTGAGCTCCAGGGCTACGAGTTCATGGATCAGCGTGCCGAGCAGGCGTTCCAGCGTTTGCTGGAGGACATCAAGAAGGGAGTCGTCGATACTTATTTCAAAGAGATGACGCAGCAGCTGCAACAGATGTCAGCGCAGGACATGACTGTCCTGCGCGAGATGGCTCGCGATCTCAACGCCCTGATCCGGCAGAAACTCGAGGGCATTCCCGAGGCACAGTTGCAGCACAACTATCAGGACTTTCTGGGCAAGTGGGGCAGGCTGTTCCCGGAAGCTCCCGCCACATTCGATGAATTCCTGGAGCAGCTGCGCCGTCAGATGGCGCGCATGGACTCGCTGATGCAGTCGCTCTCGCCGGAGATGCGCCAGCAGCTCGGTGAGCTCATGGCATCCACATTCGACGACCCGGAGCTGCAGGCGCAGCTTGCCGAACTCATGGGTGGGCTCGAGTTGCTCTCGGATCGTGGACGGCTGGGCACACGCTACTCATTCATGGGCGGCGAGCAGATGCCCCTCGACGAGGCGATGCGCGTGATGGATCAGCTCCAGTCCATCGAGGAGATGGAGCGAGCGCTTCGCGGCGTGTACCGCGGCGAGGAGCTCGACCCGGCGACGCGGGAATCGCTGCGCGACCTGCTCGGTGATGACGCGGCTCGCGATCTCGATCGCGTGCAGCGCCTCACCGATGAACTGGAGCGGCGCGGGTTGATCGAGAGCGACAACGAAGGCATGCGCCTCACCGCGCGCGGCACTCGTCAGATCGGCCAGAAGGCATTGGGCGACCTCTTCGCCCGTCTTCGTCGCGACCGCTTTGGTGACCACCCGGTCGCCCGCCGCGGTCAGGGAGGCGAGCGAGAAGAGGAGAGCAAGACCTACGAGTTCGGTGACGTGTTCGACCTCGACGTCAAAGAAACGGTGATGAACGCTGTGCAGCGGGAGGCTGCGACAGGTGTCAGCCCCGCGCAGCGCGTTCCTCGGCTCAGCCCTGAGGATTTTGTGGTGCATCGCAGCGACACGCTGACCCGGTCAGCCACGGTGCTCATGCTGGACATGAGCCGGAGCATGCCGCTTCGCGGCTACTTCTATGCCGCCAAGAAGGTGGCGCTGGCCTTGGACTCGCTGATCCGGAGCACGTATCCACGCGACACCCTGCACGTGATCGGTTTCAGCGATCTGGCACGGGAAATCAGCCCGTCTGCGCTGCCGCATCTCTCGGTCAACGAGTACGTCTATGGGACCAACATGCAGCACGGCCTCATGCTGGCGCGGCGCCTGCTCGCCAAGGACCCAGGGGAGAACAAGCAGATCATCATCGTCAGCGACGGAGAGCCCACGGCCCACATCGAAAATGGCCGCCCCGTGTTCTTCTACCCGCCACTGCCGGAGACGTTCCACAAGACGCTGCTCGAGGTGCGTCGATGCACCCGCGAACACATCGTGATCAACACGTTCATGCTCGAGTCCAACCACCACCTTGTGCAGTTCGTCAACCAGATGACGCGGATGAATCGCGGCCGTGCGTTCTTCATCAGCCCGGACCGTTTGGGTGACTACGTTCTCGTCGACTACGTGACCTCGAAGCGCTCGGCGGCGTGAGCGGGTAACCGCTCATGGCCGCGGCGAACGGACTGGCAGATCGAGACGCATTTGCCCAACGCATCAAGCTGCAGCTGGCGTCCCGTTATCGCGGCGTCACGGTCGAGGTGGACCCGACGCGGTTTGCCCTGCATGTGACCGCCCCGGGCATCGACTCGACTCTGCCGCTGAGCCCACTGCATCACGCCTGCCTCCGCGAGCCGGAGCGGGCGCCCGCGTTGATCACCGAGTACGTCGGCTCGGTTGAACGCCAGCTCACGCCGCGCACGGGCACTGAGCTGTCCACGCGCAGGCTTCTCTGGTGCGTGCGCGCCCGCGCGTACCTCGCCGACCTGGCGCGTGCATCCGATCTGCTCGTGGTGGATATCGCGACGACGCTCAGCGCATTCGTCGCCGAGGATGTCCCCGGCTCGATCATGCGCGGTGTGCCGCGCGAGGAATGGGACGCGCGGGGGTTGAGCGACGACGAGGTCCGAGCGATCGCCTCTGTAAACACGGAAGAGCGTTTTGCCCCACTGGTGCGGCGCATCAACACCATCGAGCGCATTCCCGCCGACGGCTGGCGCATGGCGGGCGACGTCCTGTACCAGGGCAGTGTGCTCATGGCACCACTGGTGCTCGCTGCACTGGTCGAGCGATGCGCGGGTGACGTGCTCCTGGCCACGCCGGATCGGGGAGTCGTGCTGGCCATCCCCGCCGCGCAGCCGAACGCGGAGCGTTTTCACCGCCGGGTTCTGCGCGAATGGCGAGAGGCCATGAATCCGTGCTCGAACGAGGTGCTTCGCACCGACGGCGTGACGTTGTCGTCGGTGCCCCGCGCCCGGGCGCGCGCCGGTGCCCTGGTGCTTCCCTGGCTCGGAGAGTGACGGTCGGCGGCTCAGTCCCCGAGGCGCGGAGCCGCGGCGGGCGCCTCCAGGCGCGCGGCCTCGCGGTTCGCGGCAACGACGGTCAGCGCGCCGAGGGCAGCCGCACCCAGGACGCCCACTGCAGTGCGGAGCACGGCGCGCGTCGCCTTTCCGCCGGCGCCGAATGACGGCAGCGCCGGCCCAGAGCCGAACCAGACGGTGAAAGCGGTCTGATCGGCGTCTCCGGCGGCCCCGCGAAGCCGGCTGCGCTCCACGCGCACCGCGGCGGGGGCAAGCGGGTGGCGTGCGTCAGGCCGCGTCGATGTCAGCGTCATCAGGCTGGACAACGCGTCGCGGGCCTCTGGTCGCCGCGCCAGCGTCCACGCGGTGCGCGCGGCGGGGCGGAGCGCTGACAGTTGGCGCACCGCCTGCACGCCACGGACCACGTTCGACGTCGCCATTGCGAGAAAGGATAGCGTTGCCCCGTGCAGACCACTATCGACGGCCTCCCGGGTCGCATCCAGGCAGCGCTGGTCGGCGCGCTCGCGGGCGAGGCCGCGGCGGGCACTGCGGCGGGAGGGGCAGACCTGCTGGGCGTCGCCGAGTCGGTGGCCGCCAGCGGCGGTTTCGACGAAGCTGATCTGCGGCATCGCGGCCTGGAGCGGCCGTCACGCAGCGGCAGCGCCGGGCTCCTGCTGCGCGCCCTCCCGTTCGGGCTCCTCACCCCCCTCGATCGTCCACGCCTGCGCCGCGATGCCTATCGCTGCGTCGCGCTCGCGGGTGCAGACGAGGGCACCGCGGTGACCGCGGTCGCGGCGGCGATATTGATCGCCGATCTGCTTCGCTACGACCTGGGCACCGCCTTGGTCCGCGTCCGGCAATCGCTCCTTGAGGACGCACCGATGGCGCTGCTGCACCGGCTGAGCGTGCGTGATGAGGAGCCGTCGATTGCCAGCGATCCCGATCCCGGCACCGCGCTGCAAGGGGCGATCACCGCGCTGGACGGAGTCGAAGCGGTGCGGGATGCCGTGCAGCGCGCCCAGGGCGGACCGGTCGTGGCGCTGACGCTGGCGGGCGCGCTCTCGGGGGCGCGCTGGGGCTTAGCCGCGATCAGCGATGTCGACGTTGACAGCGTGTCGCATGCCGATCGCGCCGTGAGCATCGCCCATCGCCTTGCAGAACGCGCGACGGCGTTGTTACCCGCAGTGGTGGAGGTGGGTTACCCCAGCGGCTAACATCGGGCCATGCCAGGCGAAACCACCAGTGGCGAACGCAAGATTCGGATCCTCACCGCCAAGGTGGGGCTGGACGGCCACGATCGCGGTATCAAGGTGATCTCGCGTGCTCTTCGCGACGCGGGCATCGAGGTCATCTATACAGGGCTTCACCAGACGCCGCAGATGGTGGTCGAGGCCGCGATCCAGGAGGATGTCGACGGCATCGGCATTTCGCTGCTCAGCGGTGCTCATATGACGCTCTTCCCCGAGATCATTCGCCTCCTCAAGGAGCGCGGCGCCGGGGACATCGTTGTCTTCGGTGGCGGGATCATCCCGGACAGCGACGTCGCCGCACTCGAAAAGATCGGCATCGACAAAGTGTTCACTCCTGGGACCTCGCTTGACGAGGCGGTGTCGTATGTCAAGGAGCGCTTCGGGGCCAAGGCAGGCGTCTGACGCAGCGTGAACCAGGCGGGATGACGCCCGAGGAGCTCTGTGTCGTCACGGCGGTGGCGCGCGCCGCGGCTTTCCTGGGAGCACCCACCACGCCGGACTTTGAGCTCGAACCGTCGCATCCGGCCTTCGCGGCCTTCCGCCGCGTGACATACGTCTGGATAGACGGCCACTCATTGCAGCCCGTGGGCGATCACTTCCGCCTCTGGCTCGATTTCCTGCGCGAACGCGGCATCGTCGAGGTGTGGCTCGACCTGCACAGCGGCGAGACCGTCGGCCGGACGCGCTACGGAGAGGGTGAAGACGCGTGGCGAGCGGCGGACGACGGCGAACTGCTGACCATGCGCGGCCGCAGCGAGCCGGCGTCTCGGTCCGCGGCGTTGGACGTCACTACGGCTGACACGGCGCTGCGGGCGTCGCTTGTCAGCGCCCTGTCCTCTGCGCTCACCGCGACGCGTGAAGGGATGGTGAGCACCTCACTCGCGATCCTGGACGGGTCCGATGCAGCCCGCGAGCAGGCCGGCATCGCGTGGGCGTACGCCGCGCTGCCCGATCGCGCGTACGGTGCCGACGCGCGCCGCCTGTTCGCCGCTGCGGCGATCGCGTGGCCCGGCGCGGACGAGCCGCCCGGACCGCTGTGGCGCCGGTCCCGCGATGCCGTGATGGCGGCGGTGAATTCGGGTCGAATCTTGGGCTGAAGAGGGCTGCGA
>DATMRA010000240.1:0-2080 GCA_035566535.1 Candidatus Acidiferrales bacterium | reverse complement strand
CATCACGCGAAGATCGCGAAAGCGAACACCTTTCATCACCTGACCGTCGGCGACGTCAAGACAGGGAATCAGGCGGCAGAAAGGCATCGCTGCAGAAAACGCGAACCGGCGGCGCCGCTCTTCTCGGGATGAAACTGCACGCCGGTGAAAGCGCCGGCAACGATGGCGGCAGTCACGCCCTCGCTCGTCGCCACGGCATCAGCGGAATTCACGCTGTATGAATGGGCGAAGTAGAACGCCTCGCCCCATGGCTCCACGCAGGCCCATCCCATGCGGGGGACACGTTGTGCGCGCAGCCGGGTACACCGGCCGCGCACCAGGCCCAAACACGCAATGCCGCCATCCTCCTCCGTCTCGTCGACGGCCAGCTGCATCCCCATGCAGATTCCGAGGATCGGCTTTCCCTCTGTGTGCCGGTTGCGCAGCGCGGTCTCCATACCGGTGTTGCGCAGCGTCGCCATCGCGCTGGCTGCCGAACCGACGCCAGGAAGGATGACCTGGTCCGCTTCTGCGATGACCGTGGGGTCCTGGGTGACGGACGCCTCAAGGTCAAGCCGCCGAAGCGCGGCCAGGATGGAACGAAGATTGCCCGCTCCGTAATTCGCGATAGCGACGCTCACAGCACACCCTTGGTGGAGTTGACGCCACCGCCGTGCTCTCGCATCGCACCGCGGAGGGCGCGGCCCACTGCCTTGAACGCCGCTTCGGCCACGTGATGCGGGTCGGCACCGCGCGCCTCGACGTGCAGTGTGATGCGCGCGGTCTGGGCCAGGCTTTCGAGCACATGTGTGGCAATACCGGGGTCGGGGTAGATCGTTATAACGCTGGATGGGCGCCCCGAGAGATCAACGGCGACGCGTGCAAGGGCCTCATCCATTGGCACCACCGCGTCGCCGTAGCGTGCCAGGCCCCGGCGGTCGCCGAGAACGCGGTTGAGGGCGTCACCGAGGGCGCGCGCCGCGTCCTCAGCGGTGTGGTGGACGCCGGTCTCGAGATCCCCGGTTGCTTCAAGAAGAAGATCAGTGCCGGCGTGGAATGCGAGCTGCTCAAGGAGGTGGTCGTAGAGACCGGCCCCACTGCTCACACGCACGATGCCGTTGCCATCGAGGGCGAGTCGCACCCGGATGCTGGTCTCCGCGGTGGCACGGAGATGACGCAGGGTGCGTCCTGCCGCGGGCTTTCCACGCCACGGGACCTCAAGGACCGTTGCGAGCGTCCGGAGCAGCAGGTCGTCGTCGTGGCGATCGCGAACGTTGATGCGGATGCCGTCGTCGTAGCGGCGCACGACGATGCCGTGCTGCAGCAGCGCGTCTGCGACACTTCCCACGTCCTCAAGTGGCACGAACACGAAGTTCGTGAACGACGGCAGCGGCGCCAATCCAAGGGCGCGCAGCTCGGCGGCGAGCCGCTCTCGTTCCTCAACCTGCGCGCCAACGTCGGGCGGATTGCGCAGGGCCGCCTCGGCCAGCGCGGCAGACATCGTTGAGATGGGATGTGGCGCCTGCCAGCGGTTGAGCTCCGCCGCGATGTCCGCATCCGCCACCGCGTAGCCGACACGAGCGGCCGCGAGGCCGAAGGCTTTCGAGAAGGTGCGCAGCACGATCACGCCGTCATCGATGAGCGAGATCGCGCTCACGCCCGCGTACTCCGCGTATGCCTCGTCGACGACGAGCGGTCGCATCGCGGGCAGATCTGTGAGCTCGCCGGTGGGATTGTTCGGCCGGCACACGAACGTCAGCGCCGGCGACCCCTCGCCAATCACGGCGCCGGCCTGCAGCACGCCGATCCGGTAGAGGGGAAACGTCCGCGCTGGAACAATTGCCGCGACATCGCCGGGACGTAGCAGGGCGCGCGCGCACAGCAGAATGAGGTCACCGCTGCCGGCGCCGAGCACTATGTTGTCTGCGGATACATCGTGCCGCTTCGCGATCGCGCGCTTGAGCTCGGGGTGGCCGCCGTGGGTGTAGTCGTTGATCTCCGCCAGCACGCGCGCGATTGTCGCCGGCCGTGCGTACGGTGGAGGCGCAGCGGGAACGTTGCTGTCGAAGCGGATGATGTCGATTGGATCAAGGCCGGTCGC
>DATMRA010000239.1:0-6176 GCA_035566535.1 Candidatus Acidiferrales bacterium | reverse complement strand
GCGCCGACGATGGTCTCGGTGCATGCCGAGCTCCTCACGCGACTCGGGCCGCCACCTGTCCCCGCCGTGCTGCTGGACACGCCGTTCGGGTTCCAGGAAAACGCGGATGACATCTGCGAGCGAGCCAAGACGTACTTCAAGCACAACGTCGGCTTTCCCATCGACCTGGCCAGCTTCCGCGATCGCACCACGGCGACGCCGCTGGAGTACGAGACGATGCTGGCGCGCGTCAGTGCTGCGCGGTATGTGTTCGCGGGTCCCGGCAGTCCCTCATATGCGCTGCGCCAGTGGCGCGACTCTGCGGTTCCGGGTTTGCTGAGCGACAAGCTCCGAGAAGGCGGCTGCATCACGTTTGCCAGCGCTGCCGCATGCGGGCTCGGTGTGTTCTCGCTCCCGGTGTACGAGATTTACAAAGTGGGCGAGGCGCCCCACTGGCTTGATGGGTTCGACCTGCTGAGCGACGTCGGTCTGCGCGTAGCGCTCATCCCGCACTACAACAATGCTGAGGGCGGAACGCACGACACGCGCTTCTGCTACATGGGTGAACGTCGCCTGCGTATTCTCGAGGATCTGCTCCCCGACGATGTCGATGTGCTCGGCGTTGACGAGCACACTGCGTGCATCTTCGACCTTGACCAAGGCACTGTGTCGGTGCGTGGCCGGGGAGTTGTCACGTGGCGCCGGCGCGGTGAATCCCAGCGCTACGAGAGTGGCACGGTACTTCCCATCGGCGCGCTCGCTGAGAGCGGCGGGACCGCCGGCGCAGCGCCGTCGCCGCGGCCGGTTGCAACAGCGATTCCCGAACCACCGGCTCCGTCGGCCACTCCGTTCATGGAGGAGGTTGCGAAGCAATCGAGCCTCGCCGATGGCGCGCTGGCGCGTCGCGATGCCGAGGGAGCGGTCGCGGCGCTGCTCGCGATCGACACACAGATCCACGACTGGGCAGCGGACACGTTCGACTCCGACGAGCCGGATCGTGCCCGCGCCGCCCTACGCCGGCTTGTTGTGCGGCTTGGCGACCTCGCAGGTGACGGATCCGCTGACCCGCGTGAGCACCTCGCTCCCGTGGTCGAACGCGTGCTCGAGATGCGCCGCCAGATGCGAGCCGAAGGCCACTACGACATCGCGGATCGTCTGCGCGACGTGCTGACCGACGCCGGAATCGAAGTGCGCGACACGCGCGACGGCTCGAGCTGGGAGCTGGCCGGGGCGCGCGCTGGAGTCTGAAGTCCTACGCGGCCTCGCTGGGCTGGACTGTCAGGCGCTTCGCCTCCTGGGCCATACGCGTCAGCTCGCCGTCGCGGCCTCGCCACATCGCAGAAATCATCTTCATGTCGCCGCGGAATGACCAGAGCGGATGCCCGAAGGTCGCGGGCTTGTTGCCCTCGATCGTGAAGTGGCTGAACCAGGCGAACCCGTATGAGATCACCGGCACCGCCGCCAGCAGTGCGGGCTTGCGTCGCAACACGCTCGTGATGCCCACGGCAGCGCCCAAGTGGGTGCCCGCGAAATGCACCCAGCGCGTGGCCGGCTTGCTGTGCTGGCTCACGTAGTACGGGTAGAAGTCTTCGAACGTCCCGAATTCCTGCATGTCACTTCTCGCTTGTGTGGTCAGCGGCGATGACCAAGGGTAGCGCAGCTGTCCTACGCGGCGACCACCATGAGCGTGCCGCTGAACGCGCTCCCGACCGCCGCGCCGCCCTTCGCCGGCGTGAGCGAGATCGAGGCTCGTCCGGTCGCCAGTGGTGTCACGAACACGCGGATGCTGATGCTGTCTTGGCCGTTCAGCGCACCGCCGCACACCTTGCCGTCCGTGAAGGTCTCACGGTCCACCCCTTGGAAGATGGCGTAGTCAGGGCGCAGAGAGCCCTGCACCGAAACCAGGATGCAGGTGGGCGATATCACCGAGAGCCCAGTGTTATCGAGGCCGAGATCGACCTCGAACTGGTGACCGACGACTCCGCTCGCCGGCACCCCGCCGGACAGCTCGGCCATCGCAACGCTGGAGGTGCTGAACAACGGTGCCACGATCACGAAGAACACCAGGAGCAGCGCGATGGCGATCGCGATGGCCACGAGCGGCCGGGGATTGCCGCGGATGCGCGCCAGCATGTCTGAAGGACGCGCTAGATCGACGCCGGAGGGTGGTATTCGCCGAAAACGTCGCGCAGCGTGCCGCAGATCTCGCCCAGAGTGGTCTCGGCGCGCACCGCGTCGATGATGGGCGGCATGAGATCCGCGTCTCCTTCCGCCGCCGAGCGCAGCATGGCCAGCGACGCGCCCACCGCAGCGGGATCGCGCTCACGACGCACCCGGGTGAGCCGCTCGCCCTGCTCGACCATCGCCCGTTCGTCTGGGTGGAACAGAAGTGGCGGTGCGCCCTCCTCGGTCTCGGTGTATTTGTTGATGCCAACAATGACTTTATCGCCCCGAGCCACCGCCTGCTCGGCGCGATATGCCTCGTCTTGGATCAGCTGCTGCATCCAGCCGGACTCGATGCACGCAACGGCGCCGCCGCGCTCCTCGACCTCGGTGTAGAGCCCCATTGCCTGGCGCTCGAGCTCGTCGGTGAGCCACTCGACATAGTAGGAGCCCGCCAAGGGGTCCACCGTTCCTGTAACGCCGACCTCCTCGGCGATGATCTGCTGCGTGCGCACGGCGATGCGCTGCGCCTTCTCCGTGGGAATGGAGAGCGCCTCGTCGTAACAGGAGAGCGCGAGCGACTGCACGCCGCCGAGCACCGCTGCGAGCGCCTCGATGGCAGCCCTCACGATGTTGTTCTCGGGCTGCTGCGCGGTGAGCGTCGAACCACCCGTCTGCGTGTGCGTCCGCAGCATGAGCGAGCGCTCGTCCTGCGCGCCAAAACGGTCCCGCATGATGGCTGCCCACATGCGCCGCAGAGCGCGGTATTTCGCGATCTCCTCAAAGAAGTCGATGTGCGTGTTGAAGATCCAGGAGAGCTTGGGCGCGAAGTCGTCCACCGCGACGCCGCGCTCGATGGCCGCTTGGACGTACGCACAGGCGTTGGCGACTGCGAACGCCATCTCTTGTGGGGCCGTGCTGCCGGCTTCCCGGATGTGATAACCGGAGAGCGAGATCGGGTTGAATCGCGGAGCATTGCCCGTGCACCAGGCGATGAGATCCGCGGCGAGCCGCAGCGAGGGCCTGGGCGGGTAGATGAAGGTGCCCCGCGCGATGTACTCCTTGAGCACGTCGTTCTGGACCGTGCCCTGCACGGCTGCCACGTCCACGCCCTGCCGCTCGGCCGCCACCACGTACATCGCCACTAGCACGGGCGCAGGCGCGTTGATGGTCATGGACGTGCTCACCGCGCTCAGCGGGATGGCGTCGAAGAGCTCCTGCATGTCGCGCACCGAGTCGATGGCAACCCCCACCTGCCCGACCTCGCCGGCGCTGCGCGGATCGTCGCTGTCGAGCCCCATCTGCGTCGGTAGGTCGAACGCAACCGACAGCCCCGGCTGGCCATGGGCCAGCAGGTAGCGGAAGCGCTCGTTCGCGTCGCGTGCCGTGCCGTAGCCGGCGTACTGACGGATGCTCCAGATCCGCCCGCGGTACATGGTCGGCTGGATGCCCCGTGTGAACGGCGGCTGCCCGGGAAACCCCTCGTCTCGAAGCCGCTGGTGCCCGTTGAGATCCCGCGACGTGTACAGCGGCTTGAGCGGGATGCCGCTCCCGGTCTCGAAGCTCGCCTTGCGCTCCCCACGCTGCTGCGCGGGAGCCAGGCGCTGTTCCTCCCAGTCGAGCAGCGCCTCAACGTAGCTGGTGTCGGTGGCTTCGCGGATCTCCCGAGAGCTCTCCAGGACCATGGCCGCAGCATATCTCTCGCGCTCGAACCGGTCGAACGCAGCGGTAGGGTGTGGGACACTCGCCGCCGTGGGGCTGCCGATCACGCCTGAGCTGGTCACCCGCGTGGCGGACGAGCTGGGTGAGGGCGGCTGGCGGTTTTCGCTGCGGCAGCTGTATTACGCGGTGTGCGCGGAAGCGGAGATCCCACCGACGCATGCCGCCGCCAACGGCGAGATCGGCCTGGGCGCCGTCCTCGTGCTCGTGGCTCTTATCCTCATCCGCTTCCGCGTTGTCTTCGCAGCACTTGTCGGCCTCGGTGCCGTGCTCATCCTGGCCGGCGTCGTGCAGCGGCTCACAAGCCGGCCCCCGGCTGGGCGGGTTCTCGCTCTGTCGTACGAGGAGTTTCAGAGCCGGTTCGGCGGGCTCAAGCTGGACTCGCTGATCGGCGTTGACGCCAGCCCGCAAGCGCAAACCGAGGCACCGGCATCCGTGGTCGTCTGCGACACCGCCGAGAACGCGCGCGTCCTGGCTGCCAACCTCGCGAAGGCGGGGCTGGACCGCGTTGTGCCCGTCGATGCGGACTCGCTTCCGACGCCGATCCCATGGCCCGCTGTCGCGGCTTTCCATGACGCCTCGCCACGGGGATGCGCGCTGCCGCTCGACCTTCACGACGCGGGCGTCGACGTGGTCGACTGCGGGCTCAGGCCCGCCTGGGTCGACGCGCCCACCAGCCAGGTTCTGGAAGGCGCCCCTGCGCGCATGCCGCGGGAGCTGCGTCCCGTTCTGGACGACGACGAGATCTCGTGGCTGGCCAGCGGGCGAAGGGTGGAGCTCGCGACGTTGCCCCCGGCCCGGCAGATGGCGCTGCTCAAAGCCGCGCTGGCTGGGGGACCCGAACGCCTGCCGGGCATCCGCGTGTTCGAACCCGACGACTCCGGCCGCCTGCCATAGCCCGAGTCGGGAAAGCGCCCCGGCGCGCCGTTGCCGGCTACGCCGGGGCCAGTGCCTTCCCTTCCTGTGGATTCGAACGCTGCAGCACCGGGAAACTTGCGCCGGCTGTCGGTATCAACCCGGGTCGCGCTGGTCGGCATCTCGGGCGCCGACCAGGATCGCCATATTGCCCATCGGGTGGGCGTTCTCGTACATGAGCTGATGGGCAACCCCTACCTCATGGAACGGGAACGTCCGCGACAGACATGGGTCAACCTCGCCCCGGGTCACCATGTCGTTGAGCGCGGCACACTGCTCGTCATTTGCGAAATGGGAGCCCTGCAGCCGCTTCTGGCGCATCCACAGGTAGCGGAGGTCGACCGCGGCATGGTACCCGGTGGTACCCGCGCAGATGACGACCATGCCGCCGTTGTCACAGACGAAGATCGATGTCGGAATCGTGCTCTCACCGGGGTGCTCGAACACGATGCGCGGGTTTCTGCGTTCGCCGACGGCATCCCACAAGGCCTTGCCGAATGCGCGTGCCCCAGTGAGCCATTCGCTGAACGCGGCGTCGTCGCGCCAGTCGGGAATAACCCCCCAATGGGTGAACGGGCGCCGGTCGATATAGCCGCGCGCGCCGAGCTTCAAGCAGTATTCGCCGCGCTCAGCCCCCGACGTCACCGCCACGGCGATCGCACCCTTGGCCCGCGCGATCTGGATCGCCTGGCTCCCGAGCCCGCCTGAACCGCCCCACACGAGCACGACGTCGTCCTCATGCACCGTGTGCGGAGGCCAGCCGCAGAGCATGCGATACGCGGTCGCGCCCACCAGCATGTAGGCGGCTGCGGCGGCCCAGCTCAGCTGCGGCGGCTTGGGCAGAAGCTGGTGCGCCTGCACGCGGGTGAACTGTGCAAAGCTCCCCCAGTTGGTCTCGTAGCCCCAGATGCGGGCGCTCGGGGACACGATCGGGTCACCGCCGCCGGTGATCCACGGGTCGGCCGGGTCCCACACGCCGCAGTGCGCGACAACGTGATCACCAACCTTGACGTTCGTGACGCCGTCGCCGACCGCCCAGACGATGCCCGAGGCATCGCTGCCACCGATGTGAAACGGCTCCTCTTCCCCCGCCTTCTGACGCGCTGCGATAACGTCGACCGGACGTCCCAGCGCCGCCCACACATTGTTGTAATTCACTCCGGCGGCCATGACGTACACGAGCGCTTCACCTGCGCGTGGCGTCGGCGTGTCGACCATCTCTTCTGCGAATGCCGTCTTCGGGTCGCCGTAGCGCTCCGGCCGGATCAGCTGAGCGCGCATGCGCGCAGGGATCTCGCCCAATGGGGGCATCTCACCCAAGTCGGTAACGTCGAGCACAGCCATCAGCCGGCCGGGTGGTGAGTGGCATACCACTCGAAATCGTTGGTCAGCGCCCCTAC
>DATMRA010000238.1:0-19479 GCA_035566535.1 Candidatus Acidiferrales bacterium | reverse complement strand
GGCGATCTGGGCTTCGAGAGCGCGTAGCGCCGCACTCCCGGCCCTGGCGCCCGTCCGCGCAGTCCGGCCGCGCGCAGGCTCGGCAGCCGACGGAGCGCTGCTGGCAGGCGTCGCTTCAGCCTGGAGCTTTTCTCTGTCCCGATCACGCAACAGCTGGGAGTAGCCGCCGAGCGCCTCGCGAAGGCGGTGAGCCGGTTCACCGGGGGCGGCACCCGCCGGCTGTTCCTCGAGTCCCCAGGTCCGCGTCGCCACGGCGTCGATCAGGGCGCGGTCGTGGGTGACCAGGATCACCGCACCGGGATAGCGCAGCAGGGCAGCCTCGAGAACCTCCTGCGCGGCGATGTCGAGATGGTTGGTCGGCTCGTCAAGCAACAGGAGGTTGGTCTCCTCGAGCGCCAGCTTGCCCATCATCAGCCGGGCGCGCTCCCCGCCGCTGAGGTCGCCCACATTCTTGAGCACCTCGTCCCTGCTGAAGAGCAGGGCGCCGAGCAAGGTGCGCCCGCGCTCCTCGCTCACCGGGTGAGTCGCCAGAAGGTCCTCGAGCACTGTTCGCGAATCAAGGCTCGCCGGCACGTCGGAGACGCCGCGCGCCGCGTCCATCCCCAGATCCTGCCGGTACAGGCGCCGCACAGTTCTCGGCCCCATGGTCAGCGTGCCCTTCAGCGGCGGCAGATCGCCCGCAAGCGTGTGCAGCAATGTGGACTTGCCACTGCCGTTGGGCCCGACGACCGCGATGCGCTCGCCAGGCACGATGGTGGTCGGCGGCAGTGCCAGCAGCGGCGCGTCGCGCCCAACCACGAGCTCCGTTGCCTTGAGCGTGACGTTGGAGGACGGGGCAGTGGCGAAACGGAGCCGTGGTCGTCGGTCTGGCGCCGGTGGGACGACCCGCTCCAGACGGTCGAGCTTGGTCTGCCGTCCGCGCGCTTCGCGAGCGCGCTGGCCGGCGCGGTACCTCCGAATGAAGTCTTCCTGGTGCGTGATGTGTGCCTGCTGCGCCTCGTACTCCCGCCGCCGTCGCTCGCGGCGCTCTCCGCGCAGCCGCACATACTGCGTGTACGAGCCTGGATACACCTCCGCGACACCATTCGCGAGCTCGACGACGCGAGTGCAGACGTTGTCCAGGAACCTGCGGTCGTGTGAAACGAGGACGAACGCCGTCGAGACCCCCTTCATGAAGTCCTCCAGCCATTCGATGGACGCGAGGTCCAGATGGTTCGTCGGTTCGTCGATGAGCATGAGATCCGCATCCTGCACAAGCAGCTTGGCGAGCTCGAGCCGGCGCTGCTGTCCGCCGCTGAGCTCGGCGGGATGACGCTCGGTCTCGTCGCCGAGATCGAGGCCGCCGAGCGTTATCCGGGCACGGGTTTCGAGGTCATATCCCCCCGCGTCCTGGTAGGTGTGCTGCAACGAGCCGTAGCGCTCCATCACCGCAGCGAGATCTGCATCGGGCGCGCTCATTGCGTGTTCCAGCGCCGACATTTCGTCGTGCATCTCCACGAGGTCGTCACGGGATGCCATCACCTCGTCGAGCAGTGAGGCGGCAACCGGCTCCGGCGCGTCCTGAGGCAGATAGCCGATGCGCAGTCCGCGGGCACGCTCGATCACGCCGGCAGACGGCGTCGTCAACCCCGCGATGACATTGAGGAGCGATGTCTTGCCGGCGCCATTGGCCCCGACGACAGCGAGACGGTCGCGAGTCTCGATGCGCAGATCGACACCGCTGAAGATCGTGTTCGCCCCAAACGCGACAGCAATTCCCTCGCAGTCGACGAGCGGCACGCGGTATTCTAGGCTCGTGGCGACCGCCGGCCCAGTGTCTGTAGACGGCCGTCCAAGTCCCATTTGCATGGTCGGAGCCGGCTACGTCGGCTTGGTCACGGCGGTGTGCTTGGCCGACAGCGGCATTGAGGTACGTCTCCTCGACGTCGACGAGGAACGGCTGGACATGCTACGCGAGGGCCGCACACCCATCCACGAACCGCTGCTCGACGAACTCCTCGTATCGGTGTTGCGGCGCGGCACGCTCGTGCTCTGTTCCGACGTTGCCGAGGCGATGCGCGGGGCTCACATCGCCATGCTCGCAGTGGGAACGCCGCCGCTGGCGGATGGACGCGCTGACCTCAGTCAGGTGCGCGCCGCGCTGAGCAGCACCGTCGCGCACGCGGGACCGAACACCGTGATGGTGATCAAGAGCACGGTGCCGCCGGGAACGACGGCGGCGCTACGCCGCCTGTGCCGCCGCAACGGACGCCTGCTCCCCCTCGCCGTGTGCCCTGAGTTTCTCAGCGAGGGCAGCGCCGTCAAAGACTTCCGGCAGCCACCGCAGGTGGTCATCGGCGGTGACGACGCAGCAGCCTGCGCGCGCGTTGCGCAACTCTTCGCCCACCTTGACGCCCCGATCCACATCACTGACTCGACCAGCGCCGAGCTGATCAAGTACGGCGTCAACTCCTTTCTCGCTTTGAAGATCTCCTTCATCAACGAGATGGCGCAGCTCTGCGAGCACACGGATGCAGACGTGGGGATGGTGGCCGACGGCATCGGCGCCGATACGCGTATTGGCCGAGCCTTTCTCGGGGCAGGTTTGGGCTTTGGTGGATCCTGCTTTCCCAAGGATGTGCGCGCGCTTGACCAGGCCGCCAGCTACCATGGGCAGAGCTTCTGGTTGCTGCGCGCCGCGGTGGAGGTGAACGCGCAACAGCGAAGCCGCTTCGTGGCAAAGATCCAGCGCGCGCTTCGCGGTTCGTTGGAGAAGAAGAAGATCGCCGTGCTGGGGTTGGCGTTCAAACCGGGCACTGATGATGTGCGCCAGGCGGCATCCATCGACGTGATCCGCCACCTCGAGGACCTGGGCGCCATCGTTCTGGCCACCGATCCTGTGGCGTGCGGCCCCGCGTCGCGCCTCCTTCCCGCAACGCGGATGGTCGAAGACCCATATGACTGCGTCCGCGGTGCGGACGCTGTCGTGCTGGTCACCGAATGGCCCGAGTACCGTGCCCTCGATTGGGCCCGCGTGGCGCAGTTGGTACGCCGCCATATCGTCATCGACGGACGCAACTGTCTCGATGGCGACGCCGTCGTCGCCGCCGGCTTCACCTACATCAGTACCGGCCGTCCAATACGACGTCCCGTCGGCAAGACGAGCGCGCGCCGCGGCGGACGTGGGCCGGCGAGCGCCGCGCCCGCATCCCGGCCGCAGAGCAAACGCATCGCATGAGTCCGCCGGCGCGCCGCGCCGTTGTTACCGGTGGCGCTGGTTTTGTCGGGTCGCACCTCATCGACCGGCTCCGTCGGGACGGTGTGGAAGTGGTCTGCATCGACAACATGCTCACCGGGCGACCCGAGAATCTCACGCACCTGGCTGCTGATCCCGGTTTCCAGTTGATCGAACGTGATGTCACCGTGCCCTGGGACGTCGACGGCTCGATTGACGCCGTCTTGCACCTTGCATCGCCGGCGTCGCCCGTGGACTACCAGCGCCATCCGGTGGCAACGCTCGATGTCGGCACGATTGGAACGCGCCGGGCGCTCGAGTTCGCGCGCGAGAAGCGAGCGCGTTTTCTCATCGCCTCCACCAGCGAGGTGTACGGCGATCCGCTCGTGCATCCGCAGGTCGAGACATACTGGGGCAATGTGAACCCGGTGGGACCGCGCAGCATGTACGACGAGTCGAAGCGTGCAGCGGAAGCGTACGTCATGGCATTCCACCGTTCGCTGGGAGTCGACACGCGCATAGCGCGGATCTTCAACACGTACGGACCGCGCATGCGTAACGACGACGGGCGAGCCGTGCCACAGTTCATCACCCAGGCCCTGAGCGGCGAGCCGTTGACCGTGTACGGCGACGGCTCGCAGACGCGGAGCCTGTGCTACGTCGACGACCTCGTCGACGGATTGATACGCCTCCTCGACTCTGACTATCACGAGCCGGTCAACCTCGGCAACCCGAATGAGATGACGATGCGGGAGCTGGCCGAGGTCATCCGCCGCGTGTGCGCCAGCGACAGCGCAATCGAGATGCGGCCGCTGCCGGTCGACGACCCGCGACGCAGGTGCCCCGACATCTCGCGAGCCGAGACCATCCTCGGCTGGCGACCCACAGTCCCGCTGCAGGCCGGACTGGAACAGACGGTGGCGTGGTGGCGGAGAGAGTCGGCCGGGGCCGCCGCGGCAAGCGGCATCCTGACGCCGCGCCCAGCCGTGCATTGAGGGACGGGTCGGAAACGGCGACCAGGCGCCCGCGTGCCGTGGGCATGCGCCGCTTCGAGTGGTCAGCGGCCGTTCCCATCCTAGTGCTCGTGGCCGGAGCCCTTGCGTACGTGGTTGTATACCGGCGATTCCGATTCGACACGCCGGTGCACTCCGACGGTGAGGGCTATTACGCGTACCTGCCGGCCTATCTTCTCCACCTTGATCCCACATTGCGATCGATCGTGCAGGAGCACATCCTGCCGGCGTACAGCAATCACTACGCGCCGAGCCAGTTCGGTCTGAGTCTGCAGCCCACCGGCAATTACCTCGACAAATACGGCCTGGGTACCGCGATGCTGCTGCTGCCGTTCTTCGTCGCCGCGCATGCCGCCGCGCTCGTCCTGGGTGTGGCGCACGCCGACGGATATTCGAGGCCGGAGACGTTCCTCATGGGACTGGGTGCGCTCGTTTATACCGTGCTGGGACTCTTCGCACTGCGGGCTGTGCTGCGTCGCTGGTTCTCCGACCGCGTGACCGCGGTGACGCTAGTCGCGATCACGCTGGGTACCGGTCTGGTCTCGTACTTCACGTGGGAGGCGACGTTCAGCCACGCCTTTTCGTTCTTCGCCGTGGCTTTGATGCTGTTGTGCGCGCTGCGCTGGTACGAGCGCCCGCAGTTGTGGTCGCGCGCCGCGCTCCTCGGCCTCGCCATAGGGCTGGTCGTGGCGATCCGGCTCCCCAATGTGGTTCTGGTTCTGGCGGTCCCGGCGATCGGAGTCGGCTCCATCGCGGCGCTGCGTGAGCGCGTCCATCTGGTCTGGATGAACGGCCGCCGCGCCGGCGTGGCGCTGGCTTGCGCCGCAGCCGTCCTCGTCCCGCAGCTGGTGACCTGGCGCATTGCCACCGGGCAATGGATAACGCGCCCGTATCCGGGCGAGCCCTTCGACTTCGCGCATCCACACCTCCTCGAATCGTTGGTGTGGTTGGAGCCGCACGGTCTGCTGCCCTACGCGCCCGTGCTCGCGTTCTCCTTCATCGGACTGGGTGTCGCCTGGTTGCGGCGACGCGACATCGCACTGCCGGTGACCATCGCGTTTCTCCCGTTCTGGTATCTGACCAGCGCGTGGTGGGACTGGTCCTTCACCGCAGGATTCGGCGATCGCGCGTATATCGACATCCTTCCCCTGCTCGCACTACCGATGGCGTACCTCTTCGCGTCTCTTCCGAACCGCGCCACGAAGGCCGCCACCGCTGCCCTTGGAACGGTGCTGGTCGTGGTGACCTGCATGTTGCTGGTCGCGCTGTGGCAGAACCGCCTACCGGAGTCCGGTATCGACGCGGCCGGTTACTGGCAGTTGCTCCTCCATCCGCTCCGCCTCCTCGGGCCGCCCGTCCCGCCGGTGTGACTCTTCCGCGCGTCCGATGCCGTGCATGAAGCCCCGCGTCTGAGGGGGCCGCCAGGTACGGTACCGGGCCAGCGCCACCAGCGCCTTCAGCCCGTCCGAAGGCTTCAACTTCTTGCCTTCGGCTCGCGATCGGGCCGCGTACTCAACCGGGACCTCGTAGATGCGATGGCCCATGCGGAGCACCTTCGCGGTGATCTCAGGCTCCAGCTCGAACCCGCGAGCCTCCAGGTCGAGCCCCAGGGCCACCTCACGGGGCATCAGCTTGTATCCGGTCTCGAGATCTGACAGGTAGGTGTTGTACATCACGTTGGCAGCCAGCGTGACCAGGCGATTGCCCATCACGTACCAGAATGAATACGCGGTGTGGCTGGAGAAGGTACGTGTGCCGTAGACGATGCTTGCACGGCCGCTGCGAATGGGTTCGACGAGACGCACGAAGTCCTTCGGGTCGTATTCGAGGTCCGCGTCTTGGATGATGACCAAGTCACCTCGCGCGTGCCGGAGCGCGGTGCGGATCGCGGCTCCCTTGCCCATGTTCACCGTGTGCCGGTAAGCCCTGACTCGCGCACCGTCAGCGCGTGCTTGCATCTGCGCCCACGTGTCATCAGTGGATCCATCGTCGACGAGTACGATCTCCAGCGGGAGATCGACGCGGAGCACGGCATCCACCACCTTGTCGATGGTGCGACCCTCGTTCATAGCCGGTATCAGGACCGACAGGTAGGGCTTGAATTCGTTCAAAGTGATCAAGAGATCGTATCAGCCCAGAACTACTGCGGGGACACGACCGGCGAGCGTTCCCTGCGCCGATTCTGTGAGCTGTTGCAAGGTCACCGGGCCTTCGTAGCGATCGGTGACAACGCCGCCGGCATCGACGAAGTAGATCCACGGGTCGGTCTGCAGCCCGAACGCGGAGAACGCAGGATTGATGTGAGCTGTCGGGCCGGGCGGCCCAGCGGGGTAGTACGTCTCGATATGCTCGAAGAGCATCTGGCTGCAGTACACCGTGCACAGCTGTTCGAGAATCTGATGCGTCGGCCCGCATGTCTTGCTCGGGCAGAAGGACGGATCGCCGAAGAACAACACCATCGGCCTGTGTTGGGCGACGCCCTGGGCAATCGTCGAGTCGTGCCAGTTGTCGGGCGGAATTCCGCTGTCCAGTGTCGCCAGCGTCACGCCCGGAACGCCCAGCACTGCCTGGCTCACAGGCGGCACGTGTGCTCCCACCGCAATACCGACTCCGGTGACGACGACGGTGACGTACGCGTGCCCGAGCACGCGTTGCCCATCAGTCCGTGAACCGCTGACGATGAACTCGTATTGACCGACATCGGGAAACGTGGTCACGCCGACATAGACCGGAATGCCGCCGTACTCGGGCCCGATGTTCCTGAGCGCGGCACTGCCGACCGCGGCACCGTTGCCGTTGAGCACCCTGACAGAGACGCCCATTGCGTGAACCGGGTTCTGCTGCTGGTCGAGCAACGCCACGCTGATCCGGTTCACGCCCACGACGAACGACGTGTTCTGTGGCGAGACCGAAAGGTTCTCATCCGAACCGCCACCGACAGTGCTGCCCCCGCACCCCGCGACAATGATGCAGCCCACCGCCAGGGCAAGCCCTCGGAGCCGACCGTTCACCGGCTCCATTCTCGCGGGTCCCGGCGCCGCGACCGCTCGGTGGACCATGCGGCCGCCTGCGTATCCTCTGCGCGGTGGGCCGCATCGCCGTTACCGGATCCGTTGCGTACGACACGATCATGGTGTTCCCCGGCCGGTTCCGCGACCACATCCTGCCCGACCGAACCCACGTGCTGAACGTGTCGTTCATGGTGGACCAGCTGGAGCGCCGCCGGGGCGGGACTGCGGCCAACATCAGCTACACGCTGGCCCTGCTGGGTGAGCATCCCCTCCTCTGCGGCGCTGTCGGCGCTGCCGACTTCACCGACTACGCGACGGCGTTGGAAGCGGTGGGTGTCGACACGACGCCGGCGTTGCGCTGCGACGACGTGGTCACCGCCAACGGGTTCATCACCACCGATCTCGACGACAATCAGATCACCGCCTTCTTTGCCGGCGCCATGGCGCGCTCGGGAGGGCTCGACCTCACTCAGCTGGCCGATATCTCGGACGTCGTGGTGGCTGCGGACGCGGCGGACGGGATGGCGCGTCACATTGCCGACGCCTCAATACTTGAAGCGCGCTTGACGTTCGCCCCGGCCCAGCAGATCCCTTCGATGGGCGACGACGTACTCCGGGCCGGGCTGGATGCCGCCTGGTTGGTGGTGGGCAACGACTACGAGATGGACATGATTCGCGAGCGCACCGGCGTCAGCGTCGATGCGCTGGGCGGCCGGCGAATGGTCGCGGTGACGCGCGGCGCATCCGGCAGCGAGCTGCACTCGCCGGACGGTGTCGTCACCGTGCCCGCGGCGCCCGTTGCCCATGTGGTCGACCCGACCGGCGCGGGCGATGCATACATCGCCGGCCTGCTCGCCGGGTTGCGCAACGGTGCCTCGCTCGCCGTCGCCGGCCGGCTCGGGTCGGTGACAGCGTCGTTCGTGGTCGAAGCCCGGGGTCCTCAGGGGCACGCGTTCACCGTGTCGCAGCTCCGGGCCCGGTATCAGGACGCTTTCGACTCCGAGCTGCCCGACGCTGCGCTGCCGGCGGGCCCGGACCGCGGCGTAGAGTGATCCGTATGGAAGAAGCGGTCATCGTGAGCGCGGTGCGCACGCCGGTGGGGACGTTCGGCGGCGCATTCGTCGACATTCCGGCCACGCGTCTCGGCGCAATCGCCGTCGAAGAAGCCATGCGTCGCGCCGGCGTCGACCAGGTCGACGAGGTGTTGATGGGCAACGTGCTGCAGGCCGGGCTGGGTCAGAACGCGGCGCGCCAGTCCGCCATTCAGGCGGGCCTGCCCGAATCGGTGCCATCCATGACGATCAACAAGGTGTGCGGGAGCGGGCTGAAGACAGTGGCCCTGGCCGCGCAAGCGATTCGTGCCGGAGACGCGGAATGCCTCGTCGCGGGCGGCATGGAGAACATGTCGCGCGCTCCGTATCTCGTCGAGAACGGGCGCTACGGTTACCGGCTGGGTCACGGACAGCTGGTCGACGAGATGATTCGCGACGGCCTCTGGTGCGCTTTCGACGACTGCCATATGGGCAGCACTGCCGAGAACATCGCGCGCGAGTACGAGGTGTCACGCGAGGACCAGGACGCCTTTGCAGCCGCCTCGCAGCAGAAGGCCGAGGCTGCGATGGCGAGCGGACGCTTCAAGGACGAGATCGTCGCCGTCCCGGTAACGCGCCGCAAGGAGGAGGTGCTCGTGGATACCGATGAGCACCCGCGCAAGGGCACCACCGCCGACGCGCTCGCCGCACTGAGGCCGGCGTTTGCCAAGGACGGATCGGTCACCGCCGGCAACGCGAGCGGCATCAACGACGGCGGCGCCGCGGTCGTGGTGATGAGCGCGTCCCGCGCCAAGGCCGGAAATCACACGCCGCTGGCGCGCATTCGCAGCTACTCGAGTGCCGGTGTCCCACCCAGGATCATGGGCATGGGACCGGTGCCGGCGGTGAAGCTCGCGCTCAGCAAGGCAGGCGTCGAGCTGCGCGACATCGACCTCTTCGAGCTCAACGAGGCCTTCGCCGCCCAATCGGTGGCGGTCGGCCGAGAGCTCGCGATCCCCGAGGACCGTTTGAACGTCAACGGGGGCGCGATCGCCCTTGGGCATCCCATCGGCGCGAGTGGCACGCGGATCCTGGTGACCCTGTTGCACGAGATGGAGAAGCGCGACGCGCACCTTGGCGTTGCCGCACTCTGCATCGGCGGCGGCCAGGGCATCGCCATGGTCCTCGAGAGAGGCTAGACGGCTGCAGGCTCCGCGACCACGATGCCCGCGAACACGTCGGTCTCGGGCAATGGCGCCGGCGTGCGGCTGATGACCAGCTGGTAGTACTCGTCGGCAAACTCAGCCGCCACCTCGTCAGGAATGCTGAGCAGTGGCCAGTCAGGTGCGATCTGGCTGCGGTGCGCGCGCAATGCAGCGCGCTTGCGGTCGACCGTCGAGCGGCAATCGATGGTGGTGGTCACCCACTCATCCGGCGTCAGGAAGGGAAGCTGGTCGGGATCGTCCACGCCAAAGGGCGACTCTCTTCCCGCATTCTTGGCCAGCTCGATTGCGCGCCGCATGGCGTGGACCGGAAACGCGGTGTAATACAGCTTCTGCACGCGCCACGGGTCGCCCAGCTCGGGGTACACCGCGGTGTAGGCGGCCTCGACGGCCAGCAGCGCGGCGCGGTGGGCCTGGATGTGGTCGGGGTGCCCGTATGCCCCGTTGCCGTCATATGTGACCACAACGTGCGGCTTGAAGCGACGGATGTGCTCCACGATTCGTCCGGCGACCTCGTGCAGCGACGCCTTCCAGAAGGCGTCCGGGAGGTCGTTGGTGGGCTCACCCGCCATACCCGAATCGCCGTACTCGAGGAACTGGACCTCGGACACACCCAGGATACGAGCGGCTTCGCGGAGCTCCTCCTTGCGGATCTCCGCCAATCGCGGCCGTGTCGTCTCCTCGGGCATGGAGGGGTCGACGATGGTGGCGAGCTTGCCGTCGGTGCAGCAGATGTTGCACGTGCGGATGCCGCGGTCCGCGCAGAGCGCGAGCAGGCCGCCCATCGTTATGGTCTCGTCATCCGCGTGCGCATGCACCGCCATAAGCCGCAGATCGGTCATCGTGCTCACTCCTCGACGATCGTAACCGAACGCATCACGTCGCCCTGGCGCACCGAGGTCACCACCTCCATGCCCTTGATCACCTGTCCGAACAGGTTGTACGACTTGGTGAGCTTGCCTCGGTTGTCAACGGTGCTGATGAAGAACTGCGAGCCGTTTGTGTTCGGACCGGAGTTGGCCATCGCCACGGAGCCTGGGATGTACTCGCCCTGCACCGGCTCATCCTCGAAACGATAGCCCGGACCGCCCCGCCCGCTTCCCTCGGGATCGCCACCCTGGATGACGAAGTCGTCGACCACGCGATGAAAGACGAGCCCGTCGTAGAAACCCTCTCGCGCCAGGAACACGAAGCTGTTGACGGACTTCGGCGCCTTCGAGGCGTCAAGCGCGATATCGATGTCACCTCGATCAGTCGAGATGGTGGCGCGATAGCGCTTGGCTGCGTCGATGACCTGGTCGGGCTTCTGGTACTGCTTGGGCATCGACGCAGTCTACAGGCCGTGTTCAGGAGAGCGTGGCTTGCTACCATCGTCGCGGAATGAAGGCTGGTGACTCGCTCCTCCAGCGCTGGCGCGTGCGCAAGGCGGCGGCGCATATCCGGCGAGGGTCACGCGTTCTCGATATCGGGTGCAGTGACGGGGCTCTCTTCCGCCTCCTCCATGGACGTATCCGCACCGGGATAGGCATTGATCCCGACGCCGTGCCGCAAGACAGCGCTCGCTTCAAGTACATCAAGGGGTCCGTACCCGGCGCGCTTCCCGCAACCGAAACCTTCGATTGCATCACTCTCCTCGCAGTCCTCGAGCACATCGAGCCCAAGCAACAAGAGGTGCTGGCAGAACGGTGTGTTGCCATGCTGCGCCCGGGCGGTCGAGTGATTTGCACCGTGCCGTCACCAGCCGTGGATCGTCTTATCCACGTGGGGCAGAGGATCCATGTGTTGGACGGGATGGCTGCCCATGAGCACTACGGTTTTGAACCGTCTCAGACCATCCGTCTCTTCACGCAATCCGGCTTGATCCTCCATAAATCGCGTCGCTTTCAACTCGGGCTCAACCACCTCTTCGTTTTCGCGAGCCCCGGCTTGGCCACGTAGTGGCGGTGCGACGAGACTAGCCTGGTCCGCGAAGCAGCGAGCAGAGGTACAGCGGCTGGACGCTGTCCCCGACGGTTGCGTTGATGGTGTTACAGCTCGCCGCGTCAACATGAAGTCCATAGTCGGCGAGCACGCTTTGTTGCTCTCCGGTCGCAACAGAGCCGGTCGAGACAGCGTATATCGCCGGGTACGACGCCAACCGTTTGGCGATGATTGCGTGGACGAATGGCGTCGGGGGAGCGAAGCCCTGCACCCAAGCAAAAAAGGTGTCACGAGGGAACGACGGAATGGCGAACCCAATCGCGCCGTCCCCCAGCATCAGCACGGCTGAAGGTTGCCGCGAGAGCGCCGGTGGTACCGGGACGCTGAAGTACCTGTGCGCGTAGCCCACGCGACCCCAATTGGCGGGGACCTCAGTGGCGATTGCGACTGCGAGGATGACTGACGTCACGGCAGCGAAGAGCATCCGCGGAGCTGGTTTGCCAAACAGCTCGCGAAGCAACACAACGATGAGGATGAATGAGAGCATCTCGACGGGAATGAGATACCGGTACACGCCGAACGCCACGGCCCACGCCAGATAGCCAATCACCACCCAGGCCATCACATATCTGCTTTCAACACGCAGCAGGAAGGGGGTCCATGCTCGCCGTCTCACCGTGGCGACCACGCCCTTCACCGTGACGGCCAGGAGCAACACCTCAACAATCGGAAGGCTGAGCTCGCGAAACGTAACCTCACCTACTCGCGTGGGTGTGAGGGTCCATTTGAAAGGGAAGTCGAGCACTTGAATGAGCCCGTGCGCCCCATAGCGCGGGTCGCTGAATGAAACAGGTGCTGCCCACACGGACTTGAAGAACTGATTGAAGAACGGCATCAACGGATTGCCAAACTGTGACCACATCGACCACACCCACCAGCCATCGGAGAGGATGAGTCCCCCCACCACTCCCCCCGACGCGGCCAGCGCGTAACCCAGACGCTTGCGAGGTCCGCCCGTCACCAGAAGGCATGCCGCAGCTGTTGCGATCGCCCAGGGCGCGCCCGACAGCTTCAAACCCGCCCCCACTCCGGCCAGCAAGCCCGCCAACGCGACGAGGATGAGTGCCCGACGCTGCCCGGAACTGACGGCGTCGACCCTGATCGTGCGCAGAACCAGCCACACGGAGAACAAGAACAAGGGCGCGGTGAGGCTGTCACCGAAGATCGTTCCCGCTTCTGACCAAGCGCCGGCTGTGAACATTCCGAGTGCCGCAAGCGCCAGAGCCGGCCAGCGCGAATTCAGTAGATCGCGTCCGATCAAATACAGCGGGACGAAACTGACGCCGGCAGCCGCTCCGAGAAGAAATCCAAGCAATCGGCCGGGGAGGTGATTGGCGGCGAAGTAGAACGGAGTGTCGAGCAGAGGATTGAGAAATGTCTGCGTGTGCGCGGGCGCAATATCCGCCATGTGGTTCACAAACGCCCAGTACGGGTCGAAGTAGTGGTAGTTGAGCAGGTCGTAGTCAGCGTCCTGACCGAGGAGGATCGCGAAAAACCCGTAGAGGATCGGGAAGGCCGCGATCACCCCTATCACGGTCACGTCGGCCAGGCGAGCGCGACTTCGCAAACGGCCACGAATCAGCGACATACTCGACCGGGAGCCTAACGCCGAGCGCCAACCGTCGGTCCGGAGCACCGAGGGTCGCTGCCAGACGGGACACATGAGCCCGGTCTATGCCAAGCTCTAAGTTCGATGGCCGCCGGCTCGAGCACAGCTGAAGCGATCGAGGTTTCGGTCGTCATGCCATGCCTCAATGAAATCGCGACCATTGCGACCTGCCTCCGTACGGCGTCGCAATCCTTGTCAGCCGCCGGCGTGTGCGGCGAGCTCATCGTCGCCGACAACGGAAGCACCGACGGCTCCCGAGCGGCCGCCGCGGCATCGGGTGCCCGCGTGATATGCGTTGAGCAGCGAGGGTACGGTGCCGCGCTGCAGGGAGGGATTGCCGCCGCTCAGGGACGGTTCATCGTGATGGGCGACGCGGACGACAGCTACGATTTTGGCGCGATTCCGGCCTTTCTGGAGGAACTGCGAAACGGAGCGGACCTTGTCATGGGGAACCGCTTCCGCGGCGGAATCGCCCCTGGAGCAATGCCGTTTTCCCATCGCTACGTGGGCAATCCGGTGCTGAGCAGGATTGGAAGGCTCTTTTTCAAGACACGTGTCGGCGACTTTCACTGCGGCCTTCGAGCGTTTACCAAGGCCGCCTATCTCCGCATGGGCCTGGTGACCTCAGGCATGGAATTCGCCAGCGAAATGGTGGTCAAGGCTTCGCTGCTCGGGATGCGAATCAGCGAAGTTCCCGTGGCACTGCGCCCTGACGGCCGCTCTCGGGCTCCTCATCTGCGCACGTGGCGAGACGGCTGGCGCCACCTGCGGTTTCTCCTTCTCTATTCGCCGCGCTGGCTGTTCCTCATTCCGGGATTTGTGCTTTTCATCATCGGGTTGCTGGGTGGCGCGGTGCTGA
This sequence comes from Candidatus Acidiferrales bacterium, assembly GCA_035566535.1. Taxonomy (GTDB): domain Bacteria; phylum Chloroflexota; class Dormibacteria; order Aeolococcales; family Aeolococcaceae; genus JAFARE01. Next base: position 5,539 of record DATMRA010000238.1, on the reverse strand, counting down.
TAGCCGGGCCATTACACATCGGCTCGGTCGTCCTGGATATCAATGCCCTGCTCGTTCTCGGGTGCTCGTGCATCTTGGGTTTCCAGCTCATCCTGTTCGCGGTACTGACCAAGACGTTTGTCGTCCGTGAGGGCCTCCATCCTCCATCCCTGAGGCTCAACCGCCTGTATCGCTACTTCAACCTCGAGGTTGGCCTGCTGGCGGGATCGGCGGCGACACTGGCCGGCATCGCACTGATCGCGGGGACGGTGGCTTTCTGGGGACGCGCGAGTTTCGCGACATTGGATCCACGCGTCACGATGCGGATCATGATTCCGGCGGTCGTCCTCACGGTCCTGGGAGTGCAGACGATCTTCGCCAGCTTCTTGCTAAGTATTCTCGGCCTTCAGCAGGTGAGTCACCGGAGCGGGGCCGCCTCGGATGCCGCCCCGCACGTGTAGAGCTCAGAAAGCCTGGGCGCCCGCGTCGGCGAAGGCGGCGTTCACCGCCGAGGTGGCCGGAGCGTGGCCCAATCGCCCGCTCAGGTTGGTGGCCATGAGCGTTTCGAGCGCGGTCTTGGCCTTGGCCAGCCTGCTGTCAGCTTGCGCCTGGGTGATTCGGTGCGCTGCAACGGCCTTGCTCAGCCGAGCCTGGAGGGCTGACAGCACGTCGGTTTCAACGGCGCTTTTCTTGGCGCCCGCGATCTGGTTGAACGTTTGTCCGGCGCGCAGGTCCGCGAGGACAGTCGCGCGTGTCAACCCGGTGTCCTTGACGGTGGTCCGCATCAGGAGACGGAAGACGACGCGGCCCGCCCGGCCGATATGGTTTGCGGCGCTGCGTGAGGCATCTGCCGACGTCACGACGGCGGCTTGATAGCTGGGGGCTGCAGCCGCTATGGAGAGCCCAGCAGCGGTCCCCAGCCCGGCTGTGGCCACCACCGCAATCGCACCGAGTGCCAGCCTTCGGGCATTGAGATGAAATCGCATCATGAGCGCCATTCTGTCCTGTGACTCGCACGTATTCCCTTAGCCGGGGCTGAGAGTACGGGCTGATAGAGTTGTCGGCCGGTTCGACCGCGGGTAGGAGGACGACATGAAGGTGGTGGTCTGTGTGAAGCAGATCCCGGATCCCAACACCACGGGCCAGCTCGACCCCCAGACCCACTTCCTCAAGCGGGAAGGGGTGGAGGTTGTCATGGATCCTGGTGACGAATTCGGCGTCGAGGCCGCCCTTCAGCTCGTCGAGACCAACGGAGGCGAGGTCACAGTCGTGTCGATGGGCCCCGAGCGGGGGCTGGACGCCGTTCGCAAGGCGCTCGCGATGGGTGCCGCCAAGGGGATTCTCATCAGTGACGAAGGCCTCCGCGGGTCGGATGCGCTGACCACGGCCAGGGTGCTGGCGGCCGCCATCAAGCGCGAGGGCTTCGACCTCGTGATCACGGCCACGGAGTCCACGGACGGCTACACCGGGGTCGTCCCCCAGGCAATCGCCGAGCTTCTTGACGTCCCTGCGGTGACTTTCGCCAAAAGCGTCGAGCTCGACGGCTCCACGCTGAAGGTCAAACGGCAGACAGAGGCCGGCTACGACCTGGTGGAAGCCTCCCTCCCCGCTGTCCTCAGCGTGACCGCCGGCGTCAACGAGCCGCGTTATCCGTCGCTCAAGGGGATCATGGGCGCCAAGTCCAAGCCGCTCGATCGGCTGACGCCGGCGGATCTCGACCTGGCGGGTGTGGGCGGTGCAAGTGCCGGCCAGACGATCACCGAGGTGGCCAGTGCCCCGGAGCGCGCGGCCGGCGAGGTGATCCGTGACGAGGGTGACGGGGCCAAGCGAATCGCCGACTTCCTCGTGCAGCGGAAGGTGATCTGACATGGCCCTGGGCAAGGTCTGGGTCTTCGCCGATATCGACGCTGGAAAGCCGGCGCCCGTGGCGCTCGAGCTGCTCACCAAGGCGAGGACGCTGAGCGACACCGTTGAAGCGGTCGCATTCTCCAAGGATGCGGAGGCCGCGGCCGCGGAACTCGGCGCCCACGGCGCCGGAACTCTCTACGCCGCCACCGACCCCGCCTACGGCGAGGTGCTCCTGGGCAGCCCAGCCGCCGACGCGCTGGCTGCACTGGTCGCCGAACACAAGCCGGATCTGCTCCTCTTCGGGATGACGTACGACGGCCGCGACGTGGCCGGACGCCTGGCGGCGAAGCTCGGCGTGCCCGTGATCGCCAACGGGCTGGACGTGTCCGCCGACGACGGGGTCACTGTTTCAACGTCGATCTTCGGCGCCACGCTGAATGTCGCCACGAAGTTCGGCGGAGGCGCACCCGCCATCGCGATCATCCGGCCCAAATCGTTCGCAGCGGAGTCGTCGGGCGGAGCAGCTGCCAAAGTTGTCCCAATCACTACACCTGTCGATGAGAAACACCGCCGCGCGAAGGTCGTGGATCGCGTGGCCGACGTGGCCACCGGGCCCAAGCTCGAGGAGGCGCCGGTTGTCATCAGCGGCGGTCGGGGCCTCGGTGATCCGAAGAATTTCGAACTACTGGAGCAGCTCGCTCAGGCCATTGGCAACGCAGCCGTCGGGGCAAGCCGGGCTGTGGTGGACGCGGGCTGGGTCCCGTACTCCATGCAGGTCGGGCAGACCGGGAAGACGGTGAAGCCCTCCGTGTACATCGCTGTTGGCATCAGCGGCGCGATGCAGCACACGGTCGGCATGAAGGGGGCCAAAGCGATCGTCGCCATCAACAAGGATGAGAACGCGCCCATCTTCAAGCTCGCAGACCTCGGTGTCGTCGGTGACGTGCTCAAGATCGTGCCCCAGCTGGTCGACGAGGTGAAGGCCCGCAAGGGCTGACTGCAGACCGGACTGCAGAATTCGCAGTCTTAAGACAGTCTGATTGTCAAATTCGCGGCTATACTCGGCTGGCGATGGACGATAAGGTCATCGTCGACCTTCTGGGTCAGGTCGGGAATCTCTTTACGTCCAGCCTCGAGCTGAAAGAGACGATCGACTTCATGCTCAAGGCGGCGGCCGACTTGGTGGAGTGCGACGCGGCGACTGTCTTCCTCCTCGACGAGGACGGTACTGCACTGTCTGCTATTGCGACGTTTCCATTCACCGAGAACCTCGGCCAGGTGGCGCACTTCCAACTCGGCGAAGGCATCGTGGGATGGGCGGCACAGCAACGCAAAGTGGTATCGGTGGCCGACGCGACCAAAGACCGGCGGTTCAAGACGCTCGACCTCTCGTACGCACCTCGCTCATGCCTGGTGATGCCACTCGAGTCGCCGCAGCGATTGGTCGGCGCAATGACACTGGCCCGGCGCGAGGTGCAGCCGTTTACAAACATCGAGCAGGCGTTGATGCAAATCATCGCCAGCCAGGCTGCGATCAGCATCGACAACGCGCGACTGTACGCCGCGCAACAGCGTCAGCTCGCTGAAATCGCCGCGCAGAAGCGTGAGCTCGAGATCGCCAACGCGCAAATCGGTGAGATATCTCGACTGAAGAGCGAGTTCCTGGCGAACATGAGCCACGAGTTGCGCACGCCGCTGAATGCGATCCTGGGCTTCAGCGAAATCCTGAAGGACAACCTCGTTGAATTGACGCCGGAGCAGCGACAGGAGTGTCTGGAAAACATCCACACGTCCGGCAAGCATCTCCTCGAGCTTGTGAATGATGTGCTCGACCTGAGCAAGATAGAGGCGGGCAGGATGGAGCTCGCGTACGATCACTTCGGTGTGCTCTCCGCGGTGAAGGAAGTGCACAACGTGATCCGCTCACTGAGCGAGCGGCGCGACATCAACCTCAGCATCGATGTCCTGCCCCCGGACCTCGAGGTCAAGGCAGACAAGAGCAAATTCAAACAAGTGCTGTACAACCTGCTCAGCAATGCCATCAAGTTCACGCCTCAGGGTGGGCGTGTCTGGGTGGACGCGCGCGCGGACGACGCGGACCTGGTGGTCGCGGTCGGCGATACCGGCGTTGGAATCCCCGTGGAGCATCACACCCGCATCTTCGACGAGTTCTATCAGCTGGACTCCGCGACGACGCGGCAGGTCGAGGGGACCGGCCTCGGACTGTCGCTGACACGCCGTCTGGTGGAGCTGCATGGCGGCACCATCGGCTTGACCAGCGAGCCCGGCGAGGGATCGGTGTTCACCTTCCGGTTGCCGCTTGCCGGGATCGAGGACGTCAACGGCCATCGCCACAACCGAATCCTGCTGGTCGAGGACAACGCCAGCAATCGCGAGCTAGCCCGAATGGTGCTCTCGGGAAGGGGCTTTGACGTCGACACGGCCGTCGACGGCGACGAGGGACTCCACAAGGCGCGCTCGCAGGTCTACGATCTCGTGCTCATGGACATCGAGCTGCCGGGGAAGGATGGACTCACCGTCACCCGCATGCTGCGGTCCGATCCCAAGACGGCATCCGTTCCGATCGTTGCACTCACTGCCAACGCGATGAAGGGCAACGAGCAGGAGGCGCTCGCCGCCGGCTGTTCCGGATATATCAGCAAACCAATCGAGGTGGCCAACTTCGTGCAACGCATCTCCAAGTATCTGGATACGTCTCTGCAATGAGCGGCGCCGGCAAGACGATTCTCATCGTTGAGGATGACGCGCCCAGTCGTGAGGTCGTGCGGCTCGCCTGCAGCGCACAGAATCACACACTCCTCGAGGCTGCCACCGGCGTGGACGGACTCACACTGGCTCGTGAGCAGAGCCCTGACCTGATCATCCTCGACGTCAACCTTCCCGGCATGAGCGGCCTCGACGTGTGCCGCCGTCTTCGCGCCGAGGGCTCGCGCGTTCCGATCATCATGCTGACCGCGAAGTCCGACACCATCGACGTGGTGGTCGGCCTCGAGCTCGGCGCCGATGACTACGTCACCAAACCATTCGAGGTGCGCGAGCTCATGGCTCGCGTGGGTGCGCACCTGCGGCGCAGCGAGATATCAGCGCAGGAGCAGCCGCGCGACCGCTTCGAGTTTCCCGGACTCACCATCGACCTCGGCCGCCGCCAGGTGTTTCGCGACGGCGAAGAGGTGATGTTGACGTTGACGGAATTCAACCTGCTCGCACTCCTTGCCTCGCGACCGGGCCAGGTGATGAGCCGCGGCGAGCTACTGCGTCGCGTCTGGGGCTACGAAGTCGAAATCGAGACGCGAACTGTCGACGCGCATGTGTACCGTCTGCGCCGCAAAATCGAACCGGACGCAGAGAAGCCAACGTACATACACTCCGTCCCGGGTATCGGTTACCGCTTCAGTGGCTGACGCCCGTCACGTATGACGGGTATTGGCGGCGGGTTGCACATGTCCTCGGCGAGTTCCGCAGGCCGCCGAAGCGATAACACGAGTCAATTTGCATGTGTGATAACGGCGGACAAGGACTGTCTGAAGCAAGAGGATATGTGCAACCCGCCGCCCAGACCACGTTGACGCTGCAAGCGTCAACCGTTGATCAGTAAATGAATCCCATCACGGAGCCGTCGTTGCCGGCGATCGTGCGGCGATCAATGCGCCCCCAACCGCCTCCATTCCCGTAGTAGTTCATCTCTGACACG
>DATMRA010000237.1:0-2990 GCA_035566535.1 Candidatus Acidiferrales bacterium | reverse complement strand
CATCACGGCCAATCGGTACGCGCACGCCCCCAAGCCGATCATGGATCGGCAGATCGATTTCCTGGTGGGCATTCCACTCGTCATCGTCGCGCTGCTGCTGATCACGCTGGCCCCGGTGATCGCGTCCACGTACTACTGGACGGATCGCGCCGACGTCGTGTCAATGGCGATGTTCGCGGCGGGCGCAACCATCATCGCGTACGGCATCACATGGTTCTGGCGGCTCAAGGCGGCATTCCTGTTCCTGCTGCTCATGTGGCCCGCTCTGTACCTGCACCTGATGGCAGGCGTGATGCAGTCGTTCAGCAACTGGACCAACGCCATGATGGCGCAGGTTGTGCATCACCTCCCGCTGGGTGCGAGCCTGGGGAGCAACGCGGGCGACGTGATCATCAACCAGGCCAGCGGCTCACCGCTGACGATCAGCATCGGCACTGCGTGCTCGGGCGCCGACACCGTCCTGGGCTTCGCGCTGGTGGGCGGTGCGGTGCTCACCGTGCTCGGCGGTGGCAAGGGACGCAAGCTGCTCTGGTGGGTGGCCGGCATGGTGATGGCGTTCGCGTTGAACATCATCCGGCTGACTTCGATCATTGCCCTGGCGCACGCGGGTCATCCCAGCTTCGCCCTCGGCGGATACCACGCCGTGATCGGCCTCGTGCTCTTCGCCATCGCAGTGCTGGTGATGCTGTGGGCGCTGCCCTGGTTCGGCCTCCACCTCAAGGAGCCGATCGCCCCTGTGGCGAAGAGCAGCGTTGCGCCGCCGGCGCCAATTGCGCCGGCGCCGGACCACGTCAGCGGGCCGGTCGCGGGCATGACCATCTTCGGCGCGACGCATGCGCGCTCCGCGCGCGCATGGACGCGCGGACGCAAGATCGCCACCGGAGCCGTGCTCCTGCTCACCGCATTCGTTGCGCTTGCCGACCACGGGCTGCAGCCCTACGCCGCCTTCGACGACGGTTCCGGCGCACCCACGGTCAAGCCGTTCGTCGCCACTGCGGCGGCGCCCGCGGGCTGGCAGGTGTTTCAGATCGCGGAGTACTCCTGGGCCAAGCAGTACTTCGGTGACAACTCCACGTGGAATCGCTACTCGGTGGTGCCGCCGCACAGCCACGGTATCGCGTATGCCGATGTGGTCCTCACCAGCGACAAGAGCACGCTCGACACGTACAACCTGCTCAACTGCTTCCTGTTTCACAACTACGACATCCGCACGTCAGAGCGCGTCGACCTGGGTGGCGGCGTCTACGGTTTGCTGCTCAACTACAGCGACCCGGCGACCAACACCAAATGGGGAACCGTGTCCTGGGCGTGGCCGGTCACGTACAAGGGCGACACGTACTACGAGCGCATTGCGCTGACGTCGAGCCCGATACAGGGCAGCGCAGCGGCAAGTGCACCCAGCTTCCAGCCGCAGGGCGGCATTCAGGACATCTTCCTCGACCTGCTCAACGGGGTGAGTGGCGGGCACAACGATCCAGCTGCAGCGCCTCTGTTCCGCACAGTCGACAACGCGCTGCAGTCAGAGGCGCAGGTACTGGTTCATCGCGCGGTACAGCGGGGGGTCTGACGTCATGGCGATCCTTGCGCATCGGGCCTCCACGCCTCTGGGGCAACTTTTGATGCGCCGCGGCGTGATCACCCAGGACGCTCTCGACGAAGCACTGGACCTGCAGCGACACGAGAAGCTTCCTTTGGGGGAGGCACTCCTCGCAGGCGGTGCGCGTCAGCGTGACGTGTGGAGTGCGCTGGCCGCGCAGTGGGGCCTGCGCATGATCAACCTCGATCATCACTGGGTCGACCCGTCCTTCGCCAATGAGTTGGACGCCCGGGAAGCGATCAAGCACCGCATCCTGCCGCTGCGTCGCGCCGGCGACAAGGCGATCGTAGCTATGGCGGATCCGAGTGACAGGCGTGCTCGCGACTATGCGGAGGTGTGGCTCCGCATGCGCGTGGTGCCGAAGCTGGCCACACCCGCAGCCATTCGGCGCCGCCAGGAGACCGTGTACCGCGGCCAGCTCGAACAGGCCTCCAGTGCGCTGCTTCAGGCCTATGCACCTGAGTATTCGGCCCACGTCACGCTAACGCGCCCCCAGAAAGTCGCGGTCGCGTTAGCGGGGCTGTCAGCCATCGCCCTACTGGTCGTCATGCACAGCACCTTCTTTATCGCGGTGTCGGGGGCGATCATCACGCTCTATGCCGCCGTAGTGATGTTCCGCATGTACGTGACAGTGTGTGGGGCGAAATCGGAGGAGCTGATCAAAGTATCTCGTGAGGAGATCGACGCGCTCTCTGATCTGCCTGTCTACACGATCTTGTTGCCTCTCTACCGTGAAGCGGGCGTTCTCCCGCAGCTGCTCAGAGCCTGCAAAGAGCTGGAGTATCCGGCGGCCAAGCTCGACATCAAGCTGCTGCTGGAAGAGGACGACGTCGAGACGCTCGAGGTCGTGCGCCAGACGGAACTGCCCCCCAACTTCGATTTGCTCGTGGTGCCGGCCGAGGGCCCCCGCACGAAACCAAAGGCGTGCAATTACGGACTGCAGTTCGCCCGGGGCGAGTACTGCGTTATCTTCGACGCCGAGGATATCCCGGCTCCTGACCAGCTAAAGAAGGCGCTCGTCGTCTTCCGTCGTAGCGGCCCACAGCACATTGGCTGCGTACAGGCGAAGCTGAACTACTACAACCCCACACAAAACGCCATCACGAAGTGGTTCTCGCTGGAGTACACATCGTGGTTCGACTTCTTCCTGCCTGGGCTGGTCGCGCTGGGTCTGCCTGTGCCTCTAGGCGGCAGTTCGAACCATTTCCCAACCCGGCTACTACGAGAGTTAGGGGCTTGGGACCCGAACAACGTTACGGAAGACGCCGATCTGGGTATGCGCCTCCATCGCGCACGCTACCAGACAGCCCTGATGGACTCGACGACTCTGGAGGAGGCCAACTCCGATTTCATCAACTGGATGCGTCAGCGGTCGCGGTGGGGCAAAGGCTAC
>DATMRA010000236.1:0-13504 GCA_035566535.1 Candidatus Acidiferrales bacterium | reverse complement strand
CTTCGTGAGCCTGGAGGTGCCGCCGGGTCTGGCGCACGACACCGACCGGACAATCGAAGCAGTCGGCCGGATCTGGGAACTGGTCCAGCGACCCAACCTCATGGTCAAGATTCCCGCCACCCTCGAGGGGCTGCCGGCAATTCGCACGAGCCTGCTCGAGGGCCGCAACATCAACGTCACGCTCGTCTTCGCGTTGGCGATGTACGACCGCGTCATCGACCAGTACATCGAGGCACTGGACGCACGGCACGCGCAGCAGCTCTCGCTGGACGTGCACTCGGTCGGATCTTTCTTCGTGAGCCGCGTGGACACCGCGGTGGACAAGCTCATCGAGGAGAAGCTCGCAGCCGACCCGGGGAACGCCACGCTCGAGAATCTGCTCGGCAAAGCTGCCATCGCCAACGCGGTTCTTGCCTACGAAAAATTCGAGCAGCGCTTCGGCGATGCCCGCTTCGCCCGCCTTCGCGAGGCCGGCGCATACGTGCAGCGTCCGCTGTGGGCCAGCACCAGCGCGAAGAACCCCAACTATCGCGACGTGGTGTATGCCGAGGCTTTGATCGGCCCCGACACCGTGGACACGATGCCCCCTTCGACAATCGAGGCCTTTCGGGACCACGGGATCGTCGAGCGCGACACAGTTCGCGCGTACGACGAGGCGCACGAGGTGATGCGGCAACTCGCCGATGCGGGCATCGACATCGACAGGGTGACGCAGGACCTTCTCGACGCGGGCGTGAAGTCGTTCAGCGACTCATACGACAAGCTCATCAGAGAGATCGCGCTGAAGATGGACCGCATGCACGGCGAGCTCAGCGCCCGCCAGCACTACGACGTCGGCGCGACCACGGCCGCCGTCTCCGAGGCCATCGCTTCCGATACGACGCAGACGGTTGCAGAGCGAATCTGGGCTCGCGATCCGGATCTCTGGAAGCCTGGCGACACGGCACACGCCGAGATCATTCGCAACCGTCTCGGCTGGCTCGATGTCGCCCGAGCGATGCGCGACCAGGTCCCGCGTCTCCTGGCTCTCGGCGCGGGCGTCCGCGACGCAGGCTGGCAGGACTGCGTGCTCCTCGGAATGGGCGGATCAAGCCTGTGTCCCGAGGTGCTGCGCACGTCATTCGGCAGTGCTGCCGGGCAGCCGGTACTGCACGTGCTGGATACGACGGACCCGCTCGCGATTGCGCGCTTGACGGGTGCGATCGATCCGCGGCGGACAGGATTCATCGTCGCGAGCAAGTCGGGAAAGACACTGGAAACGCTCTCGCACCTTGCGCACTTCTGGGAGGTCGTGCGAGCAGCGGGTGTGCCCCATCCGGGCGACCACTTCATCGCAATCAGCGACTCGGGAACGCCACTTGCCGATACCGCAAGAGAACGCGGGTTCCGCGATCTCTTCGAGAATCCTTCAGATATCGGCGGACGCTACTCCGCCCTCAGTTTCTTCGGCCTGGTACCCGCAGCCATCGCCGGCATCGACATCGACGCCCTGCTCGGGCGCGCTCTCGACATGCGGCGTCTGAGCCTGCCGGGTGTCCCGAGTGACCTCAACTGTGGCCTCGTCCTCGGCACGATCATGGGTCTCCTCCATGATGCCGGGCGCGACAAGGTCACCATTCTCGCGCCGTCGCGTATCGACGCGTTCTCTCTGTGGGCGGAGCAGCTGATCGCCGAAAGCACAGGCAAGGAGGGACGGGGGATCATCCCCATCGGCTCCGAACCCCTCGGTGAACCATCCGCGTATGGCGACGACCGGCTGTTCGTGGCGCTCAGACTCGGCGATGACAGTACGTTCGATGCACACGTCGGTGCATTGCACACTGCCGGGCATCCAGTGGTCACGATCGACCTGGCCGATCTGTACGACCTCGGTGCGGAATTCTTCCGCTGGGAGTTCGCGACGGCGGTCGCCGGCGCGGCACTGCACATCGATCCGTTCGACGAGCCGAATGTGCAGGAGTCGAAGGACAACACCAACGCCGTGCTGGCCGCGTACGAGCGGAATCACGCGTTGCCCACCGAGCAACCCAGCGCGAGCCATGGCGCGGTGACGGTGTACGGCGGTGAGCCGGCGACGTCCATCGCTGACGCCGTGCGCGCCCACCTGGACCTCGCCCATGAGGGCGACTATGTTGCGCTCATGGCCTACGTCACCCCTGACGCAGGCAACGAGGCGGCGCTTCAGGATTTGCGCGTCGCCATCCGGGACTCGCGACGACTGGCCACGACCCTCGGTTTCGGGCCGCGGTTTCTGCACAGCACAGGGCAGCTGCACAAGGGCGGTCCCAACACTGGCGTGTACATCCAGATAACCACCGACGATACGCAGGACATCGCGATTCCCGGCAAGCCGTTCACCTTCTCGATCCTGAAGCAGGCACAGGCCGCCGGAGACCTCACGTCACTGCGCAGCCACGACCGCCGGGTCATCCGCATTCACATCGAGGGAGACGTGGCGAGCCGGCTGGCAGAGTTGCGCGAGGCGGTTCGCCCCGCTGCCGCTACCCGATAGCAGCACGCATCACGGAGACACAGGCATGCAGATCGGCTTTGTGGGACTGGGGAAAATGGGCGCGAATATGGTCCATCGCCTGCGTCGGGACGGCGACCACGCGGTGACTGCGTACGATCCGAACCCAGAGGCGCGGCAGAGCGTGTCGACATACGGAGCCGCGACGGTCGCGTCGCTCGAGGACTTGATTCCCGCGCTGCAACCCCCGCGCGGTGTGTGGATCATGGTGCCCTCGGGGAAGATCACCGAAGCAACGGTCGAACAGTTGCGCGCGTTGCTCGACCCCGGCGACACGATCATCGACGGCGGCAACAGCAACTATCACGACACGATCGCCCGTGCTCAACGATGCCACGAGAAAGGCATCGCCTTCGTCGACGCAGGAACCAGCGGCGGTATCTGGGGCCTTCAAGTGGGCTACTGCCTGATGGTGGGAGGCGCGCCGGAAACCGTTGAGCGCTTCCGCCCCATCTTCGAGACGCTGGCGCCGCCGGACGGTTTTCTGCATGTCGGCCCATCAGGTTCGGGGCACTTTGTGAAGATGGTGCACAACGGCGTGGAGTACGGAATGCTGCAGGCGTATGCCGAGGGCTTTGCCATCCTGCAGGCGAAGCCTGACTTCGGGGAGCTCGACCTGCACGCCATCGCGCATCTCTGGAACCAGGGCAGCGTTGTCAGATCGTGGCTGCTTGAACTCGCCGAGCGCGCGTTTGCCCGGGATCCACAATTGAGCGGGCTGCGCGGATGGGTGGCCGACTCGGGAGAGGGACGGTGGACCGTCGAAGAGGCGATCGAGCTCTCAGTTCCCGCTCCGGTTATCGCTCTGTCGCTGATCGCCCGCTATCAGTCGCGTCTGCCCGACGGCTTCGGCAACAAGGTGATCGCGGCGCTGCGAAACGAATTCGGCGGCCATCCCGTGAAGGCCGAGGAGCCCGCGGCCGCGCCCGCCTCGTAACCGCGCCAGCAATGACAGAGGTACTCACCCAGGCGACAGCACAGGAAGCTGAGCCGAACCCACTCCTGGAGGGATTGCGCCTCACGCGGATGCCGGCGCCGTGTGCCGTGGTCATCTTCGGCGCGAGCGGAGACCTGACGCAGCGCAAGCTGATCCCGGCGCTGTACGCGCTCGCCGCCGAGGGTGCTCTGCCACCAGGCGTGACCATCGTCGGCGCGGCGCGGACCCCCATGTCCGACGAGCAGTTTCGCGCGGCAATGCGCAGCGCTATCGAACAGCATTCCCGAGTGCCGCTCCGAGAGGATGTGTGGGAGGGCTTCGCCGCAGGGCTGTTCTACGCTCACTTCGATCTCCAACCTGACGACGGCCTTGACCTCTTGAAATCGAGGCTCGATGAGTCGGATCGAACCCGCGGCACCGCGGGCAACAGGATCTTCTACTTCAGCGTGCCGCCCACCGGGGTGTTGCCGCTTGCCGACAAGTTGCTCCACGCGGGACTGTGCCAGCAGGGACCAGACAACTTCCGGCGCGTTGTCATCGAGAAACCATTCGGGCGCGACCTCGAGAGCGCGCGCGAGCTGAATCGCAGCCTGCACGAGGACTTCTCCGAAGACCAGATCTACCGCATCGACCACTACCTCGGCAAGGAGAGCGTGCAGAACCTGCTCGTCTTCCGCTTTGCGAACGGCATCTTCGAGCCGCTGTGGAACCGTCAGTACATCGACCACGTACAGATCACGGTCGCCGAGTCGCTCGGAGTGGAGAATCGCGGCGCATACTACGAAGAGGCTGGCGCGCTGCGAGATATCGTGCAGAACCACATCATGCAGTTGATGGCGATCCTCGGCATGGAGCCGCCGTCCAACTTCAAGGCCGAAACGGTGCGCGACGAGAAGGTGAAGCTGCTGCGCGCCGTGCGCCCGATACACCCGGATGACGCGCTGTCGCACACGGTGCGAGGTCAATATGCCGCCGGGTGGGTGGAGGGCGACCACGTCCGCGGCTATCGTGAAGAGCCTGGCGTGAAGCCCACCTCGCTGCGCGAGACCTTCGTGGCCATGAAGCTCGACATCGACAATTGGCGCTGGGCCGGAACACCTTTCTACCTCCGGACCGGCAAGCGCCTGGCCAAGCGCGCGACCGAGATCGTGATCCAGTTTCGCCGGGTCCCCCACTCGCCGTTCGGCGGTCATGTCGCCACGCCGATGGGCGTTCTCCCACCCGACGCCATCGACCCGAACCTGCTGGTGCTGCGCATTCAACCGGACGAGGGAATCACGCTTCGGTTCATCGCAAAGGTGCCCGGACAGGCGATGCGCATCCGCAGCGTCAACATGGACTTCCTGTACGGAAGTTCGTTCCTCAAGGAGTCACCGGACGCGTACGAGCGCCTGCTGCTCGACTGCATGCTTGGCGACGCCACCCTCTTCGCCCGCGCCGACGAGGTGGAACAGGCATGGCGCATCTGCACCGCCATCCTCGACGGCTGGCGCACTCATCCGCCGGGCCCGGACAGCTTCCCCAACTACGAAGCGGGCGCTTGGGGCCCCGAGGAAGCACGCGCTTTCATCGGGCGCGACGGTCGCGAATGGCACCGGCCGTGAGTGTCACCAGCGCGCCATCGCCGCTGCGCTACCGGCACGCGAGCGGCCTGCACGCGGTGACCGGTGCCCTGCACCAGCTGCACTCCGAATTGTTGAGGTCCAGCGGCGATGACAGGAGCCAGGTGCGCACGTCAGTCATGAACCTGGTCGCCGCGTGCACCGATCGAAGTCGGGGTGACGGCGCAGCCGCCGATCTCTTGCGCATCGGCATGCGACATCCTGCGCGTGCCATCGTCATCGTCGCGAACGCAGAGCATGAACCGCAGCTCGAAGCCGACCTCTCGCTGCAGTGCGGCCTCGATGACAACCAAGTGTGCACCGAGCTCGTGCGCCTGGATGTTCAGGGGGAGCCTGCGTATCACCTGACCAGCATCGTCGCTCCGCTCCTCATTCCCGACATGCCCGTCTATCTATGGGTTGTCGGCGCGCCACCGCTGCGCCAGCCGTTCACCGACGAGGTCATTGCACTGGTCGAGCGCATCATCCTGGACAGCGGCGAGTACGCTGACGTGGCGGACACGCTGGAGCTCATCTCATCCCAGCTGGAGAAACGCGCTGGCAGGCTTCCCCTCGCCGACATCGCGTGGCAGCGCACGCAGCCGTGGCGCCAGCTGATCGCGCAAGTATTTGACCCATGGGCAGCGCGACCCTGGTTGCGCCACATCAGCAACGTGTCCATACGCTGCGCGGGGCGCGACACCACATCCGATGCGTGGTTGCTGGGTGGGTGGATGGGATCTCGGCTTGGCTGGACCCGCGACGGCTCACCGCAGATCAGCGTGGCCGGCGACGGCGACCCGCACCCGCCAAAGGGCAGTCCGGACATCGATGTGCTCGGCCGGCTGACCGAAGTGGAGATCCATGCTCGGCAGGGCGCCGACATTGCACATGTGTTGTTGCAGCGGCGGGGCGACTCCATACACACGTCGATTGACATCCCGCCGGCGATGAGCACCGCGCGCTCGGTCGCGCTGCCGCTTCGCGACGAGGCGGATCTGCTGAGCAGCATGATGGCCGAAGGCGGCGACGACCCCGTGTATCGAGCGGCCGTCGCAAGCGCGGCCTCCCTGGCTGCTACCCGAGGATGACCTCCCCGCTTTCTGTGGCCGGGCTGCGCGGCGAGATCGCGGTTCACGACACAGACGAGCAGCTCCACCGGGCGGTTGCGGCGTGGCTCGCCGCTGCGTCGGCTGACGCGGTGACGGAGCATGGGAGCTTCAGCATCGCGCTCCCTGGGGGCAGCACACCGCGGAGGCTCTACGAGCTACTTGCTTCCGATGAGTGGCGGCCTCGCTTCAGGTGGGAGGCATGGCGCGTGTACTTCGACGACGAGCGCGCCTCCGCGCCCACTGACCCGGCAAGCAACTATCACCTGGTTCGGAACGCGCTGCTCGACCATGTTGCAATCCCTGCCGGCAGCGTCCATCGGATGCGCGGCGAGAGCCCGGACCTCGACGCGGCCGCGCGCGAATATTCATCGCTGCTCGAATCAACGCTACTCCCGGATCCGACCGGCGTTCCCCGCCTCGATTGCGCGCTGCTCGGCCTCGGTACGAACGGCCATACGGCATCCCTCTTCCCGGGCACGCCCGCACTGGACGTGAGGGACCGCTGGGCCACCCGCGGCCTTGCGGATTACGCGCCATTCGACCGCATCACGCTGACGTTTCCGACGCTCAACGCCAGCGCTCGAGTCGCGTTTCTCGTGACCGGAGAGTCGAAGCGTGCCGCTCTGCAGGCAACCGCTGCCGGGACGGTTCCGGCCGCGCGAGTCGACCCGCGTCATGGAACGCTCCACTGGTTCCTCGACAAAGCCGCCGGCGGCGGCGCGCCCGAGGCCGTGCGACTCAGCCGGGACTGAGGGCCGCGCCGGGAAGGCGCAGGACGAATCTGGCTCCGTCTCCGGTGTCGGACTCGAGAGCCAGCGTCCCGCCCCAGACTTCCGCCAACTGCCGGCTGATGAAGAGGCCCAGACCCGAGCCCACGCTCTTCGAACTGCCCCTGTAAAAGCGCTCGAAGACATGCTCACGGTCCGTGGAACTGACGCCCACGCCGTTGTCTTCCACAGTCAGAGCCGGGTCGGCACCGGCAGTGGCTGTCACCACCACGTGCGCCGGGTCTCCGCCGTAGGTGAGCGCATTGTTGATGAGGTTGTCGAGGATGCGGTCGATATGGGCGCCGTCGGCACGCGCGCTCGCCGTTTCGGGCACGCGCGCTTCTACCACAGCATCGAGAAGCTGGGCGCGCGGCTGGGCACGTTGCACGGCTCGCTCCGCCGAGTCGACGAGGTCCACATCCTCCACCTGATACGGCAGGCTGCCATTCTCCACACGCGCCGCCAGCAGGAGCTCGTCGACGAGGTGTTGGGCTTCGCGCACCTTCGCGTTCACCGCGTCAAGAGGGCGCGCACATGCCGCCGGAGGCTCGCCGAAGACGCCTTCCTGAATCATGCTGACGTAGCCGCCGATGATTGTGAGTGGTGCCCGCATTTCGTGCACCACCACGTGTAGGAACTCACTCATGGCCTGCTTGGCCGACTGTGTGTCGGCCAGCAGATGCGAGTTGCGCAGCGTGACCGCGGCGACATTGCCGATGAGTTGCAAGGTGTCCGCATCCTCGGCGTCGAACGCCACATCACGGCGGCGTCGCACATTCAGAAACCCGATCACGTTGCCGGCCAGGATGAGCGGGAGGGTCACCATCTGACCGGCACCGGAGAGTGCGTCACGCAACTGCTCCGGAAATTTCTCCGTGTCCACCCGGCCGCGTACCATGCGGCGGGTTTCCAGCGCTTCGAACAACACGGGTTGCGTGCTTATCGGCGTGCGGAAACCTGGCATCCCTGGCCGGCCGTCCACGTCCTGGGTTGCCGCGACGACCAGGTCGCCACCGTCGAGGCGGAGCAGCGTTGCGCGATCAGCGTCGAGTGCGTCGAGCGCGCGCGCCAGGATCCGGTGGTTGAGGTCCTCGGTCTCCTGCGCGGCGCCGAGGTCGAGTGCGATATCGACGCCGAGCGCCCATCTGCGTGCGCTGCGCTCCGCCTCGGAGCGCTGCTCCAGGCGCACCAGGTTCATCGCAACCATCGACGCGTAGGCATCGAGAAGCGTGCGCTCCGGCTCGCGCAGCGGTCGCCGATCATGCCGGGCGACGACGAAGGCGCCGACAACATCCTGGCTGAGGAGCCCTCGGCTCAGGAGCGGGCTGACCCGCATGCGCTGCACCCCTGCAGCCGAGAGGATCGGTCCCAGGACGGGTTCGCCTGACGGATCCTCCACCTCGACAGCGGCCCGGGTGGTGATGGCGCGCCCCAACGCTCCGTCCGCGACGGTCCCGCGGGCGCCCGCCAGCAGCTCGCCGAGGCCTCCAGAGGCGGCAAGCACCTCTATCTCTCCGTCTTTGCCAGTCGCACAGATCACCGCGTCGCTGCCGGGCACCAGACGCGCGCCCTCCCGGACGATGAGCGCCGCCGAGGCGCGTGGATCCTCGATCACACGCGCATCAGCGTTTGTCGCCTCCATGATTCGCATGAGGGCAGCGCCCAGCACCGTCTCAGGCGGTTGAAGCTCGACGTTCACCTATTGCTCAGGCCTCATTGCGGGACCTCCCTCCTAGACGATACCGGCCCTGTACCGCTGAACTCGGTCATCGGGCGAACATTCCAGTGGTGTCTGCCATGATCGGCCGCGTGCCCCTCTCCACCTGGACGCCCTGCCGTGACGCGGTCCGAATAGCGCCAAGCCTCCTCGCAGCGGACTTCGGTCACCTGGCCGACGCCGTGCACGGGCTTGAAGGGAGCGGTGCCGAGCGATTGCATATCGACGTCATGGACGGCGTCTTCGTCCCCAACTACACGTTTGGCGTCGACACTGTTCGGTCCTTGCGCAGGGAGACGTCGTTGCCACTGGAACTTCACCTGATGATCGTCGAGCCCGATCGGCATCTGCAGACGTTCGCCGAAGCAGGCGCAGACGGCATAACCGTCCATTACGAGGCGTGCCCGCACCTGCACCGGACCCTGACCACGATTCGCGCGCTCGACTGCCGGGCCGGGGCCGCCATCAACCCGAGTACGCCCGCGCACATGCTGGACGAGGTGCTCGAGATCTGTGATCTCGCCTTGGTGATGACAATCGACCCGGGGTTCGGGGGTCAGCGCCTCATCCCGCGGACGCTGTACAAGGTGGAAGTGCTGCGGCGTGCGGTGGAGAGTCAGGGGCTCCTGACGGAGATCGAGGTCGATGGCGGAGTCGACGCCACGAATGCTCGCGCGTGCGTCGAGGCCGGCGCCGACGTCCTGGTGGCCGGCACAGCGGTGTTCCGGCATGGGGGCGGCCCCGCGGCGGGCGTCGACTCGCTGAACGCGGCGCTCGCCGCCACATGAATCTGTCACCGAGTCGTGCCAGCCGCGGGCCGGTCGCGGCGTAGGCGGGGACGTACCATCGTCGCCGGCATGACCCAGACCGTCGCTCCTCCCGTCGTGGACGGCAGCGGGGACGTCGAGCAGGCGGTCAGGGATCTGGCTGCACGCATCCCGCCTCCGCTCGCGCCTCTCGCGCGTCTGGCCTACAACTACCTGTGGTCGTGGACACCCGGAGCCGGTGCGCTGTTCGCCGCCGTCGACGCGGCACGCTGGGAGCTGTGCAACAACAACCCTGTGCGTCTGCTGCACGAGTCGTCGTCGGTCGCGCTGGAGCGGGCGGCGGCCGATGACGAGCTGTCGCGGCGCGCCCACGCGGTTTTGGAGACGATCGAGGCTGAACTGCACCGTCCCCGCATGACCGGCAGGGCAACCCCGGAGCACCCGGTGGCATTCCTGTGTGCGGAATTCGCGATACATCGATCGCTGCCCATCTACGCCGGCGGCCTGGGCGTCCTCGCCGGCGACCTCCTCAAGGAGGCCTCGGACCTAGCCCTCTCCATGGTGGGTGTCGGTCTCTTCTACCGTCAGGGTTATTTCCAGCAACGAATGGACCAGAGCGGGTATCAGCACGAACATTGGTATCCGCTCGATCCGGAGCGCGTTCCTGCCGCTCTCGTCCATAACACAAACGGTGATCCGCTCACCGTCGCGGTGCCGATTCGTGGGCGCGACGTCGTGGTGCAGGTCTGGCGAGTCGACGTCGGCCGCGTGCCGTTGTTCCTCCTCGACGCGGACCGGCCCGAGAACTCCCGCATCGATCGCTGGATCACGAGCCGGCTGTATGTGGGCGACCGGGCCTCCCGCCTGGCGCAGTACGCGCTCCTGGGCATCGGATCGATGCGTGCGCTGGAGGCCATGGGCATGGATCCGAGTGTCGTGCACCTCAACGAGGGGCACGCAGCGCTCGCACCGCTGGAACTTGCGCGCCGAGAGATGGCTGCGGGACGCGACAGGCACCAGGCCTACGCGGCTGCGCGCGAGAGGACCGTGTTCACCACGCACACGCCGGTCGGCGCCGGGAACGAGGGCTATGAGACCGGCGAGATCGCCGAGGTGCTGAGCGGCTTCCCCGAGCAGGTCGGCCTCGAGTTCGACAGCTTCCTCCACCTCGGGCGGACGCACCCGGACAATCCGCACGAAGCGTTCGTGATGACACCGCTGGGAATCAAGATGAGCCGCGCCGCGAATGGTGTGAGCCGGCGTCACGGCGACGTCGCCCGTCAGATGTGGCAGCCGCTCTTCCCGGAGCGGCCGGTGGACACCGTGCCGATCGGCCATGTCACCAACGGCGTGCACATTCCCACGTGGCTGGCGCCGCCCATGCGCGAACTCCTCGATCGATACCTGCCGGAAGGCTGGATTCATCGGGCGGCCGATCTGGAGACGTGGGAGGCGGTCGACAACATCCCGGACGAGGAGCTGTGGGCGGTGCGCACCGAACTGCGCACCAACTTTGTCGAATACGTGCGCGACCGCACGGTCGCGAACCGCCTGGCGCGCGGTGACGCGCTGTGGTATGTCGAGGCGGCGGAGCGGGGTTTCGATCCCAGCGCGCTGACGATCGGGTTCGCGCGACGGCTTGCGGGCTACAAGCGCATCTACCTGCTCACGCTGGAGCCGCAGCGCGTGATCTCGTTGCTCGACAAGCCGGATCAGCCGGTGCAGCTGGTGCTCGCCGGCAAGGCGCACCCGCAGGACGAGGAGGGCAAGCGATCGGCTCAGGGCCTCTTCACGTTCAAGACCGCGCCCCACGTTGCAGAGCGGGTGACGTTTCTCGACAACTACAGCCTGAATACCGCGTCGCACATGGTCGCGGGCTGCGATCTCTGGGTGAACCTCCCCCGCCCGCCGCTGGAGGCGAGCGGCACGAGCGGGATGAAAGCAGCCGTCAACGGCGGCCTCAACCTGTCGGTGCTCGACGGCTGGTGGGCCGAGGCGTACGACGGCACCAACGGCTGGGCTTTGCCCGGTGATGTGGCGTTCGACCACGCGGTGCAGGACTCGCGCGACGCTGCCGCGCTGTACGACATCGTCGAGCACGAGATCCTGCCGATGTTTTACGAGCGCGACGAGCGGGGGATCCCCGTGCGCTGGCTTCAGCGAGTGCGCGCTTCGCTTCGTACCAATGGGCCGCGCTACAGCGCCACGCGCATGATGGGCGACTACATCGACAACGTGTACGCACTGCAATCGTCGCGCACCTCGAACGACGCGCAGGGAGGCTGACGGAACCACCGGGGCGCGCGGCCGGTATGCCGCGGCTCAGGTCGCTACGGCGTGTGGCAAATGATCAAGCAGATCGTCGGCGTCGGCGTCGGGGTTGGCGTCGGTGTTGCGGTTGGTCTCGATGTGGGCGTGGCGGAGGTTGCAGGACCCAGACTCGGTTGCTCTGTGCTGGGCGTGATCTGAGCGGCGGTGGATGGACTCGCTGCCGGTGTCGACGCGTCGGTGGGCGTGGCGACATCACTGGGAGTGCCGCTCGCCGACGCCGAGTCGGACGGTGCGCTGTCACTGGACGACGGTGATGCCGATGCGCCGGCGACCGGGCTTGTGTCGGTGCCGATGGTGTGACCTGGACCGGTGAGCGCGGCGACGGCCACGACTGAGACGACGGCCAGCGCGACGACGGCGGCGGCGATAGCGGCCCAGAGGCGCCCGCGCCGCCATCGCGTGGGGCTGGGCCGCTTGGGCGACATCTCGGCGAAGTCCTCGTCCGAGATCGCCGGCGGCAACGCTGCGGCCACTGGCGGAGGCGCATCCATGGAGCGCTTTACGGCGTCGGTCAGCCACACGCGGCCGCGGTCGCGCCAACCCTGATCCACCGTCGCCGCGGCGACGACTGCGAGGTTCGCGCGGTAGATCGAAGCATCCGGACGCTCGCGCGCATCGACGGCAAGGCCCGCAGCGGCGAGGCGATGCGCCGGCGCCGAGAGATCAGAGATCGAGGCCTGACCGCGTTCATGTTGCGCCCGGAGGCTCGCCAGCTCCGCGGAGGGAAAAGCCCGGTGCCCGGTGAGTGCCTCGACAAACACGCACGCCGCCGCGTAGATGTCGGATGAAGGCGTGTGTGATTGTCCGGCCCAGAGCTCCGGCGCCATGTATGAAGGAGTCCCTGCGCGCCATCCTGCGTGCAGCGGCGGGGCGGGCACGCCGGCGTCGCGCAGCCGAGCCACGCCCGTTCTGTCGACGACGACCGCATCGGGATGAACGTCGCGATGTGGCACGTGCACCCGATGCAGCTCGGCCAGTCCCGCAAGGCAGTCGTCAAAGACGAGAAACGCGGCCGCGGCGTCCATCGCCGTACCGGAGCCGAGCAGTTCACTCAACGTGGCTCCAGCAACAGCGTCATAGAGAACTGCCTTGGCGCGATCGTCGTATGCCCAGACGGGGACGAGGTTCGGATGGCGCAACGGACGGAGGATCGCCACATCCCGACGCAGCTGGTGCATGAAGCGGGCGTCGGACGTGAGTGCCGGCGAGAGGACGCGGACGACGAACAGCCGGCCGCTTGCATCCTCGGTGACCTCGACGAGCGCGCCGGCTCGATCCACCGCAAGCCCGCGAAGCGCCGTGTAGCCGGGTATCGACACGCGCGAACCAGACGAGGAGCGACGGAGCGATCGACCGCTACCTTCCATTACCGCTTGTATTGTCTCCGACCCCGGCGCCCCCCGAGGCATGCATGGGGGGTATCTAGAATGGGCTGGCCGTGGAATACGTGGAGAGCATCCTCGATCTGGTGGGTGACACCCCGCTGGTGCGCCTCAAGAAGGTCACAGAAGGGTTGCGGCCCACGATCCTCGCGAAGCTCGAACAGCTGAACCCGGGGGGTAGCGTCAAGGACCGCATCGGGCTTGCCATGATCGAGGACGCGGAACGGCGCGACCTCCTGCGTCCCGGCGGAACGATCGTGGAGCCGACGTCGGGCAACACCGGGCACGGATTGGCAATGGCCGCGGCGATCAAGGGCTACAAGACGGTGTTCGTGATGCCGGACAAGATGTCCGCCGAGA
>DATMRA010000235.1:0-3238 GCA_035566535.1 Candidatus Acidiferrales bacterium | reverse complement strand
GAGAGGATGCGAGCGTGCGGGTGCGGGCTGCGCAGGATCCGGCAGTGCAGTGTGCGGGCGGGCAGCATGTCATCGGCATAGATGGCGCGCCCGGTGACCTTGGTCACCGCGTCAACCCTCTGGAGCGGCTTGCCGACCACGTCGAACGTCACGCCATGCGCCCCGCCGCAAGCTCGATGGCCTGGAGGATCTTGATGTAGCCCGTGCAGCGGCAGAGGTTCCCCGCGAGGGCTTCGCGAATCTCTTCGCGCGACGGCTGCGGATTGGATTCGAGCAGCGATTTAGCGGACAGGAGGATGCCTGGCGTGCAGTAGCCGCACTGGGCCGCGCCCAGCTCGGCGAACGCTTGCTGCAGAGGGTGGAGGTCTGACCCGCTCGCCATCCCCTCGATTGTGGTGATGGCGCGTTGTTCCACCTGGATGGGCAGCAGCAGGCAGCTGAGCTGGGGCTTGCCGTCGACCAGCACCGTGCACGTGCCGCACTCGCCGAGCTCGCAGCCGTGCTTCGTACCGGTCAGCTGCATATCCTCGCGCAGCACCTCGAGGAGTGTCTTGTGCACGGGCAGCAGTAGCTCCCTGCGCTCGCCGTTGACGTCGAGCGTCATGACCACACGCTCGACGTCGCGAAGCATTTCCTGCTTCATCCGTCGTGGAGCATAGCCTTCAAGACCCTCGCGCACTCCCAAAGGTCCGGAACCGCCGCGTGAGCCCGGCTGGAAGCGGGCTTGGGATCATCCGGATAGACGAGGATGGTTCGCATCCCGAGGGCCAGCGCCGGCGCGACGTCATTCTCCTCGCGATTGCCGATCACGACGCAGCGCTCGGGCGAGCTCTGAGCGACTCGCATCGCCATCTCGAACACCGCCGGGTGCGGCTTGAGATGGCCGGCGTCGACCGACGTCACGATGGCGTCGACGCAATCCGCCATGCCGAGCAGGCGGAAGTCCTGCCAGTAGCTCTCCGCATCACGCCAGTACGTGTTGCTCGCGATGATGCAGCGCATGCCAAGCGCACGGATCTCCGCCAGAAGCTCGATCGCGCCTGGAAGGGGTTTCATGCGATCCGCGACCGGCAGGGCCATGGCGCGCCTGATGCGGGCGATGCTCTGAGCGTCTCCCGCCAGGCCTTGCCGGGCGAGCGACGCTGCGATGAGCACCTCAGCGGCCGCAATCGTGTCCGGTGTCTCCGTGGAGATGGCTCGCGCCTCGTCGCCGACGCGGCTGCTTTCGATCAAATCGGCGACGAGCGCGGCGATCGCGGCCGCCTCCAGCATCGGCATCGCGGCCGCCACGCGTTGACGCCGTCCCGCGCCGTCGCTCTTGCGAAACGGCCACGAGTTGGGCCACAGAGTGCCGCCAACGTCGATCAGGGCTGCGTCCAGCGCTTTTGGCACTCCCCCTATCATCCCCTCAATGCTGAGATGGCTGACCGCGGGCGAATCGCACGGGCCGCAGTTGACCGTGATCATCGACGGACTGCCGGCGGGACTTGAGATCTCCGAGGATGACTTGCGTCGCGATCTCGCGCGCCGGCAGGGAGGTCACGGGCGTGGTGGCCGTCAGAAGATCGAGACCGACGTTGCGCGCATTGTGAGCGGCGTGCGCGGCGGTGTGACGATCGGAAGTCCAATCACCCTGGTGCTCGAAAACAAGGACCATGTGAACTGGACCGCGCAGATGACCGCGGCCAAGGAAGGCTACGAGCCCAAGCCGGTCACGCGCCTTCGGCCAGGCCACGCCGACCTGGCGGGCGCGTTGAAATACGGACACACCGATATCAGGAACGTGCTCGAGCGCTCGTCTGCGCGCGAAACCGCAACGCGTGTGGCCGCGGGCGGAGTCGCGCGCAAGCTCCTGGCGCATTTCGGCATCGAGATCCTGAGCTTCACCCAGTCGATCGGCAGCGTGGACATCGGATACGACGGCGTCGACACCGACGCGGTGACCACGAAGGAAATCGAGGAATCGCCGGTGCGCTGTCCGGACCCCGACGCCTCCGCCCAGATGGTGACCGAGATCGACCATGTCGCCGAGCTTGGGGACACCATTGGGGGCACGTTCCGCGTCGTGGCGCGCGGGGTTCCTCCGGGCCTGGGCAGTTACGTGCACTGGGATCGCAAGCTCGACGGCCGCATCGCGCAGGCGATCCTCTCCATCAATGCGATCAAGGGGGTCGAGTTCGGCGCGGGCTTCCAGGGCGCGGCGCGCCACGGTTCAGACTTCCACGACCAGATCGAGTACGCGGGCGGGCGCTTTCGTCACCTGACCAACCGGGCTGGGGGGCTGACCGGGGGGATGACAAACGGCGAGCCGATCGACTTGCGCGTCGCGATCAAGCCGATCTCGACCATGAAGAAACCCATGTGGTCGGTCGACCTGATCACCAAGGAACCGGTGGAAGCGCACTACGAGCGCAGCGACGTGTGCGTGGTCCCGGCGGCCGGAGTCATCGGCGAGGCGGTGGTGGCGCTTACGCTAGCGGAGGCGTTCCTGGAGAAGTTCGGCGGTGACTCAATGCCGGAGCTCGAGCGAAACCACCGCTCCTATCTCGAATCGATAGGACAGTAAGCACGACGGCGATGGCTGGGAAGGTGATGGCGATGGCTGAGGCCATCCGCCGTTTCGTCCCGGACGGCTCGACTGTCGCGCTTGGCCTTGCGCTCGAGCCGCTGATCCCATTCGCGGCGGGGCACGAGATGATCCGGCAGGGGCGGCGAGAGCTCGAGCTGGTAGGCCCGATCTCCGATGCGCTTTTCGACCAGCTGATCGGCGCGGGCTGTGTGAGGCGCGTGGCAGCAGCGTGGGTCGGCAATGTCTCCGAGGGCCTGGGGCACTGCTACCGCCGCGCCTGTGAGGAACGGGTTCCGCGCCCGCTGGAGGTGCGCGACCATTCCAACTTCTCGATCTCGCTGGCCTTGTGGGCGGCCGCCTGGAACGTGCCGAGCTTGCCTGCACGCACTTTGCTGGGCAGCGACATCCTCCACACCAACCCAGGGCTGGTCGCCGGCGAGGGCCTTGTGCATGTCGACGCCGTTCGTCCCGATGTTGCAATCGTCCACGTTCAGCGCTGTGACGAGATGGGCCGGGCGCACGCATGGGGACCGCTGGGCATCACCGAGGAGGCGGGCCTCGCCGCGGGCCGTGTGATCGTCACGTGCGAGGAGCTGGTTGACGCCCGCGTTATCCTGGGCGACCCGAACCGAATCCTGTTCCCGGAGACGAAGGTGGTCGCGGTCGTGC
>DATMRA010000234.1:0-3014 GCA_035566535.1 Candidatus Acidiferrales bacterium | reverse complement strand
CGGAGGTATCACTGCATGGATTTGCATCGAAGCATTCATCAACGTCGGCGCTGTCACAGGGGTGATTCCCACCACGGGAATCCCGCTGCCGTTCATCAGCTATGGCGGCACATCCCTGGCCACGAGCCTTGTGGGCATGGGAATCCTGTGCAACATCTCGGCGCAGGGACGGCGCCAGGGGGCCGGGCATCGTGCGGGTGTTGATCGCTGGGGGAGGGACTGGCGGTCACCTGACCCCGGCGCTGGCAGTGGCGCAGGCGCTGCGAGACTCAGATCCCGGCGGTAGCGTCGTGGTCGTCGGGCGCCGTGGCGGTGTCGCCGAGCGCCTCGTCACCGAGGCCGGCGTGGAGCTGGAGACCCTCGACATCAGCGGCGTCGACGTGAGCAATCCGCGGTCGGTCGTGCGTGCGCTCAGCCAGCTTCCCCGCGCGACGCTTGCCGCGCGCCGGTTGCTGCGCCGGTGGCATCCCGACGTCGTGGTGGGCGCGGGTGGATACGTGTGCGTGCCGGTGGTCGGCGCCGCGCAGTCGCAGCGGATCCCAGTCGTGCTGATGGAGCAGAACGCGTACCCCGGCCGCGCCACTCGTCTCCTCGCGCGTCGCGCGCGCTTCGTCGCCGCGTCCTTCGCCGAAACGGCGCGATTGCTCTCCGGCGCGCGCGTGGTGCACACCGGCAACCCGATCCGTCGCGAGGTGCGCGCGCTTGTCCCGGCGCCGTTGAGTGATGCGTTGCGCAACGTGCTCGTCACCGGTGGCTCGCAGGGCGCACGCCGTATCAACAACGCCGTCCTCGGCTGCACTCGTGAGCTGCTGGAGCGCTATAGCGACCTGGGCATCGTGCACCAGTGCGGCAAGCTCGATTGGGACACCGTGCGAGCTGCCGCAGCCGGGCTCGCGCCCGCACTGGCGTTGCGATATCACGCAGCACCCTTCTTTGACGATATCGCGAGCCGGATCGCGGGCAGCGACGTGGTGCTGATGCGCGCGGGCGGATCGTCCCTGGCGGAATGCGCCGCGCTGGGCCGGCCCATGATCCTTGTTCCGTATCCGCACGCAGGCGGCCACCAGCGCTTCAACGCGGCCCCGTACATCAAGGCCGGCGCGGGTGTCCTCATCGACGACGCCGAGTGCACGCCGGAGCGTGTGGAAGCCGAGATCAGCCGGTTGCGTGAGCAGCCGCAGCAGTGGCGCGCCATGGCGGAGAACAGCCGGGCCATGGGGCGGCCGGACGCGGCCGCCGCAGTGGTGGAACTGATCGCGCAAGCGTCGCGGGACACGTCGCGGACCGCAGCATGACGTTTCACGTACACATCCTCGGCATCTGCGGGTACGCGACCAGTGGCGCGGCGCTGCTCGCGCGCGAGCGCGGCGACACGGTGACCGGCTCTGACGACTTCGCCTACCCGCCGGTGACCGACATCATCACGGCCGCCGGGATCGAATGGGCCGATCACAGCGACCCAGCCAACCTCGAGCGCTGGGGCATTCCCGACCTGGTCGTGGTGGGCAACCAAACGCGGCCCGGAAACCCGGAGTTCGTGGCCGCGCAGGAACGCGGGCTGACCGTGATGAGCGAGATCGAGTTCTACACGTCACTCGCCGGCGATCGCACGCGGCTCACCGTGTGCGGCACGCACGGCAAGACGACGACGTCGGCTCTGCTGGCGCACATGCTTGCCACCGCCGGCTTGGATCCGGGATTTCGACTCGGATCGACGTCGCTGGATCTTGGCGGCAGCGCGCGCCTGGGCAGCGGTCCGTTCGTCTTCGAAGGTGACGAGTACACCACCGCTCCGTGGGATCCGCTGCCCAAATTCCTTCACACGCGGCCATCCGGCGCGTGCGTCACGCGACTCGAGCTCGATCATCCGGACGTCTATCCCACGTTGGACGCGTATCGCGCGCCCTTCGTCGAGCTGGCCCGGACCATGCCTGCGTCGGGCCTGCTGGCGCTGTGTGCGGACGACCCCGAGTGCGCAGCGCTGCGCGAAAAGGCGAGTTGCCCGACCGTGCTGTATGGAGTCGATGCGGGCAGCGACTGGCGCGTCGAGGACGTCACCAACGACGGTGTGCTGCAGCATTTCACTGTCGTCCGCGATGTCGCGCCGCCACTGCACGTCGCGCTCACCTTCCCTGGGATGCACAACGCGCTGAACGCGTGTGCCGCGCTCATTCTCGCAACGTTCGCCGGAGCGCCACTCGACAGCGCTGTCGCGGCGTGCGCGGATTTCCGCGGCCCGGCACGTCGTTTCGAGATCCTCGGCGACGCCGGCGGCATCACCGTCGTCGACGACTACGCGCACCATCCCACCGAGGTGGCGGCGGGGATCGCCGCGGCGCGCCAGCGTTTTGGCTCGCGCCGCCTGATCGCCATCCACACGCCGCATACGTACTCGCGCACGCGCACCCTGCTGGAGGACTACCGGCGCAGCTTCGTGGATGCGGATGTGGCGGTGCTGGGACCGGTCGAGGAGGCGCGTGAACGCGGCCAGCCGGTCTCGGTGACCAGCCACGACGTGGCAGAGCGCGCCCGGCCGGCCGGTGACGTTCACGTCGTTGACTCGAGCGAGGACGCCATCCGGCTTCTGTGCGACCTGGCTCGGCCCGGCGATGTGATGCTTGTCCTCTCGCTGGGCGGGTTCGACAAGCTCGCGCCGCGCTTGCGCGATGCGCTGGGGACACTCCGTGTCGGTGGCTGAGCGGCGCGACGCCCTGTGGCTGGACACGTTTCCGGGCGTCCTGAGCAACGAGCCATTGGCGCGCCACAGCCAGTTCGGCGTCGGCGGGCCGGCGCGATGGTTTCTAAAGCTGACCGATCCAGCTTCGTTGACGGACGTCATGCGCCGCTGCGCGGAAACGGGCGTCACCGTCACCGTGCTCGGCGCGGGCAGCAACGCGCTGATAGCCGACGCGGGCGTCCCTGGCCTGGTCGTTCGTTTTGACGACCGCCATCTCCGTGTTGTCGATGACGCGACCGTCGAACTGGGCGGCGGGTGCCTGATGCCGCGCGCCGCG
>DATMRA010000233.1:0-3794 GCA_035566535.1 Candidatus Acidiferrales bacterium | reverse complement strand
GTCCTGCGGCGAGCATCCCCTCCGCGCGCGGCACCAGGAGACCGGCCAGCGCGTCGGTGGAATCACCCGGGTCGGCAGGTGCGGCAAGAGCACTCGCGGTTCCCTCGCTGATCGTCGCCGTCGCACGCGGCAGACGCGCGTCGGGTTCGACGATGAACGAGTAACCCGTGGTGAGCGTGAACTCGAGACACGATGCATCGCCGCTCGCGATGTACGCGCCGAAAGGAGACGTGGAAGCTCCGGAGCTGTCGGCGACGGCGGCGCGCGGACCCACGGCGAGGGCGACAGCAGGCGTGGCGAGCAGCGCAAACAGCGCCCGCACCCTCATTGCCACACCTCTTTGCTGCTCTCGACGTGCTCGTGGATGATGTGGGCGACCACCGCTCCCACGGGCTCGCCCGCAGCCTGCGCGATGGTCTGCAACGCGCGACGGTCGCGCGTCGACAGCGGGATACCGATTGTTTCGACGTCGACACGATCCAGCGAGCCCGCCGCCGCACCAACGGCCACTCGTGTGCCCGCGACGTCCTCCGCAGGCACGATCCGGCCGTTGCGGATACCGACCACGCGGTCGACGAGTCGGGTCAGATCCTCAGTCGGTCGCTCTTCGACGACGAGCATCGCGACCGACTGTTCGCGCAGTGCGCTGAGCAGCGCCAGGACCCGTTGCACGGTTTTCGGCGACAGGCCCAGCAGCGGCTCGTCGAGCAACAGCAGGCTCGGTTCCGCCAGGGCACCGCGCGCGATTGCCAGCTGCCGCTGCTCACCGCCGCTCAGCGAGCCGGCGCGTTGCTCCAGCCGCTCGCCGAGCACGGGAAAGAGCTGCGTCACTGGCGTGAACGCATCGCGGCTGCGTCGAGCCGGCCCGGCCAGGGCCAGGTTCTCCGCGACCGTCAGCGTCGCGAAGAAGCCGCCATCAGCCGGCACATGCACGATGCCCTGGCGCGCACGCGCGTCGGCGGGTACCCCACGCAGGTCGCGGTCGCGATAGCGCAGCACGCCACGCTGTGGCGCGACCAACCCGGAGATGGTGTTCAGGAGTGTTGTCTTGCCCGCTGACAGTGGGCCGACAATGCCCACCGCCTCGCCTGGCGCGAGCTGCAGCGAAACCCCGTTGAGAGCGGTGACCGCGCCATACGAGACGCGGCAGTCTTCAACCGACAGCAACGACGGGCTCATCGACTGCCCTCCCGAGATAGATGTCGTGCAACAGCGGGTTTCGGCGCACCGCGGCCGCGGTGCCACGCACCAGGACTCGCCCGCCACTGAGCACATAGATGAAGTCGCAATTGGCAAGAACAAACTCGACGTCGTGCTCGATGAGGAGCACGCCGACGCCTTCAGCAGCAAGGCGGCTGAGCAATCCCGAGAAGCGCCGCAGCATCTCCCCTTCCATCCCCGAGCCCACCTCGTCGAGCAGCAGGATGGACGGGTGCAGGCAGAGCGCGCGCGCGACCTCCACCATGCGCCGCATACCGAGCGGCAATGACGTCACCACGGCATCGCGATACGGCGTGAGCGACAGGCTCTCCATAACGGAGCCGGCCTCACGCCGGGCAAGCGCCTCGGCGCGGCGGCTGCGCGGGAGGCGCAGCCCGTCTGCAAACAGGCCCGTGCGCTGACGTGCCTGGCAGCCGAGCACTACGTTGTCCTCGACGCTCAACGACGGGATGAGGTCCACCGCCTGGAACGTGCGCGCCAGGCCCACTCGCGCGCGTCGATCGGCGGACAGCATCGTGATGTCGGCGCCGTCGAAGCGGATGCTCCCCGCGTCGACACGACACGTCCCGCCGATGACGTCAAGCAGGGTCGTCTTGCCGGCACCGTTGGGGCCGAGGATGCCGACAATCTCGCCACGTCCCACCGCCATTGAGATGTCGTCGAGAGCGGTCGTGGTGCCGTAGCGGACTGTGACGCCGCGAACCTCGAGGGTTGCCATTAGCCGCCGCTCACTGCGCTGCTTCCGCGGGCGCGGCGGTGCGTCCCCGCAACGATTGCATCCAGCGCGCGGCGACAGCTTCGGCACGCAGCAGCGGCCGACTGAGCCCCGACGGGAACGCAATCACCTGCACCAGCAGGAGGACGCCGAGCAGTATTCCGCCGGCGTCGCCGGGGTCTGCGAGTCGATTGAGGAACGGGAGGCCGGTTACGAAGCTGGCCCCGCCCGCCTGCAAGAGCCCACCGATCACAGCTCCCGCGGTGCTGCCGAGACCGCCGACGACACCGGATGCCAGCAGCGCGATCGAGTTGAAGGCGCCGAAGCTGCGCGCAACCGCGACACCGTCGGCGCCGGCGTACAAGACGCCACCGATCGCGGCGATGAACGCCGCCAGCGCGAACGCCATGATTCGCACCGAGGCGACGTTGATGCCCACCGCGCGTGCCGCACTCTCCGAATCGCGTACTGCCATGAACAGGCGTCCCGTGCGCCGGTTGCGCAGCGCACAGACGAACGCGATAAGCGCGGCGAGGACGGCGAAGACGAACCAGCAATAGCGCACCGGATCGTGCAGTGATGCCGGTCGTTGCAGCGCCATGCTGCCGAGGCCGCCGCCGTTGACGTTTGCGGTCAGGAAGAGACCGGTGATGGCGCCGCCAATGCCCAGGGTGAGCACCGCGGTAATGACCCCGTGCGCGCGCAATGTGAGCCACCCGGTAAGCGCTCCCAACGGCACCGCGACGAGACCGGCGAGCGGCAGCGCAATCCAATAGGAAACATGCGCGTCGACGAGGAGGTGCGCCGCGGCAAATGCCCCGACACCCATGAAACTCGCCTGGGCGAGCGAAAACTGACCCGCCATGCCGGTGACCACCACGAGGCTGAGGATCACCACGGCGTAGGCACCGCCGATGGTCAATAGATAGAGCCCAGAGGCATTCATCGAAAGCGGTACGAATGCGACAAGTGCGACCGCGCCGAGCACCAGTGCAGCGCGCACTGCACCGTCGACCTTCAGCCGCGGCTCACCGCCGTTGGGCACCTGGCCCTCGGTGCCACGGGGGCGGCGCCGCCAGGCCAGGACAGCGCCGATCATCCAGAGCAGCGCGATGCCGTCCTGGATGTCGGTCAGGTTGATCCAGGCCGGTGGGTTGCTCGCGCTCACATGCTCCAGGAGGGTCCTCGTGAGTGCGGTGAGAACGCCGATGGCGACGCCACCGAGCAGCGTGGGCAGCAGATGTTGCAGGCGTCCGGTGAGCGCTGCGGCCAGCGCTTGCACGACCAGCAGGGTAAGGATGAAGCTGTTCAGCCCGAGGTTCGGGGACAGGAGAATGCCCGCGATGGCGCCGGCGGCGCCGCCCATCGCCCAGCACAGGCCACCGAGCCACGAAACGCGGACGCCGCCGAGCCTGGCTGCGTCGCGGTTGTCCGCGAGGGCTCGAATCGCGGTCCCAAGCCTCGTCCGCTGGTAGAAAACGCCGAGTCCGACGGAGAGGAGCAACGCCACAATCGCGACCCCGATCGCGTCGTTGCTGACGATGACCGTTCCAATGTGCGTGCCGCCGTGGCCGAAGAGCGAGGGGACCGTGCGTGTGGTGCTGGCCCCCCAGACCATCTGCGCGAAGCTCACCAAGACGTAGAGGACGCCGAGCGTTGCCGTCATCCGCACGATCGGTGAGCGGCCGGTGAGCGGACGCATCACCAGCCGGTCGACCAGCATGCCCAGGGCGGCGCCGGAGAGGACGCCGACGATGGCGCCGAGGATGAGGGCGCGGTCGGGGTGGGTGCCGCTGCCGCCGATGACGCCGACCGCGATGTAGGTGGCGAACATGCCCATCGCCCCCTGGGCGATGTT
>DATMRA010000232.1:0-24134 GCA_035566535.1 Candidatus Acidiferrales bacterium | reverse complement strand
GTGACGGTCACCAGCATGATGTTCATGACGCCGATCCCGCCAACCAGCAGCGAGATGGCGGCGATGCTGGCGAGCAGCAGCGTGAGCGTGTTGGTCACCGACTGCGCCGTGCTGATGAACGTGCTCTGACTCACGATGCTGAAATCGGCTGCGGTGCTGTCGGTGATGTGGTGCGTCTGCAGCAGGAGTTGGTTCGCCTCCGCGTACGCCGACCCGAGTGTCGCGGCGCTCGTCGACGTCAACACGATTCGCTGGATCCTGCCCTGACCCGCGATGAGATCCTGCTGGGTTGTCAACGGGATGATCACCTGGTCGTCCTGGTTGCTGAACCCTGAGCCGCCTGACGACTGCAGGACGCCCAGCACCGTGAACGGCGTGGACGCCAGCGTCACGATCGAACCGACCGAAGCCCGCAAGGTGGTGGCAGTCGTGGAACCCAGCACGGCGACCAGCGCGTGCGTGGTGACATTGCCTGCGGTGAAGAAGCTGCCGCTTGCGAGCGTCTTGTTGTTGGCGGCCAGCCAGGCATCGCTGCTTCCGACGACGGTCGTCGTCGTGTTCACGGAGCCGTTGACAACCGTTCCCGAACTCTGATTCGCCGGAGCGACCGCGCTGATATCGGGCGCGTCGAGCTTGTTCGACAGCCCCTTGACGTCGTTCATCGTGAGCGTGGCAACTGACCCTTGACCGCCGCGCACGCCACCCGACAGGCTGCTGCCGCCGCTGATGGTCAGTTCGTTGGTGCCGAGCGATGCGATCCGGCTGTTCACCGTGTCGCTGGACGCCTGGCCGATTCCGACCGTGGAGATGACCGCGGCCACACCGAAGAGAATGCCGAGCGTCGTGAGGACCGAGCGCAGTCGGTGCGCGGCGATGCCGCGAATCGCCGTCTCGAAGGTGCGCAGCACGTTCACGCGGCGACCGCCTCATCGGTGATGCGACCGTCACGCATGGTCAGGCGCCGTGTGGCGACCGATGCGACCACCGCGTCATGGGTGATGAGCACGATGGTTCGCCCGCTCTTGTGCAGCTCGGTCAGCGTCGCGAGGATCTCGCGACTCGACACGGAATCGAGGTTGCCGGTGGGCTCGTCGGCAAGTATCAAGTCCGGATCCGTCACCAGTGCGCGAGCGATGGCGACGCGCTGCTGCTGCCCCCCGGACAGCTGCGCCGGCCGGTGCTGGACGCGGTCCAGCAGCCCGACCTGGCCGAGCGCGCCCACCGCCCGCTCCTTCCGTTCGCCGCCGCGCCGGTACAGCAGCGGCAGCTCGACGTTGCGCCACGCCGGAAGTGACGCGAGCAGGTTGAACTGCTGGAAGACGAAGCCGATGCTCCGGTTGCGCACCTGGGCGAGCCGTTCCTCGGTCATCCCGCTGACCAGCTCGCCGGCAAACCAGTAGTCGCCGCTGGTGGGGATGTCGAGGCAGCCGATGATGTTCATAAGCGTCGACTTGCCTGAGCCCGAAGCCCCCATGACCGCAACGAATTCGCCCTGCGCGATGACAAGGTCGACAGCGTCGACGGCCCGAACTTCAGCCGCGCCACGGCCGTACACCTTGCTCACGCCGGTGAGCTGAAGGAGCGCGTCGCTCACGGCGCGACGCCGCCGCCGAAGCCTCCACCGCCGCCGCCGAATCCACCCCGGCCGCCAGTCGCGCCCGACGTGCCTGTTGGGATGGTTGCCGTCACGGTGGCGATGACCACCGTGTCGCCAGGATTGAGGCCGGACTGAATTTCAGTGAGCGTCGCGTCGGAGGCGCCCACAGTGACGGGTGTCGACACCGGCGCTCCGTTCTTGAGCACCTGCACGGTCGATGAGCCGCCATTCGTGTGCACCGCGCTGGTCGGTA
The DNA here is from genome assembly GCA_035566535.1 of Candidatus Acidiferrales bacterium. Lineage (GTDB taxonomy): Bacteria > Chloroflexota > Dormibacteria > Aeolococcales > Aeolococcaceae > JAFARE01. The sequence goes on along the minus strand of DATMRA010000232.1, from coordinate 22,284 downwards.
CGGTGAGCACACCGACGACCTGGTTGATGATCACGGTCACGATTGCCGACATGCCGGACCGCAGTGATGCGTGCGAGCCGGAGATGTCGACGGTGACCGGGAACGTCGCCACGCCGGAGGTGACGGTTCCCAGCACGCCCACGGCGCTGACGGTGGCGGTGAGTCCCTGGGTGGCGCCCGCCGGAGTGACGACCGCGTGCTGGCCGGTGGCAACTTGGTTCACCTGCGAGTCGCTGACGCTGCCGGTGACCTGGAAGCTCCCCGGTGTGAGGAGAACAAACGCGGGGCTGGAAGACGCGCTCGACGATGCACTCGACCCACCAATCGAGACCGTCGAACCGGCGGTGATGTTCACCGCGGCGACCTGCCCGCTCATTGGCGCCGTGAGCGTCGCCGAATCCACGGACTTCTGATCAGTCGTCACCGAGAGCTCGGCCTGGGCCACCGACGCCTCGTCCTGCGCGATCGCCTGCGCCTGGCTCGCGGCGTTGTTCCCCGCCGCCAGCAAGGCCAACGCATTTGACAGCGCCGTCTGGTCCGACGCGATCCTGGCCTTCGCCTGGTCGCTGGACTGCTGAGCGCGGACCGTGTCCGACTGCAGGGTCGACTGCGCAACAGCCAACGCTTGCTGATCCTTGCTCAGTTGCGTCTGCGCAGACGTGAGATTCTGGGAGTCCGTCTGGCAGGTCGGCGTCGCCGAGCCGGGGGTGCACGCATCGGTGTTGTACTGGCCTTGCGCCTGGTTCACCGCCGCCTGGTCCTGGGAGACCTTCTGCGCGTCGCTGCTGATCGTCTGGTTGTCGACGTTGATCGTCTGGGCATTGACCGCGACCGTGTCGTTGTCGGCAACCTCGTCGTTCGCGAGGTTGGTCCGGTCCGTCGCGACAGCTGTCTGGTTCTGTGTCGAGCTGCTCGATCCGGAACTCTGGTCCGCTGTCAGCTTCGCCTGTGCCGCCTGCAGCGCTGCCTGCGCCTGAGTCAGGCTCGCCTGGAGCGTGGTGGCGTCGATGGTCGCCAGGACCTGACCGGCCGTCACCGTTTGCCCTGCGCTCACCGCCACGCTGGTCACGCTGCCACTCACCTGAAAGTTCACGTTCGCCTGCGAGACCGATGCGAGATTGCCGGTGAGCGACAGCGTCTGTTCGACGGTGCCGAGCGTTGCAGTGGCTGTTCGGTATTGCACGGAGGCAGCGCCGCCACGCACGAACATGATCACCCCAGCGGCGGCGAGGACGACGACAACGGCCGCAACGATGGTGACCTTCCGGCGCAGAAATCTCACGGACAATACCCTCGACCGGTCGGAATTAACGAGTTGTGCTGCACTCCAGGCGGCTGGTCACCGCTGACGCGACGACACGCCCGAAGCTTTGTGCCGGCCGGCTTTCGAAAGGGTTACGCGCTAGCCGGCGATCTGCCGGAAGCGAACCTGCGCAGCGCGCTCAGGACGGGCTGGCGCCCGCACCCAAATCGGCGTACAGCCGCACGTACTGCGAGGCCACCGTCTCGATGCCACAGAAGCCTCGTAGCTCCCGGAAGTTCTCGTCCGTCCAGGTCCTCTCGAGCTCGTGGTCCTTGAGGACAGCGATGGCAGCATCTGTCGCCGTGTCGAGGACATCGGCGCGAAGCTGATGGAGACCGCCGAATTCCGCCAGCCTTCCGAGGTGCTCGGTGTCGCCCAGCGAGATGAAGTGCGGAATGTGTTCGCTCACGAATCGCTTGAAGACCGGGTACTCCATGACGACAAGCGGCCGCCTGGCCCAGACCGCCTCGATTGCCTGGTTGCCGAACCCTTCGTGCTCAGGCGGGTAGCAGACCACGTCCATCGCCTGGTAGGTGCTGTAGAACGGATAGTGATCGGGGTCGCCGGTTACGTAGCGCCGGTCCGGAACGACGATGTCTCCGCCGTAAGCCAGGGTCACACCGACCGTTCGCGCGTACATGGAGAGCCGGTCGAGGTAGTCCCGGTTCTCCTCGATGTCCTCACCTTGAGGCAGCAGGAGGACGATCCTGCTGTCAGGGCCGAACGGCCGCCGCTTGGACCCGAGGCCATCTGTTGCGTCCTGCAACGCCGAGCGCTTGCTCTCCAGGCCCGACACAAACTGGATGGCCAGCTCGATCGCCTTGTTGATCGCCACCCTCGCCGGCATCGCCACCACGAGGTCGTCCGGGCTGACCGGCCTGTCATCACCCACGAGGATCCTCAGCCGCTTGCGAAAAGCCGCCTCGTCGATGGGCACCACATCGCGGTCGAAGTCGAATCCATCGGGTATGACGGTGCCCTCGATTCCTCTCCTCGTGAGCAGCGCGTCAGCCGCTATCGGGTTGATGAGCACGTGACGCGCGTTGGTGAGCGGCGGACACATGACCCGGTCCATGAGGCCGGTGATTTCGGCGTACGGAGTCTCGAAGTTCTTCGCGTTTGGCCCCTCCCAGTAGAAGTCGTGGTGCTGCATGAGGAAGCCAAGGTCGGATCGCTCGGCGGCGAGGTTGTAGAAGGCGACCGTAGCCGGGAGGTTGTACGGCAGCGACATCAGGTTGCGGATGTGCACGACCTGGATCCCGTGATCGTCGATGTACGTCGCGACCTGCCGTCGGATCGGCTCGGCGCGCTCTTCGATCTCGGCGATGAGGCGCGCTCCGGCTGACGGCGACGGCGACACAAGACCGGTGGCGCCAGGAAAGATGCGTCTGCGCAGCGCGACCGCGTCGGGCGACTGATAGGACAACTCGAACAGGTTCAGCCCCTCTGCGTCCGTCGGCACGTCGGACGCGCATGAAGCGACCCGCCAGCCCCGGGCGCGGAGGGCCTTCGTGAGCTCCTGCGACTGCAATGAGACACCGTCGGTCCCGAAGAGCTTGAAGTGGACCTCCAACGTGGCCTCGGGCATCTCAGCGGCGCTTCCGGTTCAGTCTCGACGAGGCAATTGTTGAACTGCCCAGCTGTTGCCGTCGGGATCACTGAAGTAGATGAACGAGCCCCACGGCTGCACATCCACCTCCTCCACCTCGAGCCCGCGGTCCATCAGCTCTTGACGCGCGGCCTGGGCGTCGGCGACGACCAGCTGCAGGCCTTTCACCGATCCTGCCGGCGCGGTGCTGATGCCTTCCCCGAAGGCGATCGAACACGCGGAGCCAGGCGGCGTGAGCTGCACGAAGCGCAATTGCTCGTTGACCCGCTGGTCATGGTCGAGGTGGAATCCGACCTTGTCGACGTAGAACGATTTGGCACGGTCGATGTCGGAAACGGGAAGGATCACGAGCTCGAGCTTCCAGTCCATGCAGGGCTCCTCCGGCGTTTGGATGTGCGGTTCGCGGGAACCATCGAGCCTACCTAGCCGCGGGGCTCGGCCGTCGCGACAGACTCGCGCACCTCGGGCTACGATGCGTGCCCTGACCGGGTAGGCCGGTCCTCAGGGGGACCGCGATGAGCACCGTGGCCGATGGCGCCCTTCTCAGCGAGCACTCCGTCGCACGGCTTGAGCGCTCCTTCCGCGGACGCCTCGTGCGCCCCGGCGACGGCGGCTACGACTCTGCCCGACGGTTGTGGAACGGCTCCATCGACCGGTACCCGTCCCTGATCGCGCAGTGCGCGGGCGTCGCCGACGTCATCGACGCGGTGAAGTTCGCTCGGGAGACAGGCATCACCGTCGCCGTGCGCGGCGGCGGGCATAGCTTTCCGGGGTTGTCGTCGTGCGATGGTGGCCTCGTCATCGACCTGTCGCTGATGCGAGGGATCCGCGTCGACCCTCGCGCGCGAACTGCTCGTGCGCAGGCCGGCGTGCTCCTCGGTGACCTCGACCGGGAAACCCAGGCGTTCGGTCTCGCCGTTCCTGCGGGGATCGTCACCCATACAGGTCTCGCCGGGTTGACGCTGGGCGGCGGTATCGGCTGGCTCATGCGCAAGTACGGGCTCACCATCGACCAGTTGATCTCGGTTGACCTGGTCACAGCAGCTGGAGAGTTCCTGACGGCGAGCGCCGACATCAACCCGGATCTGTTCTGGGGAGTCCGTGGTGCCGGAAGCAACTTCGGCATCGTCACGGAGTTTGAGTTCCGGCTGAACCCCGTCGGCCCCATCGTGCTAGCCGGCCCCATCTTCTGGCCGATGAAGGACTCACCAAAAGTCCTGCGCTTCTACCGCGACTGGATCACCGACCTGCCGGACGAGATGACGACGATCGTGGTCCATCGCAGGGCGCCGGCTCTCGCTGTCATCCCTGAGGAACTGCATGGCACGCCGGTTGTGACAGTGGTCTGCTGCTACGCGGGTGCGGTGGAGGACGGAGAGCGTGCCGTACGTCCGCTCAGGCGGTTCGGGGCGCCGTTGCTCGACCTCTGTGCACCAAAGCCCTTCGTCACGCACCAGTCGATGTTCGATCCTTCGTTCCCGCCTGGCCTGTGGTACTACTTCCGCTCCTGCGACGTGGCCGAGCTCAGTGACGAGGTCATCGACACTGTCGCGGACCACGCCATGCGGATGCAGTCGCCGCTGACCGCGTTCCCGATCTTTCAACTGGGGGGAGCGATCGCGCGCGTTGGCGAGGATGAGACCGCATTCAGCGGTCGCGGCGCGGGCCACACCATCAATATCAATGCGACCACGGAGACGGCTGCCGGCTTCGCCGAGGAGCGCGAGTGGTCGCGCAGTCTGTGGTCGGCGCTCAGCCCGCACCACACAGGTGTCTACGTCAACTTCCTGATGGACGAAGGCGAGGATCGAATCCGTCAGGCGTATGGGTCCGCCAAGTACGAGCGACTCAAGGCGCTGAAGCGCGAATACGACCCTGGCAACGTCTTCCGGATGAACCAGAACGTCCCGCCTGACTAGCTCTGACAATAGTGTCGCTTCCCCCGGCTGCTCAGCGGCCCAAATCGCGCGGCCCATTGCGCGTCGCACTCGCGCCTGGCGACTTCCGCAGGCTGATCGCCGCACTCGCGATCTCGCAGGCGGGGGACTGGCTGTACAACGTCGGTTTTCTCGTCTTTATCTTCGAACGCACTCATTCGGCGGGATGGGTCGCAGCCGGAACCATCGTGCGTCTGCTCCCATACGTCCTTCTGGGACCGGTCGGAGGCGCCATTGCGGATCGCTACGATCGCAAGAGAGTCATGGTCGCTTCGGACCTGATTCGGGCCGCCTGCATGTTCCTGCTCGCCCTGGCGGCGGCATTTTCTGTCTCCCCTATCTTCGCTCTCGCCCTCGCGTTCCTGTCGACACTGGCTGGAACCCCGTACCGTCCGGCTGTTGCGAGAACGACGCCCACCGTGGTCCCGGAGAACGACCTGGCGTCTGCGAATGCCGCCATCTCAGCGATCGCCAACATCGCGATCGTCGTTGGGCCCGCGATAGGGGGTGGATTGCTCGCCGTCGGTCCTCCGTATATCGGGTTTGCCGTCAACGGTCTCAGCTTCGTGGTTGGTGCCATCGTCGTAGCCCGTGTGCGAGCGCTCAGGCGTGATTCGACAGCACGAGGACAACCCTCCGGAACCTCCAGATTTGCCCTGCAGTTGGTCGAGGGCGCGCGTGCGCTGGCTCATTCCGGAGGAGCACTCGTTGTTGTTTCGTTCGTGTGCGCGGTGGAGTTTGTCTACGGGGAGATGACGGTGCTGCTCGTGCTCGCCTCCGAGCGCAAGTTGGGCACCGGATCGGAGGGATACGGCTACCTGCTCGCAGCTCTCGGCGTGGGCGGCGTTCTGGTCGTCAGCCTCACAGCTCGTCTCGCCAGCCGGCCGCGGGTAGGACTAGCACTGGCCGTCGGACTCGTCGCGGGGTCGGTGCCGCTCGCTGCCGTCGCCTTCGTTGTCCAGCCCATCGCCGCCTTTGCGATTCTTGTTGTTGCCGGGGCTGGGGCGATTGTGGTGGATGTGGTCAGCGTGACGCTGCTGCAACGGGCTCTGCCCTCAGACGTGCTCGGGCGCGTATTCGGGATCTACGATGCACTGGATGTCGGCGCGATCATGGTCGGCGCGCTTGTTGCGCCAATACTCGTGTCGTTAGTGGGCCTCGACAACGCGCTGATCATCGGCGGTGTCACGCTGCCCTTGGTACCGCTGCTGGGATTCCCCGCCATGCGACGGCTCGGGGACGTGGCTGCGAGTCGCGCAACCGCCTTGGCTCCCACCGTTGATCTGCTTTCTCGGCTTGGCATCTTTGACGGCGCTCCGCGTGCATCCCTGGAGCTGCTCGCTTCGCGCGCAACCACCCTCGACGTGGCACCGGGCACCACGGTGATCACTCAGGGGGAGCCCGCCGAGCACCTCTACGTAGTCATCAGCGGCTACCTGGATGTCGTCTTTGCGAGAGCACCGGACGCGCAACTGATGACCGTCAACACACTCGGGCCTGGTGACTATTTCGGCGAGATCGGGCTGCTCCAACACGTCCCGAGAACAGCCACCGTGAGCGCCGTGATGGAATCGAAGCTGCTCCGGATCGAGGGCCAGGATTTCCTGGACGTCATCAACCAGGCGCCAGCGATATCCGGCTTGCTCGTGCGCGGTATGTCAGCCAGGCTGGCGAGAACGCAAGCGCCCGCAGAGGCCGGCCGCGAGCGGTAGGCTTCAAGCCAAGATGGCTTGGGAAGTTTGAATGCTTTGCCCGCAGTGCAGATTTGAGAACGAACCGGGCCGCAAGTTTTGCGGCGAATGCGGGCACGCCTTGGCGGTCGTCTGCACTGCGTGCCAAACACCCAACGCCCCCGGACTGAAGTTCTGCGGCGAGTGCGGGGCGCCGCTCACGGCTGCGATACGGGCTCAGGTGGCGCACACCGACAGCGACGCCATCGCCACGCCGGCCGCGGAGCAGCTCACCGAACGGCGCCACGTCTCCATTCTCTTCGCCGATCTGGTCGGATTCACGACCCTGTCAGAGGCTCGAGATCCCGAGGAGGTCCGCGACCTGCTCTCGCAGTATTTCGAGGCCTGCCGGCGGCTTATCGTCCGCTACGGTGGGGTCGTCGAGAAGTTCATCGGCGACGCCGTGATGGCGGTGTGGGGAACGCCAGTTGCTCGTGAGGACGATGCAGAGCGGGCCGTGCGGGCAGCACTTGATCTCACTGAGGCGGTGGCGGCTCTCGGCCGTGACGCGGGATTTCCCGATCTTCGCGCCCGGGCCGGGGTGCTGACGGGCGAGGCCGCTGTGGCGGTGGGCGCTGAGGGGCAGGGCATGATCGCGGGCGACCTGGTCAACACCGCCTCGAGGATCCAGGCGGCCGCACGTCCCGGGACCGTGTTGGTTGGCGAGGGCACGCGGAGGGCGACGGATGCGGCTGTCGCATACGAGGCCGCGGGCTCGCACGAGCTCAAGGGGAAGGCCGAGCCCATGCAGCTGTGGCGCGCAATCCGCGTCGTCGGCCTTCGCGGCGGGGCTGTCAAGCAGAGCGAGCTCGAGCCGCCGTTCGTGGGGCGGGACCGCGAGCTGCACCTCATCAAGGAGCTCTTCCACGCGTCGGCGGAGGAGCGCAGGGCGAACCTCGTTTCGGTGGTGGGCATCGGCGGGATCGGCAAGTCCCGGCTTTCCTGGGAATTCGAGAAATACGTCGACGGCCTCGTTGAAAATGTGTGGTGGCACCGCGGTAGGTGTCTCGCGTACGGCGACGGTGTCGCCTTCTGGGCGCTTGCGGAAATGGTTCGCATGCGGGCGGGGATCGTCGAGGATGAAGACGCCGCACTCGCCCGCGCGAAATTGCACGCGACTCTCGAGACGCACATCGGCGATCCCGACGAGCGCCGCTTCGTTGAGCCTCGCCTCTCGCACCTTCTCGGGTTGGAGGACCGCGGATCAGGCGATCAGCAAAACCTGCTTTCCGCGTGGCGGCTCTTCTTCGAACGCCTGTCTGAATCGAGCCCCACCGTGATGGTGTTCGAGGATCTGCAGTGGGCTGACAGCGCGCTTCTCGACTTCATCGAGTATCTGCTCGCTTGGTCCAAAGGCCATCCGATCTTCCTCCTGACGTTGGGCCGGCCCGAGCTTGCCGACCGCCGGCCCACGTGGGGAGCAGGCAAGCGGAATTTCACCTCGCTCTTCCTCGAGCCCCTCGCACCGGAAGCCATGTCCGTATTGCTGCGCGCACCCGTTCCGGGACTCCCCGATGAACTCCAGAGCAGAATCCTTGCGCGCGCCGAGGGTGTGCCTTTCTACGCCGTGGAAACGGTTCGCATGCTGCTCGATCGGGGGCTGATCGTCCGTGAAGGATCCGCGTATCACCCCGTCGGCGCTATCGATACCCTCGAAATTCCCGAAACCCTGCAGGCGTTGATCGCGGCGCGTCTGGATGGTCTGGAGCCGGCGGAGCGAAGCCTCCTGCAGGTCGCCTCAGTGCTCGGGCGAACATTTACTGTCGCCGGACTCACAGCGCTCAGCGGATTGTCCGAAGCGGAGTTGGAGCCCCTTCTCGCATCTCTGGCTCGGAAAGAAGTCCTCTCACGCGCAATTGACGCGCTCTCCCCGGAGCGCGGGCAATATGGATTCCTCCAAGACCTGGTCAAAAAGGTCGCCTACGAGACGATGGCGAAGCGGCGACGCCGGACACTGCATCTCGCCGCAGCCGAGTTCCTTGAAGCAGTCTCCGGCGCCGAGCAGGACGAAGCCATCGAAGTCGTCGCGGCGCACTACCTCGATGCCTACCACGCGGCGCCCGACGACGCAGATTCTGCAGATCTGCGAGACAAGGCTCGCGATCGGTTGGTGCGAGCCGCGCTGCGGGCGTCCTCCCTCGGAGCGAACGTCGAGGCTCGGCGCGCATATGAGCGAGCCGCTGAGCTCACTGAGGATCCTCTGGAGCGGGCGCGCCTTCTCGAAGGAGCCGGAATAATGGCCTTGGCCGGCGATCGCAGTGACGAGGCTCTTGCACATCTCCAACAATCGATCGCACTTTTTGAGAGCCAGGGATCCCTCCATCCCGCCGCCCGCGTCACCGCCCGCTTGGGAGAAGCGCTCTGGAACACCGGCCGCCTGATGGAAAGCCTGGAGATGATGGATCGCTCCTTCGAGGTGCTGGCGGCCGATGAACCCGATGAAGACCTTGCCTGGCTGGCCGCCGAGCTTGGGCGCTTCCAGTTCTTCGGCGGTGACCTGCCGGCCGCGACCCAGCGCCTCGAGACCGCGCTCGACATAGCAGAAGCCCTGGGGATACCCGAGGTCATCTCCCAGGCTCTTAACACGAAGAGCCTCGTCCTTGGAGCGCGTGGACGCTACCAGGAGGGCGGCGCTCTCCTTGCGCGCGCGCTGCAAATAGCACTGGACAATGACAAGCCGTCGGCCGCGCTTCGCGCGTACAACAACCTGGTCGACCGGGCAACCGGGGAGGATCGGTACGAGGACGCTCAGGTCAGCGTTGAGAGCGGGCTGGCTCTCGCGCGCCGAATGGGGGACCGCCGCTGGGAACGGACTTTTCTGGGCTACTGCTACCCGCTGTTCTGCCTGGGCAGGTGGGATGCGGCCCTGGCCTTTATGGGTGAGCTGGATATCGAGGATCGCGAGATCGCCCGCATTGCCTTCGGACAGGGATACGTGGCATTCGGCACAGCCATCCGCGTCCACCGCGGCCAGCTGGACGAGGCAGCGACGGTGATGGCCTTGTTCGCCGACCACGAGACGTCATCCGATATCCAGGAGCGCGCTGAGTATGCCTATGCGGGAGCGGTGCTTTCGCTTGCTCGGGGGAACTCCGCGCAGACCGTGGAAGCAGCGCGGCGCGGTATGGCGGCTCTCGAGTACCTCGGTGTTGACCATCATGCTGTCAAGGAATGTCTTGTCCTGGCGGTAGAAGGTGCGCTGCAGGCGGACGATCGAGAGCTGGCTGAGGAGTTTCTGGCGCGGATCGAAGGGCTGGCGAAAGCGCGCCGGCCCCGTTTCCTCGACGCGCACGTGCTTCGCCTCAGAGCTCGGCTGGCGGACCGGCGCGGCAGCATCGAAGACATCGATCAGCGTTTTCTCGACGCTTCCCGCTTGTTCCGGGAGATGCCTCTCCCCTTCTGGCTTGGCGTCACCCTCGTGGAGCGAGCCGAGTGGCTCAACTCGCACGGGCGCCTCGATGACCTGAAACCAGTTCTTGCCGAAGCTGGCGAAATCTTCGCGCGCCTCGGCGCCTCGCCGTGGCTGCGCCGGCTGGCCGCAATCGCCGGCGGAGCAAGCCTCGCACCGTTCGATGAATCCGTGCCGACCGTCGTGGATGGGGTCGGCTGAGGGGACGGGGTTCGGGACGACGTCAACAATCCCTCGCGCGGCGGCTGAGGGGACGGGTCAGTCGGACGCGCGCCGCTGCAATGCGTCGGGACGAAGTATCCGAAGCCGGCGGCCGCTGAGGGTTATGCAACCTGTGGCCTGAAAACCGCGAAGAATCTGGTTGACGGTCTGCCGGCTGGCTCCGACCATGCGGGCGAGGTCCGATTGATTGAAGGGGATCTCGATGTCAGAGAGCGGGGCGTCGCCGCCCGCGACGCTGTCGCTCAGGTGCAACAGGAGCTTGGCGACGCGACCGTGCATGTCGAGAAAGGCGAGGTCTGCGGCCTGGTCCGTGAGCCGCCTCACCAGAGCGCCAAGCGTGGCAAGCAGCCGGTCGACGAGCTCCGGATGTTCGCGGATCAGCTCCATGAAGTTGGATCGGTCGAGGATCAGCAGTGTGGCGGCATCCACGGCTTCCGCCGACGCCGATCGTCCTCCACCATCGAGGATGGACAGCTCGCCGAACGCGTCGCCGGGTCCGACCGTCGCCAGGACGAGGTCGTCGCCTCGCGGTGAGCTCACGAACACCTTGACGAGGCCGGAAATCACGACGTACAGGCAGTCGCCCGGCTCGTCAGCAATGAAGACGGTTTCGCCGCGACGGTAGTTCCGCACCCTCGAGCGGCGCTCGAGTTGCTCGATCGCGCCCGCACCCAGCCCGGCAAACAGACGGGTCTGCCGGAGCAGGTCCGCGTGCGATTGCTCAGCCGGCGCCAATTCAATAATCCCCTCGATATGAAGAAGAGGGAGGACGCGGCGTCCTCCCCTCCCTTCTCCGCGGCGTCCAGTGGACGCCTCGGCTCACCTGGTGACGACGTGCCCCGAGACGTCGTCGTCATTCTCGTCGTTCTCGCGTGTCACGACTCCCGGGGCGCCATCAGGTCGGCCATCACCGGTCGCGCGTGTTACCACGTGCCCAGAGACGTCCTCGTCTTCCTCGTCCCGCTCGCGTGTCACGACCCCCGGGGCGTCATCGGGTCGGCCGTCGCCCGTCGCACGTGTTACGACGTGACCGGAGACGTCTTCCTCGCCCTCTTTCTGCTGCTCGTCTGCCATGGTCATCTCCTCTCCCGCTGTTGGTTTTTGTTTGTCTTTCGCGGGAAGTGGCGACATCTTCGCCCACTGGTACTGCGCCTGTCAGTCGTCTAGGCGACAGCAATATGGTCAAACTCGCGACACCGCGGGGTACCCGACGCCCGCTACGCTCCGGGCCATGAGCCCGGAACGTGATCCGCTCACCGTCTTCGCTCAGCTCGCGGCCGACCTTGGACCCGCGCTGATTCCCGTCGGCCACCGCGACCTCTTGCACAGCATCACGGAGACCGCACGGCGGCTCTTTACGGCCCGCGCCTGCTCGGTCGCCCTCCTGACTGAATCGGAAGACGAACTCGAGTTCATCATGGCGTCCGGCGAAGGAGCTGAAGCGGTGCGCGAGCTGCGCATACCGGCCAGCCAGGGGATCGCGGGTTGGGTCGTGATGTCCGGACAGGCCATCGCAGTCGACGACGTCGGTGCGGACCCACGCTTCGCGGCGAGCGTCGCCGAAACGACCGGCTACGTTCCGCGGTCGATCCTGGCCATGCCCCTGCAGACGGACCGGCGCGTCCTCGGCGTGATCGAGGTGCTCGACCGAGCGGACCGATCCGCGGCGGGGCTCGGCGACATGGAGCTCCTCGCGCTGTTCGCCGGACAGGCGGCGCTGGTCATTGAGAGCAGCACGATGTTCGGAGAGCTCGGTCGCGTCCTGCTCGAGTCGCTGGCGGTCGCGGCAACCGATGCGGACGTCGCGATGCAGCTCCAGCGTCATGCCTCGTCGGCGCCGCAGCCCCGCAAGGACCTGGGCGAGATCGCCGCGCTGTTTCAGGAGCTGGGCCATGCGGGGGCCAGGGAGCGCCGCCTCGCGGTCCGGCTGTTGCGTGACGTCCTCGAATCCATTGGGGATCGGGAACCGGAGTGAGCCAGCCCGCGTGGTCTGAGCAGTTCGACGGTGACCGGCTGCCGCGCGTCGCCTCGTCGCTACCCGACGTGATCTCGAGGGAATGGGCGCTCGACGGTGCCACCGGCGCGGGTATTCGGGTTGCGGTGGTTGACAGCGGCATCGATCAGAAGCATCCAGCCGTGCGACACATAGAAGGTGCCGTCGCGCTCGAGTACGACCCCGAAGCCGCATCCGGCGTCCGGATAACGGAAGGCGCGCACGGTGACGCCTACGGCCACGGCACCGCATGCGCCGGCATCATCCGCACCAACGCGCCGGAGTGCGATCTTTTCAGCGTGCGCGTCCTCGGATCGCGTCTGACCGGAAAGGGACCCGTGTTCGCCGCCGGTATTCGCTGGGCGGTAACTCATGGCATGCACGTCGTGAACATGAGTTTGAGCACGGGCAAGCATGATTACTACGGGCTCTTTCACGAAATCGTCGACCTGGCTTACTTCCGCAACGTCATGTTGGTCTGCGCAGTCAACAACGTGCCAGGACCGAGCTATCCCTCGCAATACGCGGCCGTATTCTCAGTAGCCGCACACAGCGGGAAGGATCCGTTGCATTTCGACTACAACCCGAATCCACCTGTTGAGTTCGGAGCACCGGGTATCTCACTCGATGTCCCGTGGCTGAATCAGGGGACGATCACCGCTTCAGGCAACAGCTTTGCCGCGCCACATATCGCCGGCGTCGTTGCCCGGATCCTCAGTAAACACCCAGGGCTCACTGCGTTCGAGATGAAGACCGTGCTCGCCGCGCTGGCTGACAATCGAAGCGCAGTGACCTCGTAGTCAGAGCGGCAGTTTCTTCTCCGCCTCGCGCAACCGGCGACACAGGTCGAGGAGCAGTCTGTAGCTGATTTGAGGGTGCTCGGTCAGCAGCGGCTTGAAGTCCCAGACGGTCATCGACACTGTGCGTAAGGCGGTCTCCGCGCGAACCGTTGCCGTACGCGGGCGGCCATCGATGAGCGCGATGTCGCCGAACGAATCCCCGGGACCGAGCCTGCGCACCCGGCGACCGTGCTGGCTGACAATCGCTGTGCCGTCAACGATCAGATGGAATCCCACTCCGAGATCGTCCTCAGCCACCACCGTGCTTCCCTCAGGGTGGTCGACCTCCTTGCTGGTCTCCAGGACCGTGGCCAGCTGGCTCTTGGTGAGACTCTGGAACAGCGGGGTACGCCCCAACATCTCGACATACGCCTTGCGAGCGGCCATGTTGCCTCCGGTACCACCGTGACGTGCCCGGCATCATAGGGAAGCGTGGTGGGCTTCCGCACCAGGCGCGCCTAGACTCCGCCCATGTCGACCTGCCCGCAGTGCGGCGATGCGAACCCCGATCGGGCGAGGTTCTGCCTCGCGTGCGGCGCTGCGCTCACGACCGCCGCCCCTCGCGAAGCCCGGAAGACGGTCACCGTCCTGTTCTCCGACATGGTTGGCTCGACCGAGCTCGGCGATCGCCTCGACCCCGAGTCCATTCGTCGTGTTGTGTCGCGGTATTTCGACACCATGCAAGCGGTGCTCGAGCGCCATGGCGGCACTGTGGAGAAGTTCATCGGCGACGCGATCATGGCGGTGTTCGGCATTCCGAATGTTCATGAGGACGACGCGCTTCGCGCGCTTCGGTCGGCGCATGAGATGCGCGAGCGCTTGCAAACGCTCAACGAAGAGCTCGCCCGCGAATGGGGCGTGCGCCTGCGAATTCGGACCGGGGTAAACACTGGCGAGGTCGTGGCCGGCGACCCGTCTCGCGGCCAGGCTTTCGTGTCTGGCGACACCGTGAACGTCGCCGCGCGTCTCGAGCAAGCCGCGGCGCCGGATGAAATCCTCATCGGTGAGCGCACGTGGCGGCTCGGCGCAGGGACGATTGAGGCAGAACCGGTGGCGGCGCTCGTGCTGAAGGGCAAACCGGAGCCGCTTCCCGCGTGGCGCCTGCTTGGGGTTTCGCACACCACCGCGACATATCGTCGACGAGGCAACGCCGCGTTCGTCGGTCGCGGCGACGAGGTCGAGCAGCTCGGACGCGTGTTCGAACGCGTGAGCGGTGAGAACGCGTGCGTGCTGGCGACGATTGTCGGACCGCCCGGAATCGGCAAATCCCGCCTCGCCGACGAATTCCGGCTCACCGTGGGCCAGCAGGCTCGCGTCGTGACCGGACACTGCCTTCCCTACGGCGAGGGGATCACGTACTGGCCGCTCGCCGAGATCGTCAACGATGTCGCTGGCAACGATCTCGCCGGTGCGGTGGCGGCGGTGGTCGAAGAGGATGCGCCAGTCATCACCGAGCGGATCGCGGCCGCCGTTGGAACCGGTCAATCCTCCGGGTCGCCCGCGGAGATCTTCTGGGCATTCCGCAAGCTGTTCGAAGGCTTGGCGCGCGAACGGCCTCTGATTGTTGTGATCGACGACCTGCACTGGGCAGAGCCAACGCTGCTCGATCTGCTCGAGTACGTCATCGGTTTCGCGTCCGGCGTTCCGTTGATGCTGTTGTGCCAAGCGCGCGCCGAGCTCTTCGAATCACGACCGTCGTGGGCGGTCCCGAGGCGGAATGCGGTGCTCATCCCACTGCAACCAATCTCCGAAGGCGACGCTCGCACCATGATCGAGCAGTCGGGGGCAGAAGACCTCTCGCAGGAAGCCCGCGCGCGGGTCGCGGAGGCGGCCGAGGGCAACCCGCTCTTCATTGAGCAGCTGCTGGCGCTCAACGCAGACGCCCCCTCCACCAACGGAGCGATTCTGGTCCCTCCCACCATTCAGGCTCTCCTGGCCGCGCGCATCGATCGGTTGGACGCGTCTGACCGTGCCGTCATCGAGCGGGCTGCGATTGAGGGCAGGAGCTTCCATCGCGGCGCGGTCGTCGAGCTGCTCGACGAGGACGCGAGGGGAAGCATCGGTGGGTGCCTGATCTCGTTGGCCCGCAAGGAGTTCATTCAACCCGACCAAGCGCTTTTCTCCGGCGATGACGGGTTTCGCTTCGGGCACATCCTGATTCGCGACGCTGCATACGAAGCCGTGCCGAAACAGCTTCGCGCTGAGTTGCACGAACGCTTCGCGACCTGGCTCGAGCGAATTACGGGCGACAGAGCCGCCGACTACGACGAAATCTTGGGGTATCACCTGGAGCAAGCCCAGCGATATCAATCTGAGCTGGGACGCAGCAACGAAGCGGAGCGGCTCGCAATTCTTGCCGGCACCAGACTTGCGGCCGCCGGATCGCGCGCTCAGGCACGCGGTGACATGCCGGCAGCAGTCGGCTTGCTCACGCGAGCCACCCGTCTCTTGCCGGCAGAGGACTCGAGCCGCCTTCTGCTTCTCTCAGAGCTCGCTGCGGCATTGATCGGAGCCGGCGAGCTGGCCAAAGCCGAGACGACCCTCCGGGAGGCGGATGAGCGCGCACGGATCGCGGGAAACGAGCTCGCCGTGTCGCGCGCGATGGTCGCGCGCCTGGGACTCCGCATCTGGACCGGGTCTGTAGCCAGCCACGAAATGGTCGCGCAAGCAGAGGCAGCTGTGGCTGCTTTCGATCGACTCGGAGACGACCTCGGTCTTGCCCGCTCATGGCATCTGATCGGGCTGTTCCGCACGTGGGGGGTCGGTGACAGCGCCGATGCTGACGACGCATTTCGGCAAGCCCTCCTTCACGCGAGGCGCGCGGGTGCTCGGCTCGAAGAGTCCCAGGCGCTGCAATGGATGCTCACCAACGCGTGGTTTGGAAGTACTGCTGCCGCCGAAGGAATCCGACAGTGCCAGGAGGTTCTGGAGAAGCCGAGAGCGCGCACAGTCGAAGCGCTGGCGATGACCGAGCTCGCGTGCTTCTGGGCAATGGGGGGCAAATTCGACGAGGCGTGGGCGTCATTCGCGCATGGGCTCGAGATCCTGGAAGACCTCGGTCAACAATTGAATGTGGCCGGCACATCGCAGGAGTTCTTCGACATCGCGATGCTGGCCGGCGATCCCGCCGGGGCTGAAGCGCGCCTCCGCTCCGCGTGCGAAATGCTGGAGCGTATGGGCAACAAAGGATTTCTCGGCACGCGCCTTGGCTGCCTAGCCGAAGCCGTGTATGCGCAGGGTCGGTTCGCAGAAGCAGAGCAGATCTGCCAACAGGCCGAGATCACGACGGCCCATGACCCGAGTGACATCGATGCGCAGTTTCGGTGGCGGATGGTGCGGGCGAAGGTACTCGCTCAGCGTGGCGAGTTCCGTGCCGCCGAAAGCCTCGCGCGTGATGCGGTTTCGTTGATCGCCGCCACTGACTGGCCCAACGCGCGCGCCGGCGTCCAGATGGATCTGGCGGAGATACTGCAACTGGCCGGCCGGGGTGACGAAGCCCGGGTCGCGGTCGATGAGGCCCTGCGCCTCTATGAGGCGAAGGAGAACCTCGTGGCCGCGACCCAGGCCCGCGCGCGGTTGGCGGCGTTATCTGCCGTGCACCTCGACGAGGAGCTGTGACTTGGCCACCTGGTCGCTGACGTGCTTCCAGGGCCGTCCGCGGAACAGCGTCACCAATGCGCCCCGCCACACTCGGCGCGAACCGGCGCGCTGAGGACGCGCTGCCTTCGCCGCCACTTTGGCTGCGCGGGCCATCCTGCGCTGTTCTGCCGCGTGCTGCCGCTCGGCCATCGCCATCCTCGTACTCTGGTAATCGGCTTGGTACATCATTTGGGGTGAGCCTCCAACGGTGTTGTTGTTGCTACACCGCAGTCTTCGCTCATCGCCGCGCGTTGTCAGTCGCGGTGGCGACAGTTCCTCCGTCAAAGAGGTGACAGGCCTGCCCCTCAGGGGATATCGCGAGAGAGCGTGAGGATCCAGCCCAGCAGCGCAAACAGCAGTCCGTAGCCGAACAGCAACAGACCGCCCTGCCATTGCGCCAGGAGCACCTGCTGGTCGCGCATCGTGCCGGTGAGCGCCATCGCAGCAGCGGCGGGGAAGTACGGGTACGCCTCCTTGACGCCGGGAATCGCCGCGATCAGCGGCTCGATGACAAAGAGGAATACAAGCGCGCTGATGACCGCGGCAATCTGGTTGCGGAACAGCACGCCGACTCCGATTCCCACCACGGCATAGATCGCAACGACGAACAGGATGCCCAGCATGCTCGCGATCAGTCCGTTGCTCGCCCAGCCGAGGGTCACGCCCTTCGCCGCCAGCCACGGCACCGTGATCGCGACCGCAGCAGCAACACATGCGAGCCCGTACACGATGCCCAGCCCCCCCGCCACCAGCAGTTTGGCAACGATCACGCGGCCGCGTCGCGGTTCGAGCAGGAACGTGGGACGCGACGTGAAGTGCCGGAACTCCGTTGTGATCATGATGATGCCGACCACAATCGCAAAGACGTAGCCGGCCGCCGCGGACGAGAGGATCGATCGCTGGGTTTCGGGATTGGTGAGCGGTCCGGCGGGATTGTTCCGGATGCCGTTGGTGGCGATCTGCGCGATCACCGCGATGGCCGCAAAGGCGACGGCGCCGAGCAGCATCCCCCACCAGAGCTTGGTGGTGACCACCTTGCGATACTCCGAACGCAACAGCCGAATCATGCTGGTGGCGTCGCCGACGGCGACGGTGGTTCGGGTTGCGAAGAACCAGCGGTACCTGGCGCAGTGGTGCGATCGTCGGTCAACTCCAGGAAGACAGACTCCAGGCTGGACTGCTCCTGGCGCAGACCGTGCAGCTCGACATTCGCTTGCCAGGCGGCGTGCCCGACCGCTGCAGTGGTCGTGCCGCTGACATGAATTGTCGAGCCGGCGGCGGGCGTCGCCTTGACTCCCAACGGCGCGAGCGCCTGCATCAGTTTGTCCGGCGTGGGCGAGTCGACGACGACAGTCACGCTGCCTGCGCCGCGTAGTTCATCGAGTGTTCCCTCGTGGACCAGCCGGCCGCGCGCGATGATCACCACGCTGTCGACCGTCTGCTCCACCTCGGACAGCACGTGGCTGGAGACCAGCACGGTGCGGCCTTCGTTGCGGGCGAAGTGACGCAGCAGGCCGCGCAACCAGACGATCCCTTCCGGGTCGAGTCCGTTGGCAGGCTCGTCAAGGATGAGCACCCTGGGGTCGCCGAGCATCGCGGTGGCGAGGGAGAGGCGCTGCCGCATGCCCATGGAAAAGCCGCGCACCGCGTACTTCGCGGCCGGCGTGAGGCCGACCAACTCAAGAACTTCGCCGACGCGGCGATCCGGCACGCCAGCAGCCGCGGCGTAAACGCGCAGATGGTTGCGCGCGCTGCGTCCCGGATGAAAGCTGGTGGACTCCAGTACAGCCCCAACCGTGCGACCCGGGTCGCTGAGCTTCACATACGGACGGCCGTTGATCACCGCAGTGCCGGCGTCGGGTTTGGCCAGCCCAAGCACCATCCGCAGCGTGGTCGTTTTGCCGGCGCCGTTCGGACCCAGAAATCCCGTGACCGCGCCCGGCTCCACCGTGAAGCTCAGATCGGTGACGGCGTGCACCTCGCCAAAGGTCTTGCTGACCCCGGACACCACGATCCGCCCGCTCTCGTCCGCCATCACTGGCGGTACTTTACGGGCCGACGGTCACCAGAGCTTCTGCAGCTCCGCGTCAACAGCGACGTGGCCGGAGCGGACACCTCGCCCATCAGCGTCCTCAGACGCTGCGCGGGAGGTTGGCGCGATCGAGTCGAAGTGCCGCCGAATGTCCTCCGGAACGAACCGGGTCAGCTGCGCATACCCGTGAGCGTCGTCGCGTCCCCGCGGCCGGCGGTAATAGCGCAGGGGGAAATAGATCTCCATCCGATCCCGTGCGCGCGTCATCGCCACATACAGCAAACGCCTCTCCTCCTCAACCGTGGCCGCGTCGCCCGTCGCCATGTCCGATGGGATCATTCCATCGGCCGCGTGGATGATCCGGACCACATCCCACTCGCCTCCTTTCGCGGAGTGAATCGTGGAGAGAATCAAGTAATCCTCGTCCACGAGAGGCGGTCCAGCGAGATCTGCGGTGGAGCCCGGTGGGTCTAGCGTGATGTCGCTAAGAAAAGCCGAGCGGGAGGGACTCTGCGCAGCCAGTCCCTCCAGCTGCTCTATGTCGGCCAGCCGGCTATCCGCGCTCCGATACTTGCGCTCGAACAGCGGCTTGCAGAACCGCCTCACACGCTCCATCTCGACCGCGGCCGGAAGCGGCGCTCCGGCGGCAGCGCAGTCAGTCACCAACTCCTTGAACGCGGCGAGCTCCGACAGCGCAGGCTCGGCCAGGTCTGCCTCCAGCGACAGCAGAGCCACCAGCGGACTCACTGCAGTCGCCGGCTGCACGCCGAGCGCGCTCATCAACCGTCTGGCCGCAGCAGGCCCCACGCCTTCGAAAAGCTGCAGCACGCGGAACCAGCAGACCTCATCAAATGGGTTCTCGAAGATACGGAGGATCGCCAGCACATCCTTGACGTGCGCCGCCTCGAGGAAGCGAAGGCCGCCGTACTTGACGAACGGAATATTCCGCCTGCTCAACTCAACCTCCAGGAGAGCGCTGTGGTGGCTGGCGCGAAAAAGAATCGCCTGCTCGCGGAGCAACGTCCCTTCTTCCCGCGATCGCAGGACCGAGTCGCACACCAAGTTGGACTGGTCCGCCTCATCGTGACACGTGATCAGCGCCGGCCTGGACACGCCGCTGCGGGCAGACCACAGCGTCTTCTCATGGCGTTGCAACGACAGCGCGATGACTGCGTTCGACGCCGCCACCAAGGGCGATGTGGATCGGTAGTTCTGCTCCAGCGTCACGGTATTCGCATGTGCCACCACATTCGCGAACGACAGGATGTTGTCCACCGTTGCCGCGCGAAACGAGTAGATGGCCTGTGCGTCGTCTCCCACCACGGTGATGCTCGCTACGTGTCGATGCAGGCGCAGCAGAATCTCCGCCTGCAGCGCGTTGGTGTCCTGGTATTCGTCGACCAGCACGTGGTCGAACCGTTCGGCCATCTGCCTCGCGACCGGTTCGGCTCCGGCGAGAACGTTCCAGTACAGCAGCAGATCGTCATAGTCGAGAACGTTTTGCGCTCGCTTTCGGTTGGTGTACGTCGTGAAGATGGACGCGATCGCCGCCACCTCGTCTGTGCACCATGGGAAGTAGCGCTCCACGACCTGGGCGAGCGGCTGTTGCGCGTTCACCGTGCGCGAGTAGATCGTCTCCAACGTCCCCTTTCGCGGAAATCGACGATCCCGCTGCTCATGGCCGTGCTCTGCACGGATGAAATCCAGGAGGTCCGCCATGTCGGCCTGGTCGAGGATCGTGAAGTCGGGCTGAACCCCGATTGCCCGTCCGTGCAGCCGCATCAATCGGCTGGCAACAGCGTGGAACGTGCCACTCCACACACGCTGCGCGCCCCCGCCGACGACCCGCTCCACTCGCCCCAGCATCTCTCTGGCCGCGCGCCGGGAGAACGTGAGCAGGAGGATTCGCTGCGGTGCCGTGCCTGTCTCGATGAAATGCGCAACCCGGCACGAAAGCGTGCTCGTCTTCCCCGTCCCAGCCCCGGCCAGGATCATCAGCGGCTGCGCTTCGTGAGTGGCTGCCGCCAACTGCTGCTGGTTGAGACCGAGCCGCCACGCTGTCCTCGGATCAGTGTCGAGCGCTGCCTCAGTTGCCACCTACGCCTCCCCCGGCTAGCGAACAGGTGTTCGATACTACATCCGGCCGTCGGGTAGCGCGTTGTCACAGAACCTCTGATCCGCTCGAAATCCGAGTGCAAACGTTCCGTCACGATCGGCACAAAGCGCCGCAATTGCACCCATCACGCCATAAGGTGGATCGCGCACGGCGGCCCGACAGCGGCTCCGCCGTTTTCGCTCCCCGCGTGGTCCGTGCCGAGGTTCTTTGTCACATGGAAGCAGTCCGCACGCCGGTCGTTGATCCCGCCACATCCACCGCCACCGCCAGCCGGTGGATCGGCGTGGGCGCATCCTCAGCCAAGGACTCGCATAAGGCTGGAATCGAAGCCGCCACCGCAGCGCTGCGTGGCGCCGATCCCCGCCTGCTGGTGGCGTTCGTCTCCCCCGCCCACGACCTCCAAGCGCTGCTGGCCGGCATTCGCGGCGTCGCTCCGGCGCCACCCCTCATCGGCTGCTCGACGTCAGGCGAAATCGCGACCGACGGCCCCGGTGACGCCGGGGTGGTGGTCGCCGCGCTCGGTGGCAAGGGCTTCTCGGTTTCAACCAGCGTCGCTCGCAACGCCTCAAGCGATCTACGCCAGGCCGGCGCCACCGTCGCGGCCTGCGCTGAGACTGGACCGGCGGCGGAAAATCAGATCCTCCTGCTCCTCACGGACGGCCTCGGCGGTGATCAGCAGGAGGTCGTGCGCGGCGCGTACAGCGTGGTTGGTGGGGCCGTCCCGCTGGTTGGCGGCTGCGCGGGGGACGACCTGGCGATGAAGAAGACCTTCCAGCTCTTCAATGACGAGGTGCTGGAGGATGCCGTGATAGCGGCGGCTATCAGCTCCGATGCGCCGTTCGGCATCGGCGTGCAGCACGGCTGGGGTCGCGTCGGCGCACCGTTTCTGGTGACCGAGAGCCACGGCAACCGAGTGCACGCCCTCGACGACCGACCGGCGCTGGACGTCTACCTGGAGCGCCTGGAGGCTCCAGACGACGTGCGCACCGACGCGGCAGCCTTCACACGCTTCGCGCTCACCCACCCGTTCGGGCTCAGCCGGCGCAGCGGTGAAGAGGTGCGCTTCATCGCCGAGGCGAATTTCGAGGACCGCTCGATCGGCTGCATCGCCGAGGTTCCCCAGGGCGGACTGGCCTGGATCATGGAGGGCGACAGCGACTCGGTGCTGGTGGCCACCGATGCTGCCTGTTCCCAAGCGGTCGCGGGTCGCTCGGGACGGGCGCCGCTCGGGTTCCTGGCGTTCGACTGCATCGCGCGCCGGGGCGTGCTCGGCGACGAAGGGATTCGCCAGGAGGTGCAGCGCATCGGCTCGCACTCACAGGGCGCGCCAGTCGCCGGCTTTTACACGTACGGCGAAATAGCCCGGACCCGTGGCGTCAGCGGCTTCCACAACCCGACCCTGGTGGTGCTCGCCTTCAGCTGATGGGATGAACAAGGCCGCCGTGACGCTTCCCC
>DATMRA010000231.1:0-11041 GCA_035566535.1 Candidatus Acidiferrales bacterium | reverse complement strand
CTGCTATGGCTATACGTCAGGAACACCGAAGATGCGCTGCTGCGGGAACATCAATTCCACGAGCTACTGGAGGCCGCCGACCACGACCGCAGCCGTGCGCGCACGGGCGGCACGGAGTGGTTTCTAACCAGCCTGCGCTTTATTGAAGCGGTTGCCGACACCCATGGGATTGCAGACCCGTGACGTCTACAAATGGGGAGCACGAGATGCCTGGGCGTCGCGCGGCCTGCAAGGGCTACGCCTCACTCAGGCGTAGGCCCGCTCCGGCTTGAATCAATCGGGAGGTTGCGGCGTCGACGGCCAGCGAAAGCCCTGACGACGTTCGCAGCCGAGTGCCGCTCCGATATCCATTCCGGTAGACGCGCAACACCACAAATGCGTGCCATTCGGGGGCCGAAGTTGCGCTCTCAGACACCACCTCGTCCCAATTTCCACTGGGATCGAGGCAGAACAAATCGGGAACAACGCTGACCACACGGGCGTCTACACTCGTCACGCACGAAGGCTAGAGTAGGAAGGAACAATGGGAAGACTGACACCCTTCGTAGTTTGTTACGTGCTCGCGCTGGTAGCCGCCGTAGTCTGCGTAGATGTGGTGTTCTTCAGCCACCAGTTCGCGGAGCGGCTGATAGCAAACGTCGGAATTGTCGTGGTGTTCGCGGCCTTTTATCTAATTTTCCTGCGCTCCTAACCTCGACCTGCGCGTCACCGAGCGGTTGGACGTAGCGTGCTACGCAAGGTGCATAGCCGCGGATCTGAACTCGAATCGATAGACCTTGGCAAGGTAGCTTCCAGTTGCGACCTCGACTGGCTGCTGCGCCGACCTCATCCGACCGACTAAGCGATCTTCCTCATGACTCGTTACATGCCACTTGTCTGAAGCCGTGCATGCGGATAGGCTTGGCCGCGCTCGCAGGAGGAGACAGCTGTGATTCGCCGCCCGGTACCGGTGCGCCTCGAGTTGTGGGGGCCGATGCTCGCCCTTGGCCTGCTGGTGGTCGCCTGCGGCGGCACGCCGACCGCTACGCAGTCAGCGGCGGTCACCGTCACGGTGACACCGGCTCCGACCGCCACGCCTGGGCCGACCGCGCAGCAGCTGACCGCCGTCGCCGCTCAGGTGTACCACTCGGACGGGTCGACATGCGAGGGGGGCGGGGGGGTGGCCGGCGGCTCTGGTCCGACCTCCTACAGCTCCTGTCCGTTCACCTCGGACTTTGCGCAAACGCTCGCCGCCGCCACGCAGGCGGAGATCAACTCGCTCGGGGGGCACGGGGGAGGACACAACCTGCTCTGCCACTGCCAGGCGGCGCCACCGGACTACGCGGTGTCGATCGCGCAGCCGAGCGGCAGCGGCGGCACCGCGAATGTTCGTGCCGACTACACGCCAGCATTCACCTTCATCCTCACAGTCGTCAGCCAGAACGGCCAATTGCTGGTCAGCAACATCCAGGTGCAGGGGGCAATGACCTGCGCCACACCGGCACCCATCGCCACGGCGCCCTGCTGACTGTGTGTCGCGGGTCAGGTTCCCTGCGGATGGCTTTCGTGTTCTCCCGGATGCCCGCAGTTGTCGTCATCCATGACCTCAACTCTCCTGGTCGCTTTGCGGCTTCGTAGGGCTGTACGAGGGGTGTTACCTCATTTCATCCCAGGATGGTTCGAGCGTCCTCCGACATCGGGTAGATGCGCACGGCCGCGATGGCGTCGCCGACCATCGTGAACGCGTAGTTGAGGTCGACCGGGCTGCCGGGGAAGTCGCCAGTCAGCGTGGCGGTGAGGATCGTGTCGCCGCGGCGCCTCTCGAGGCGAACGGGATCGATCCTGTAGCGGTTGGTGTCCTGTGTCTTCTGCTTCCACGCCTGCACCTCGTCGAGGCCGCGATACGTGCCGCCGTCGTCCTCGACGACGGCGTCGGCGGCGAAACAGCTCACGAAGGCGTCCACGTCTCTGAGGTTGCTGGTCTCGACGAAACGCGCGATCGTTGGGGGCAGATCGATGGTCATGGGACTCCTTGTCGAATGTATCAGCGCTATAGCTCGCATCACGGCTTTGGCCTCAAGGAGTGTAGCACTGATATACTGAAGGGCCGTGACCACATCGCCGCCGACCTCTCTGGACCAGGCTGATCTGCAAGCACGCGACCGGCTCCTGCTGGCGGCGACTCAGCTCCTCGACGAGGCCGGCGGTGGACCCGTGTCGACGCGCCAGATCACCGAACGGGCGGGAGTGCAGGCGCCGACGCTCTACCACCATTTCGGAAGCAAGCAAGCGCTGCTCGATGCGGTCGTGAGCCACGGCTTCCGACAGTTCCTGGGTCAGCGGCGCCTCGCCGGCGGCGATCCGATCGAGGACATCCGACAAGGTTGGGACAGCCACGTAGCCTTCGGCCTCGAGTTCCCCAGCGCCTACGTGCACATCTACGGGAACGTCAAGATCGGCGTGCCCTGCGGAGTGCACGCGGAGGTGCGCGCGATGCTGCTCGAGACCCTCGAGCCCGCCGCCGAGCTGGGACGCTTACTGGTGCCGGCGACGAACGCTGCCGACGACATCCTCGCCGCCAGTTCGGGCGTGACCCTGGCGCTGATCCAGCAGCCGCCGGACGCGCGCGACCTCAACCTGTCGGCACGCGTGCGCGACAGCGTTCTTCGCGCGATCGCGGGCGATGATGGTCTCAGCGTCCCGGCCGATGGCCGCCGGTCTCTGTCAGCGGCACTCAGCGTTGTGTCGGCCGCTGTGGACCGCGGAGCGGGCGCTCTCACGTCTGGGGAGACGGCGCTGATGCGCGAGTTGCTCGAGCGGCTCGCCGATGAGGGCTAGACACCGCACCACGCGTTCACCGCAACCGGGAGGTGTCGATCGGGGGCGTGGCGAGACGAGCACGGCGCGCATCGTCGAGCGGGTACGTGCGATCCCCAGGGGGTTCGTGCGCACGTACGGCGATATCGATCCCGATGCGCCGCGACTGGTCGGGCACGTTCTGGCCGCGATCCACGACCTTCCATGGCATCGCGTCGTCCGGGCGGACGGGCGTCTGCCGAAAGGGGCGGAGCAGCGAGAGCGGTTGCTCCGAGAGGGCGTGCCGATGCGCGGCGAGCGCGTGGATCTCCGGGAAGCACGCCTTCCTACCGGCGCAGATCCGGCACAGAGAAAACGGGAGTCACGATGACGACCATTTCCCGTCGTGCGGCTCACTCGAGTGTGCTGGTGGCCGTTCTGTGCGCGGCGACGTTCATGAGCTCGCCCGACCTGTTTATCGTCAACCTCGCGTTGCAGACGATCGGCTCCGGGCTACCAATGCTCAGGTCGTGATGGGCTCTTCGGAGGCTCCACGCTTCCTCCCGGTCAACTCAGACGCAGAGCGTAGTACTGGCGAGGCACAACTTCCGTCGCAATCGGCCGAAACCCTCAGAGCGCGTGGAATTCAGTTGGTTGCTGTACCGGGTGTTTCGCGACTCTTCTGACTGTCGACGCGTCCGGGTTAGCGACGCAAGACGAGACCTCCATTGATAGGCGTGGGCCGCGGATTCCACCCCTTCGATGAGCCGGCACCGACGCAAATCCAGGCGCTCAGAGCAGAACGAGGAGCACACCAACCGCATTGCCGTCGGAGCCTGCCGTCGTTCGGTCTCGCTGTCTGGCGTCACACCCATACTGTCAAGACCGGGCCTGTTGCTGCGAACTTCTGCACGCGACAGGGGCAGGGGCTGCCGTCTTCCGGATCGCCCTCGGCGACGTAGACGTTCCCTTCGGCGTCAATAGCCACTCCTGCAGGCAGAGTGATCTGACCTCGTCCACGGCCAGGGGCGCCGAAGTGCCGAAGAAGGGTGCCTGTCGGTGACAGCTCGTCGATACTGCCCGTGCCCAGGTCGCCTATGTAAACGTTCCCAGACGCACCGACGGCGATCCCTCGTGGGTCATTGACCGGCCATTGCGTCAGTGCCTTACCGTCTGGGGAGAGCTTCTGAACGCGGTTGTTTCGTGTGTCGCTTATGTAGATGTTTCCCGACGCGTCGACGGCGACGTCGTGTGGTTCCTCGAACGCACCTGGAGTGTTGCCTTCGGATCCGAACGTGGCGAGTACCTGACCGCTCGGCGCCAGCTTCACGATCCGATGGTTGAAGACATCGGCTACATAGACGTTTCCCTGGGCATCGAGGGCAACCCCGTTGGGTTCGCTAAAGCCACCCGAAGCGGCCGCGTCGAACCGTGCGAGCAACTGGCCCGTCCCTGAAAGCTTCGCGAGTGTGTTGCCCCCGAGTTCTGTTACCCAAAGGTTGCCCTGTGCATCGAGCTTTACTTTCACCGGATGGTTGAGCGGGATCGCAGCTCCAAGCCGCGCGATCAATTGGCCAGATGGCGACAGCTTCACAATTTGACGCGCGCCCTCGTCGGCGACGTAGATGTTGCCCTGGCCGTCGACGGTGACCCCGCGCGGACCAAGCGAGGTAGAGAATACGGCGAGCTGACCGCCTGTCGTGCTCGGTGTGGCGCTGGAGGAGGAGTGCGAAGTCGTTGGCGACCCGGCGCATCCGGCCAGAAAACTCATGCCTATGAGGGCTGTTGCGGCTGCGATGGCACCCCTTGGAACGCCACTCCACTGGCGAGCAGCGCTGCATATCACAAGGTGGTGCAGGCGTCGACGAGACGTAGCGTCGTCCGATCCCGATCCCGTATCTACCGCACCCATGTGAAGACCTCCTCATGATGTTTCGTTCGCCCTTCGGATCTCGCGGACGGCTTGTTCCGAGGCGACGCCTTGTGAGCGCCTCTCCTCTACAGAGATCGCGGAGGCCAGCCGTTTTCTTACGACTCGAAGGGTTTCGTGCGCTCGCGCAGCTCCCCCACGGCTTGGTTACCAGCCGACCCAGACGTGATCGAGACCATCAAGCGCACCAAGCTGCCGTACACGCCTGGCTGGGCAATTCGAGGCGGCTGCGATCCACGCACAATGGGCGGGCGCGATGGCTGCTCGTCGCTGAGGCACGACACCCAGTTGGAGGTGGGACATGTCGATTCGCGGTGAGGCATACAACTCGGTGCTGGCCCACGCCAGGAAGCACGCCGAGGCATGGCTTGCAACGGTCGGCGACCGGCGCGTCGGGCCGCGTGCCGGCGCGGACGCGCTGCTGTCCTCATTTGGAGGCGCGTTGCCCGAAGAACCGACTCGGCCGGAGGACGTCGTCGATCTTCTCGGTGCCCACGCCGAGCCGGGCCTCATGGCGATGCAGTCCGGCCGATTCTATGGCTGGGTGATCGGCGGCACGTTGCCGGTTGCCCTGGCGGCTGATTGGCTGGTGAGTGCTTGGGACCAGAATACCGGCCTGCGCTACGCCACCCCGGCCACGGCCGCGCTCGAAGAGATCGCGGGTGCGTGGCTGCTGGATCTGCTCGGTCTGCCCGCCGCCGACGTCGGTTTTGTCACGGGTGCCACGATGGCCAACTTCGCGTGTCTCGCCGCTGCACGCTCGAAAGTATTGGGTCGGGTCGGGTGGAATCTGCAGCGCGACGGACTCAGCGGAGCGCCTCGTGTCCGCATCCTCGTCGGCGCAGAGCGGCACGAAACGATCGACCTCGCGCTCCGCTACCTGGGCCTGGGCGAGCCTCAGGCCGTCGCAGTGGATGACCAGGGCCGCATCCGAGCTGACTCTCTCGAGGAAGCGCTCCGCAGTGTCGATCTCGGCGCCCCGTTGATCGTCTGCCTGCAGGCCGGCAACGTCCACTCGGGGGCTTTCGACCCCATGGTGGATGCGATCGACGTCGCGCACCGGCACGGTGCCTGGGTGCATGTGGACGGCGCTTTCGGCCTCTGGGCCGCCGCGTCACCGAAGTTGCGACATCTCGTCGACGGGATCGCGGCGGCCGACTCCTGGGGCACCGATGCACACAAGACGCTCAACGTTCCGTATGACTGCGGCATCGCTATCGTCAGCGACCGGATCGCGCTGCGCTCTGCGCTCGGAGCGCATGCCAGCTACCTGATCACCGACGATTCCGGACCCGGCGACCCACTGGAGAAAGTGCCGGAATTCTCGCGTCGCGCGCGCGGGGTTCCGGTCTGGGCGACGCTGCGATCACTGGGACGCGCCGGCGTTGCCGACCTCGTGGAGCGACTCGTGCGGCACGCTCAGGCCCTGGCCGAGGGCATCGCGACCATCGAAGGCGCGCGCGTACTCAACGACGTCGACTACACGCAGGTCTGCATTAGCTTTGGCGATGATCAACGCACCCGAGACGTCGTGGCTCGTCTCATCGCCGACGGCACCGTGTGGATGTCGGGTTCGCGATGGCACAACCAAGATGTGCTGCGTGTGTCGGTGAGCAATTGGTCGACGGATGAGTCGGATGTCGAGCGATCCGTGGACGCAGTTCGCAATGCCGCCGCTGCTGTCGCCGTGTAAAGCCTCAGCCAAATGCCTCCGCACGAAGCCACGGCCAATCGGCGACGCGATCGCCTCAACCGTCGCCTGGTTCCGCGCCGAAGACGCCAACCACCGGTAGCAGCAAGCGCGAATGCCGCGCCATGATGAGGTGCCTGGAGCGTACCGAGATCGCCGTCGTTGGAGCGGGACCGAGTGGCGCGACGACGGCTCTGCTGCTCGCTCGAGCCGGCCACGCGGTCACTGTCTTTGATCGCGCTCGATTTCCCCGCGACAAGGCCTGCGGCGAAGGACTTATGCCGCCGGGAGTGCGCGTCCTTCGTGATCTAGACCTGCTTGCACCCGTGCTCGACACGGGTGCGCAGCAGTTGCATGGCGTTGAGTACACGCACCCCGGAGGGTGGCCCACCGCCTACGCGCCGTTCGGTCCTTCGCCGCTGGGCGGCGAACCGTGGGGGCTTGGCGTGCGCCGCACGACGTTTGACGAGGTGCTGGTCGGTGCACTGCGTCGTGAGGCGCTTGTGACGATGCACGAAGACGAAGGGGTGACCGGCCTTTTCCGTGATACGGAGGGGAGGATTGCAGGGGTCACGACCGCTCGACGTGAGCTGCGTGCAGACGTCGTCGTCGCGGCAGACGGCCTCCATTCTCGCGTGCGTCGATGGGCCGGTTTGAGCACACCATCTCGCGACAAGGGACGCTACGGGCTCGCCGGACATTGGCATCTGGATATGCGCGGCCGGCGCGCAATCGTCGTCACGCTGGCCGGAGACCATGAGTGGTACCAGGCGCCAGTGGGGCCCGAGACGCTCCTCGTGTCGGTACTCGCGAGCCGGCAGAAGCTTGGGCGCATTGCTGGCGCGTACGAAACAGCTGCGCGCCACGCGGTACCGGCCCTCGAGGGGGCGGAGTTGGTCGCCGGTCCACTCGCGGCCGGCCAGTTCCGCCAGCGCGCCCAGACAGTGGCGGGGGATGGCCTGTTCCTCGTTGGCGACGCCGCCGGTTACGACGACCCTACGACCGGGGAGGGCCTGGCGATCGGGCTGCAGCTCGCGCAGCAACTCGCGAGTCTGGTAGGGCAACTCCTGCGACGAGAGATCTCAGCCGATACCGCAGCGCGTCGCTACCGGATCGATCACATGCAGCTCTGGCGCGACCGTCGACGCGTCATAAGCCTCGCGTTGCTGATGGCGAGAACGCCGTGGTTGAGTCGCCGTGCGGTGGCCCGAGCTGCGAAAGACCCATCAACACTGAGCAAGTTGCTCGCCATCAACTGCGGCTACAACAGCTTCCGTGACCTCTCGCCGCGCGACTGGCTAGCGCTGACCGGATTCTGACTGCTGCGCCGGCCCGGCATCGGAAAGAATCGGGGAACGCCCGCGAATGCCGCACGGTAGCCGGGCACGTCGTCAAGCAGCGATTCCTCCGCACGCACTCGCGGTATCAAGACTGCGGCATTCGCCACCGACAGGATCAGAGCCTCCGGGAACGCTCCCACCGCGACGGGGAGACATGCGAACTCGAGCATCACCGCGACGTAGTTCGGATGGCGAACACGACGGTACGGACCGGCGGTGACGACTTCGAGTCCCGGCTCGACGTGCGCGGTGACATTCCAGCTGACCCCCAATGTGCGAATCACCCATATACGCAGTGCCAGCGCTGCCGCCACACCTGTCAGTGCCGCGATCTCCACCGGCAGCGGGACTCGCCGCCCGCGCCGCGGCCACGCGCACACAGCAAACAACGTGACATGCGCCGCGACCATGGCTGGATAGGTGCGGGGTGACGCCTGAGAGGCCGGTCCTGCTTGCACGCGGTTTCGTGCCGAGAGGCGCAGCTCGAAGAGGCGTTGCACGGCAATCGCGCACACGACCGCGGCGCGGCCGCGAGGGCTCAGCAGCGCCATGTGAGTTCGAGAAGCTCCACGGTGAGACCAGGTCCAAACGCGATCGCAAGGCCGCGTCCCGACGGGGCCGGCAAGTGGTGGGCGAGCTCGTCGAGCACGAAGAACAACGCGGCCGAGGACGTGTTGCCACTCGACCGCATTGCCGTTTGCGTTGCGGTCACCTGCTCCTCGCGCAGCTGCAGTGATCGAACAACCGATTCCACAATGGCCCGGCCACCGGGATGCACAGCGATCGCATCGAGCTCATCCGGCGGCACCGTACAGAACTCTCGGACGATCGCCGGCAGGTGAGCGCTCAAGATGTCGGGCAGCCGCCGCGAAACGATGACGCGGAAGCCGTCGTCCACCAGCTCATAGCCCAAGGCAGCGGTGCTGTTGGGGACCAGATGACTGGCGGCGCGGCCGATACCGATTCGGCCTGGTTCATCGCCACCTTGAAGCACAGCCGCCCCGGCCCCATCTCCGAACACCAGGGCGCTCAGCAGGTTGTCTGCTGACGTATCCGCGGGACGGAACGTCAGGGAGGGTACTTCTACGGCCACGACGAGGGCGCGTTCGCCCGGGTGCGCGCGGACCCAGTCGCTCGCGCACGCAAGCGCACCCGCACCTCCCGCGCAGCCGAGATGCGCGAGCGGAATTCGGCGAACGTCCTCGCGCAGCTCCAGACGCGGCACGAGTGCTACGTCGACACCGGGAAGGACGTAGCCGGTGCACGAGGCGACCACAAGGAGACCGATGTCATCGGGCGATCCACCCGCGTCAGCCAGCGCAGCCTCACCGGCACCACTCGCAAGCGCGACGGCCTCGACCATGTACCGCGCCGATTGCTCCGTTGGGCTGAGGGGCGCGCCGAATTCAGTGATCGGACGGGTGACGAAGCGGACGTCGTCGCGGAGATCGGCCGCCAGGTGCCGACCGCGACGCGCGAGGCGCGGCCACAGGGCTGTGAGGAGCGCCGCAAGCTCGTCACCGTCGAGGCGATAACGCGGGAGCGCCGTCGCTAGGCCAGCGATCGTGACCGGCGTCAGTAGCGCCCGCCGCCACCAGGCTGCGACGAACCGCTCCCGTGCATGGGGAGAAGCAACAGCACGATGCCGACGATAGCAGCGGCGACGGCCGCCGCCGCGATAACCCGTCTGGGGGCCATCTCTCGATCCTCCAGGTGTGTAGCCGATGGCAGGCGCTCGCGTCCACCGGTTGAACCGAAACGCCTTTGCAGGGGAATACCAGCGGGAGTTACCGCGTACGCTCCGGGCTGAGGTTCCCGGACGGCTAGACTGGGCCGGCAATGACTCAGCACGGCGTCCGGTTCGGTCCAGGAGCAATGGTGAGCCCGGGCGAGTATCGCAACGTGGAGACCGGCGCGGTCCGCTACTTCGATGGCACCACGCCGCTACCGGGCGGCCCCAACGCTGCCTCCTGGCAGCAGGTTTCCGATCACTATCACGCTGAGGGACACACCCCCGGCCATAAAGATGCACAAGAGGCAGTGACTCGTGGGGTCAGCTTTCCGGCGGGCACGCTGGTCAGCCCGGGCGAGTACCGCAATGTTGAAACGGGTGCGGTCCGCTATTTCGACGGCAATACCCCGCTGCCCGGCGGGGTCAACGCCGCATCGTGGCAGCAGATCTCGGATCACTATCACGTAGAGGAGTAGCTCCGAAAGATCGACGGCGCGAATCGGTACGCTTCGCGCAATGGGAGATGCACAGCGGCGGGAGCCGCGGCTCGCTGAGGTACTCGGCATCCTCGCCATGGCCACAGATCTGGGCGTCGGGCTGCCGATGGAGCACGCGATTCGCACGTGCCTTCTGAGCCTCGAGCTCGGCCGCCGCGTCGGGCTCTCACGCGCGGAACTCGTCGATCTCTACGACCTCACGCAGTTGCGCATGCTTGGCTGCACCGCGGGATCCGCTGACTCCGCTGCGTACTTCGTCGATGAGCTCTCATTTGGCCGCGACACGCAGCACCTGGACTACGGCGATCCCGAGGCTTTCGGACGGTGGGTGATGGAGTCCTTCGGCGCCGATCGTCAGCCTGCAGAGCGCGAGCGCATGGTGCAAAAGCTCTTCAGCTATACACCCGAGAAGCGGCGCGGGTACCTCGCCGGTCACTGCGAAGTAGCGCAGATGCTGGCCACCCGCCTCGGATTCTCAGGCCGCGTCATCGGCGGATTGGCGCTCGTCTTCGAACGCTGGGACGGCGGCGGCGCACCGAACGGGATTCCGGGCACCGACCACCCGGTTGGCGTGCGCGTGATGACTCTGTGCAACGAGCTTGAGATCCATCACCGGCTTCACGGTGTAGAGGGCGCGGTCACGATGGCTCGAAAGCGCTCCGGCGGCGCCTTCGACCCGGCACTCGTCGACGAGTTTTGCCGCGACCCCGCCGCGATCCTTGCAGTCATTGAGCCGCCGTCAGCCTGGGAACGGCTGCTCGCTGCGGAACCTGAGCCGCACCGTTTCATCGACGATGAACGGCTGCTCGAGGCGGCCGCCGTCATGGGCGACTTCGCAGACCTCAAGTCCGTTCACCTCACGGGACACTCGAGTGGGGTCGCCACCCTCGCCGCTGCTGCGGCGGAACGTGGCGCGATGAGCTCGGATGAACGGCGGGAACTGCACATCGCTGCGCGCGCACACGATCTCGGCCGCGTCACGGTGACGACATCGGTATGGGACAAGCCCGCGCCGCTCAACGAGTCGGAATGGGAGGCGGTGCGCCTGCACGCCTACTACTCGGAACGGATGCTGGG
>DATMRA010000230.1:0-5539 GCA_035566535.1 Candidatus Acidiferrales bacterium | reverse complement strand
CACCATCAGGCCGTAGCCCACGTTCTCGTTCACGTTCATATGTGGAAAGAGCGCGTAGTCCTGAAAGACCGTGTTGACATCGCGCTCGAAGGCGGGAATCTTCGACACGTCGCGGCCGTATAAAGAGATCCGGCCGCGCGTCAGGGATTCGAAACCGGCGATCAATCGGAGTGTGGTGGTCTTGCCCGAGCCCGACGGGCCGAGCATCGAAAAGAATTCTCCGTCGCCGATCTCGAGGTTCACGCCGGTCACCGCGACCACATCCCCGAAGCGCTTCTCGACATCGTCGAGAGTCACCGCCACCCGTCGCTGAGCTCCAGCCACGCCCCCGGCTGGTACCGGCCGGTCTACGTCAACCACGTCAACAATGGCCGTGGTTTCGTCGAGGGTTGGGGTCATGTGGGATTTGCGCCGACACTACCCTTTAACCCCCCGCCCCAGCAAGGAGGGTGCGCCGCTCCACACAGGCGGCCACCCGTGCACGTCCCGTCAGGTCGGCGTGCAGCGCCGTGGAGAATCCCGGGAGCGCAGCCGGCATGAGCTCGAGAACGCCCCCGGCACGACGCGGGTCCACCTCGACAAACACGGCGGCTTCAGCGTTCATGCGGTCGCGAATCGACTCCAGCAAGGCACGGTATGCGCGCAGGCCGTCCTCGCCACCGAGCAGCGCCGTCTCCGGCTCGAAGGCGCGCACGTCGCGCTCGGTCTCCGCCAGCTCGGCGTCGGTCACGTAGGGCGGGTTGCTCACCACAACGTCGATCGGACCGTCAACCGCGTCGGCCCATGATGTTTCGACGAAGGTGATGCGCTCACTGACCCCGTGGCGGGAGGCGTTGGCCCGGGCAACCTCGAGCGCGGCGCCGCTCACGTCGGTCGCCGTCAGCCTGATATCGGGAAGCTCGCAGGCGAGCGTCACGGCGATGCAGCCGCTCCCCGTTCCCAGGTCCACGACGTGAAGCACGCTCCTGCCGGCCGCCACGGCCCGGAGGTGGTCCAGCGCCACCTGCACGAGCGTTTCCGTCTCCGGACGTGGGATGAGCACATCGCGGTTGACAGCGAACTCGCGTCCGTAGAACTCGCGCACACCGGTGATGTACGCCACGGGCTCGCCCTGCCCACGACGCCGGACCATCTCGCGCACCGATTCGAGCTCGTCGTCTCGCAGCGGGCGGTCGAATTGCAGGTACAGGTCGATCCGGCGCAGCCGCAGCGCGTGAGCAGCCAGCAGCTCGGCGTCGAGACGCGCACTCGCGCTGCCGTGCTGGGCCAGGAACGTCGTGCTCAACCGGACGACCTCGAGCAGGGTCCGCGTGGACACCGCCACCTCAGGTGACCGCGACCGCCTCGGTTTCCTCGAGCAGGCGGCGGGCCTGATCCTCCTGGGCCAGCGGTTCGATCAGCAGGTCGAGATCACCGTCGAGCACGCGCTGCAACTGATGCAACGTCAGGTCGATACGGTGATCGGTGACGCGTGACTGCGGATAGTTGTACGTGCGGATCTTGTCGCTGCGATCACCGCTGCGAACCATCAGGCGGCGCGTCTCCTTCAACTCAGCTTCGCGCTTCGCCTCCGCCATGTCGTACAGGCGCGCGCGCAGCACGCGCATCGCCTTGGCGCGATTCTTGATCTGCGACTTCTCATCCTGGATGCTCACCACGAGGCCACTCGGTACATGTGTGATTCGCACCGCCGAGTCGGTCGTGTTGACGCTCTGGCCGCCCGGGCCGGTACTGCGGTAGACATCGATCTTCAGGTCGTTCTCGTCGATCTCCACCTCGAGCTCGTCGGCCTCGGGCAACACCACGACGGAGGCTGCGGATGTGTGGATGCGCCCCTGCGCCTCTGTTTCCGGCACGCGCTGCACGCGGTGCACTCCGCTCTCGAATTTCAGCCGCGAGTAGGCGCCACGACCGTGGACCTCGAAGACGATCTCCTTGAAGCCGTGTCCAGACGTTTCGTTTTGATCGATGACCTCCACCCGCCAGCGGCGCCGCTCCGCGTATCGAGCGTACATGCGGAACAGGTCGGCCGCGAACAGGGCGGCCTCATCACCGCCGGTGCCGGCGCGCACCTCGACGACGACATCGCGTTCGTCGTTCGGGTCCGACGGCAACAGAAGGGTCTGCAACGCGGCATACGCGTGCTCTGCCGCGGTTCGCTGGGCGCGGATCTCGTCCTCGGCGAGCGCGACCAGTTCGGGGTCGTGCTCGTCGCGCGCCATCTCCTCAGCCTCGTTCGAAGCTCGCTGCGCCTCCTTCCAGCGCCTCGCGGTCTCGACGACGTCACGCAGCCGTGCCTGCTCCTGGGACAGGTGCTGGATGCGCTCGTGGTCCTGATACGCGTCGGGTTCGGCAAGCTCGCGACCCAACTCCGTGTACCGCTGTTCCAGGGCCGCGAGCCGTTCCTCGATTCCGGCCATCTCTGTCTCGAACTCTTACGGCACGGCGACGAGCTCGCCGACAACCGTTTCGCCGGAACGCGCGGCGTTCAGCGCAGCGATGGCGACCTCGATCTGGCGGTCATCGGGCTCGCGAGTGCTCAGCAGCTGCGTGGCCAGCACGGGGCCAAGGAGGATCCGCCCAATCGCCGTGTGCCGTTTCCGTGCGAGCAGGCGGATCGCCTCGTACGAGATCGCCGCCACCACGGGCACCAGCGCGATCTGGCAGAGGATGCGCACCGCCGTGGGCAGAAGCCCGAGCGGCGCGAAGACCACGATGCTCACGAATGCCACCACCACGATGAACCCGGTTCCACACCGCGGATGCAGGCGACTCGCCGGGCGTACGTGCTCGACGTCGATTGGATCACCGCTCTCCAGGCAGTTGATCGCCTTGTGCTCCGCCCCGTGGTAGTGGAAGAGGCGGCGGACGCTGCCCACCTGCCCGATGATCAGCAGGTATCCGACCAGGATCAACCCCCTGACGACGCCCTCGATGGCCACGCCGGTGATGGAGCGCACCGGCGCGCGGTGCAGGAGTGCGCTGATGCCGAGCGGGGCGCCGATGAACAGGCCCAACCCGAAGATCACGGATATGCCCATCGTGACGCGCATCAACGCGGGGCTGATCTGCGCGTCCTCGCCCAACTGCACGCCTGCAGACCACTGCAGGGCTCGCATGCCCAGGTGAATCATCTCGATCAAGCCGGCGACGCCGCGGAGAAATGGTTTCGACCAGAAACTGCTTGTGTACACGCGAGATTTGAGCGCCTCGCTGAACACGGTGATGGCGCCGTCGGGCTTTCGGGCGGCGACGGCGTAGTGGCGCCGGCCGCGCATGAGCACGCCCTCGATGACAGCCTGCCCGCCGTAGAAGAAGGTGGTCGGCGGGGCATTGACGGCGTTGACGGCCGCCGTGAGGAATACGTCTCGCAGCCTGAGAGAACGCTTCACCCGACGCATGCTACGCCGCTGAGCCGCTGAGAACCGCCGGTCACCCGCTCGTAGCGGGCGCGCCATCTAATTCTTCTGGGCGCGCTGCGCGCGGCGGCGGAAGCGTTCCACCTGGCCGCCGGTATCGATTATCCGTTGCGTGCCCGTGAAGAAGGGATGGCAGACGGAGCACACCTCGGTCTTGAGCTCGGGCAGCGTCGATCCCGTGGTGAACGTATTGCCGCACAGACAGTGCACGACAGCGTCGGTGTGATATTCGGGGTGGATTCCAGTCTTCATGGCACTCGTGATCCGCGTTCTGGGGAATGTACCCACGATAGCACAGGGCAAATCACGCCCACGGCTAGACGCCGGCCGGTGACGCCGGCGCCGCGGCCACCGGGCGTGTGAAGTTGCCGTGTTCGACGCCGGGCAGCTGCTCGCGCGCCGTCTGCAGCGCGGCCGCCATGCCGATTCCATCATCCAGCGCGTGGCCGCGGTGCTGCAGCACGTCGATCAGCCAGTCGTGGTCGACGTTGAGCGAACGCCACTGAATCTGGTGCACGCCCATCTCCCGTGCGGCGCGCACGGTCCGCTCGATCTCGTCCGGTGCGTCGCTCAAGCCGGGCACGGTGAGCAGGTTGATGCAGACCTGGCCACCCGCGTCCGCCATCACGCGGCCGCAGGCCACGACATCGTCCAAGGTGTATCCGACGGGCCGGTAGTAGGCCCGAAATATGTTGTCGGTAAACGAAATTGCGCTGATGCGGACGCTGTTGCAACCTGCCTCGACCAGCGCGCGCAGCACGTGCGGCTTGCTGCCGTTGGTGTTGATGTGCACCGTCGCGCCGGGGTGCCGCCTCCGTATCTCCCGCGTCGCCTCCACCAGCGCGTCGTCGCGCGTCAACGGCTCGCCCTCGCATCCCTGCCCAAAGGAGACGATGGCGGCTTCTCTGCCGCCCAGGTGGTAATCGGCCAGCTCGACCAGCTCCTTGGCGGTGGGTGCGAAGCGCATGCGCGGCTGCGGCGCCGGCGCTTCCCCGTCGGTCTGCAGCGAAATACAGCCGAGGCAGTCTGCGTTGCACGCGGGCGAAGCAGGGAGCGCACCCTCGTACTGGCGGAGGAATGTGTTCTGCGCCGTGTAGCAGCGGTTCTCCAGCGCGCACACCGCCAGGTGGTCGACCAGCCGGTTGCCGGGGAGCGCCCTCCGAGCGGCGTCGACCGCCGGTCCGAGCTTCTCCGTTCGTCGCGTGGCCGGCTGCCACCACGCCAAGGTGTCCGTTCGGATCGCGGCAGCCACAAGCCGGCCGTTGTGCTCCGCCACCGCCGTGTACCCGAAGAGCGGGAGCCGCCGCCCACCCGCCTCCACCCGGCCCGCCGGCAACAGCGTGCGCAGGTAGCCGACGGGCAGCACCGCTGCTACGGTGAGGAAGCCGTCGACCACGAAGGGATTCCCTCGATCGTCGAGCGCCAACGCGGTCCTGCCCGGCAGGTGCATCAGGGTGGCGTCATCCGGGAGGGGCACCACATCGGCGGGGGTCAGCGGCACCACCTGCGTCCCTGACCGCGCGGCAGGCCGAAGACCACCGAGGATCTCGAGGGAACCGTCCAGCCGGCCGACACAGGGACGCATCAAACGATTGTCCCCCGCCACCTCCCGTGAAGGCTCAGGCGGCGCGCAGCTCGTCGGGGATCGCGGTCAGGGTATGGATCTGCCGGTTCCGGATGACCCGGAGCACCATGAAGCGGTCGATGGCGGTGCCCACCATGAGCCGTTGGATGTCTCCGGGCCTTTCGACCGGCCTGGCGTCGACCTCGACGATGATGTCGCCGCGGCGAAGACCAGCTGCTTCGGCTGGGCTTCCGGCCACGACGTCGGACACCTCCATCGCCGCCTTGCGCCCCAGCTGCTCCGCCCATCGAGGCGGCAAGGGCCGGGCCGCGCCGGCGACGCCGAGGTAGGCGCGGCGGACACGCCCCTCGTGCATCAAGGCGCTGACGATGCGCGAGGTGGTGGAGTTGATGGGCACGGCGAGGCCGACGCCGATGCCAGCGAGCGCAGTGTTGATGCCGACAACGCGGGCGGAGCTGTCGGCCAGCGCGCCGCCTGAGTTGCCGGGGTTGAGGGCAGCATCCGTCTGGATGACGTCGTCGATGATCCGCGTCTG
>DATMRA010000229.1:0-5375 GCA_035566535.1 Candidatus Acidiferrales bacterium | reverse complement strand
CTCTCGGGGTGGCTGGCACCTCCAGCACGCTGCGGCAACCGCCACTCGTCCCCAGGGAGCGGCCGTTCGGCTCTCTTCGACGTTGGCTATCCGGCGGGTGGAGTTCCGTGAACGGGCGGAGGCGCCGGCGAGGAAGCCGCGCCGGGGCGGAGTGCGTGGAGCAGCGCGCGCACAGCGAGTATCCATGCGGGTACGAAAGCGACCGCCGCACCGAGAGCATCGCCAAACGGCTGCTTCATGGCGTTCCCGACGGCGACGCCGGACAGAGGGATGGTGCTGGGAGTCCCGGAGGTGGCGAAGTAAACAACGAGCGACGAGAGCCCTATGACCAGGGAGAGAATGGCGGCGAAGCCGAAGAGCAACGTGAAAGCGATCACCGTACCGTGACGCACCCATCCCGGTTGGCCGCCGGGCAGCGTCGCAAGGTTGCGCGACAGCGCACGATGTCCGTACGCGACGGCCGCACCGATGAGGATCAGAGCGCCGGCGAGGATGAGATCAGCGGTCCGCTGCGGAGTGGCGTCGAATGCCGGCGCGTTGTTGATGCACGTGGTCTGGCCCGAGCTGTTGCTCGTGCAGCTCTGGCCGGCGAAGCCCAGGCCCTGATAGGAGTACGCCAGGTCTGCGAAGGCGAGGAGTGCCTTGATGAGAACCGCACCACCGACGAGCGCCGTCGTCACTCCCACGATCGACATGATGTGCGCATAGAAGGACCCGGCTCCGGCAAATGTTGCGGGCTCCGAGGACCGCTGGCGGACGCCGATCACCACCCAGGTGATCACACCGATGATCGCGACCACGATGAGAGCGCCAAGGGCTGTCACGTCGTCTCTCCTCTGATGGTGAGGGTGCGACCTCGTCGCGGCCGCATCGTACACGGGGGCGAGTGCCTCAGACGCCTCCGCAGTCCTGCTATTCGTGCAGGAGATGCGTCAACAGGTCGAGATACTGGCGCAGATGGCGCGAACCAAGGAAATGCGTTCGGACGCGCTCCTGGGCCGCCTGACCCATGGCGGTGGCAGCCGTTTTGTCGCTGAGCAGCCGCACTACAGCGCCGCCGAAGGCACGGAGGTCGCTGGGATCGATGAGAATTCCGGATACGCCGCCCTCGATCTGGTCGCAGATCCCGCCGAGGGCGCTGGCCACCACCGGCCGGTCCTTCCACATGGCCTCCGCAACGGTGAGGCCGAAACCCTCGGCAAGACTCTTCTGCACGACCACCGCGGCTCGGCGCTGCAGCGCGTTGACCATCACCGCGTTCTCCTCCGGGTCGTCCATCTGCAGCGTGGCCAGGTGTACCCGATCCGCCAGCGCCGGGGCTAGCGCGCGCCACGCCGCGCGCATCTCTTCGAGCACCTGCAGGCCCTCAGGGTCGTCGCTCACGCGACTCACGTCCGGACCCGCGAGCACCAGGTGGGCGGTGCTCTGTTCGGCGATGTATTCGGTGAATCCCCGCAACACCCCCATTGGGTCTTTGAGCCGGTCCCAGCGGCTCACCTGCACTACCAGCGGAGTTCCTGGAGTGATGCGCGTCGACTCCGTGACGTTCGAGCGATGGGTCACCACGCCCGCAGCGCCATCCTGGCGAGCGAAGTGAGCGTTGCCCGTCGTGTCGTTGTCTTCGATGCCGCCGGCGCGCAGGATCGAAGCCTCGTCTGCGGCAGAGAGCGGATAGTTCTTGACCGCGAATGGGTCGATCGATGGCGCGATGATGGCCAGGCGTTCGCGGTTGAGCCCATCCCACACGAAGCCGTCGCAGGAGAAGATGTACGCGTCAGCCTGGCTGACGTAGGGACGGAGAAAATCCCAGGCGCCGCGGACGATGTCGTTCGGCTCGTCGACGCCGACATGGCAGCGCCACACGACCACCGCGCCCTGAGCCTGCATCAGCGGCACCAGGCCTGCGGTCTGGGGATCGTGAAGGATCACGACGTCGCGCGCGCCGACGCGCCCCGCAAGACGGGCGCCGTTGACAGCGAGCACCGCCTCGTAATGGGCGCGCGCAGCTTCGTCGAGTGCGCCGCCGTCACCCGGCGAGCCATGCAACTGGTTATGAATCCTCTTGGTGATGCGGAAGAATTCGCTGTCGCCCTGGATGACCGTCCAGCGGGCATCAATGCCTGCAGACCGGGCGTAGGGAACGAGTGATTGCAGCATCTCCGCGACGCCTCCGCCGGTCGCGGTGGAGTTCACGTTCCATACGGTGCGACCCGCGAACACCTCCTGCGCATCCCTGGCTTCGTCGAGCAGACGGGCGGTCTCCTCGGGGCTGAGCACTGCGGCGAAGCGCTCGAGCGGCATCGGCGACAGCTCGACATCAATCAACCCGGGCAGGTCGAGAGAGAGCACGCCGTCAGGTCCTTCTGCGTCGAATTGCATTGCGATCCTCAGGATATGGCGTCAACCTGATACCGATGATATGGAGAAACATTATAGGGACAGTAGTAATGTGCCTGGGTTTCGCCCGCTACTGCAGCGAGGGTCGTACGTGCGCCGTTCGCGTCGCGGTGAATAACGGCATCGTGCTTTGCGCACCGCTTGCGCACAACCAGATGCGCGGTCCCGGAATCGCAATCTGTCGGTTCTCCACAGTGTGCACAGCGCGCATCGAGCACTGACTCCGCACCGCCGATCCTGCACGATGCTGTGCATATCGTCGCCAAAGCGTGAAAGATTAAAAAGTAGTTGACAACGCATGTTGAACTCGACGTACACTGCGCACGCAATGGCGGGCGGTAAGGTCGAAGGGTTCGTTAGCGCGTCCGGTGGGCATCGCGTGTGTGCGCGGCGCGGCTGCGGCATGAGCGTCAAGAAGCGCACGGCAAAGTACTGCAGCGTTCAGTGCTGCGCGATCGACCCTGAGCGTCTCGAGCGCCTGCGCACGCAAGCACGGCGCGCCAGCTCGCGTCCGCTGGCGATGTCGCACCAGCTCTCGATGACACTGCAGGCCCAGGCCTACGATCCCGAAGCTCAGCTTGCTGAC
Source organism: Candidatus Acidiferrales bacterium (assembly GCA_035566535.1). GTDB lineage: Bacteria > Chloroflexota > Dormibacteria > Aeolococcales > Aeolococcaceae > JAFARE01. The sequence continues at coordinate 2,392 of DATMRA010000229.1, read as the reverse complement.
CTCGAACGTGAAGACATTCCTCGGGGCATGTCCCGCCTTATCGCGAGCTAGCACGACGCCCATTTCCCGCTGATACGGCGCGAGCTCGTTGGACGGACGCGGCCCTCAGCGGGAAAAGAGGGTCGCGTACACTCAATCAATGCCAGAGGAGTACGACGATGCAGTGGCGGAAGAAGCCGGCCCGCCGCTCGACGCGCCGCCCGAGCCGACTCTTCATATCCTCCGCCACAGCGCCGCGCACCTGCTAGCGGCGGCAGTCACGGAGCTCTTCCCAGGAGCCCAGTACGACGTGGGCCCAGCGATCGAAGACGGCTTCTTCTACAACTTCCGCCTCCCCGACGGTCGTCACTTCAGCGAGGAGGACCTCGCCGGCATCGAGACCCGGATGCACGCGCTGGCCGGTCTGCGCATCCCGTTCACGCGCGAGGTGTTGAGCCGTGAAGAAGCTCGCCGGCTTTTCGAGTCGTTGCAGCAACCCTTCAAGATCGCCATCATCGACCGCCTCGACGACGACGTCGATACTGTCGGCGTCTACCGCACCGGCGAGTTCGTCGACCTCTGCCGCGGACCACACGTACCCGACTCGGGGTGGTTGTCCGCGGTCAAGCTGCTGCGTGTCGCAGGCGTCTACTGGCGTGGTGATGAGCACAACGAGCAGTTGCAACGCGTCTACGGCACCGCGTGGTTCACAGAAGACGAGCTGCAGGCCTACCTCCAGCGGCTCGAGGAAGCGCGGCGCCGTGATCACCGTCGTCTGGGAACCGAGCTCGACCTCTTCTCCTTTCCCGAGGAGATTGGTTCGGGTCTGCCCATCTTCCATCCCAACGGCGGACTCGTACGGCGCTTGATGGAGGAGTACTCGCGTCAACGGCACGAGGCAGCCGGCTACGAGTTCGTCAACACGCCGCACATCACCAAGGGGGATCTCTTTCAGATCTCGGGGCATCTCCAGTGGTTCGCGGAGAGCATGTTCCCGCCGATGGAGCTGGACGAGGGCACGCGCTACTACCTGAAGCCCATGAACTGCCCGATGCACATCCTAATCTTCCGCAGCCGCATGCGTTCCTATCGCGAGCTGCCGCTGCGGCTCTTCGAGTTCGGAACCGTGTACCGCTACGAGAAGTCCGGCGTTGTGCACGGGTTGACGCGAGTTCGCGGCCTGACGATGGACGACGCCCACATCTTCTGTGCGCGGTCGCAGATGATGGAGGAGCTGACGTCGCTGCTCACGTTCACCCTCGGCCTGCTGCGTGACTTCGGGCTCTCCGACTTCTACCTCGAGTTGCAGACAAAGCCCGAGGGCAAGGCGATAGGGACCGATGAGGAGTGGGAGGAAGCCACCGACGCGCTGCGCGCGGCAGCGCTGGCGATGAACATCGAGCTGCAGCTGGACGAAGGCGGGGGAACGTTCTACGGGCCCAAGATCTCGGTGCAGGCGCGCGACGCCATCGGCCGCACGTGGCAGATGTCGACCATCCAGGTCGACACGCAGCTGCCGCAGCGCTTCGACCTCCACTACGTCGACAGCACCGGGGTGGAGGTGCAACCGGTCATGATCCATCGCGCGCTGTTCGGGTCCATCGAGCGCTTCTTCGGGATCCTGCTCGAGCACTACGCGGGACACTTTCCGCTCTGGCTGGCGCCGGTGCAGTGCGAGCTGATTCCCGTGCAGGACGACGTCCCTGAGGTCGTGGCCTACGTCGACGCACTGGCCGAACGCTTGCGGGCCGCAGGTCTGCGCGCCCTCATCAACGACAAGCCGGGGGAGCGCATGCAGGCAAAGGTGCGCGATGCCGAGCTGCGCAAGGTGCCGTACGTAGTCGTCGTGGGCCGGCGTGACGTCGAGCGTGGTGATGACGTGGTCCGCGTGCGCGACGTCCGGAAGGGATTGCAGGAGGACGTGGCCACCGGCGAGCTCGCCGAGCACCTCGCAACCGAGGTCCGCGAGCGACGTCCGTCGTGAGGCAGCGTTCGCATCCAGTCGACGCTCTGGCGTTTCCCCCGCGGGGCCCGCTGCGCGGCGAAGCGAAGCTGCGCGCCGCGCTGCAGGAGTTCAACGTGAGCGTCGCCGGACGGATCGCCCTCGACGTCGGCGCGGCCGCGGGCGGCTTCACGCGCGTGCTGCTCGCCGACGGTGCCACCCGTGTCTACGCGGTGGATGCCGGCCACGGTCAGCTGCTCGGATCGCTGCGCCAGGACCCGCGCGTTGTGAACCTCGAGGCCACCAACGTCGCACAGCTGGATGAGCGTCTGATTCCAGAGAAGATCGACGTCGTCAGTGTCGACGTCTCCTACCTGTCACTCGGCTCGGCGGTTGCGCAGCTTGACCGCGTGCGATTCGCCGCGAATGCGGACCTGATCGGACTGGTGAAGCCTATGTTCGAGTTGCGCT
>DATMRA010000228.1:0-3592 GCA_035566535.1 Candidatus Acidiferrales bacterium | reverse complement strand
CACCCGACCAGCCCGCACCCGACCAGCCCGCACCGGACCAACCGGCGCCGTTCCAGGTGCTGCCGGACCAGGCCGCGCCAGACCAACCAGCACCGGACCACCCCGCCCCAGCCCAGGCCGCGCCAGACCAACCCGCGCCGGACCAGCCGGCACCGGACCAGCCGGCACCCGACCACGCTGCGCCGTTGAACGTGCCGCCGTTCCATGCGCTGGTGCTCGCCTCGGCCTGGGCCATGGAAGCAGAGCTCCACGCGTTGCCCATGATGTCGGTCTCACCGGTGAGCGCGACACCGTTCGAAGTCACGTCCATGCCACCGCGCGCCGCGTCGAGCGTGCCCGTGCCGTTGGACGGAGCGAACTTCTGCGCCTTGGCGTTGTCATCGTTCGCGATCGCCGCTGCCACGTTGAGCTCTCCCGCGCCTTGCAGGGTGTTCGGCTGATTGTTCAGTTGTGTCGCGCCTTTGACGAGCGCCTTCTTCACAGTGTTCGGACTTGCGTACGGATGCGCGGAGTAGTACAGCGCCACCGCACCCGTGACGACGGCCGCGGCTTGCGACGTGCCGCTGCCGAGGAAGAACCGAGTGCCGACCGTCGCGGTCGATCCGTACTGCAGATCGATGTTGCTGCCCGGATCGCGAAGGCTTTCGACATGCACGCCGGGGGCAACCAGATCCGGGTTGCGCGTGCCGTCTCCCGCGTTGGAGAAGGAGGCGACAACGTCGTCAGCGTAGGTGTTGGTGCTCATCGTGTCGGCCGCGCCGACTGCGATCACAAAGGGGTCGTACGCGGGATCGTTGAGGCTGGCCGAGGAGTTACCCCCGTTGCCGGCCGCGGTCACCACGACGATGCCGTTGTTCCACGCAACTTCCGCGGCGTACGCGAGGGGATCGAGGGTGTACGCCTGACCGCTCGTCGTGCCGTAGGAGAGGTTGATGACCTTGATGTTCAGACCGGGGTCGTTCTTGTGCTGGACGGTCCAGTCGATGGATGCGATGACCTGCGACACGTCGACCACGCCGTTCTCGTCGCCAACCTTCATGTTCAGGATGTGCGAATCTGGAGCCACGCCGATGAAGGCGCTCGTGTTACCCACGTAGCGCGAGCCCGAGCCTGAACCTGAGTTGTTGCCGCCGCCCAGCGCGGAGCTGAGCGTAGTGATGACTCCACCGAGGAGACCCCCGGACGAAGCCACGGGCGTCGGTGCCGGCTGGCCGGAGAGGTCGTTGCCCGCGATGATGCCGGCCAGGTGTGTGCCATGGCCGTACTCGTCGTTGTACGTCAAGGCCGAGGACTGAGAGGCAAACGAGAGGTCAGGTCCGTTGATGACCTGGCCGGGCCCGCTGAGTCCCTGCACCGGCGCGACGCCGGTGTCGATCAGCGCCACACCCACGCCCTTGCCCGTGAATCCCCTGGACCACGCCTTCTGCGCGTTGATCATCAGCGTTGTGTTGTAGAGAGACCCCGTGTCCTGCGTGGGGTCGTAAGCCCCGATGGACGCGGGCGCCAGCGTCGTGTCCTTCGTGACTGCCGCCACGCAGGGCGATGCGCTCAGCGCCGCGAGCTCGTTGGCCGGCACGACTGCCGCCCCACCGTCGAGGATGGCGAGCGTGCGCGTCATGCGACCGCCCAGCGCGGCCAGCGTCTGGTCGAGCGAGGGTGCGCACGCTGCGTTCTGGCCTCGCACGATGACCGACGTCATCGGGCCCGCTACCGCGGCGGCCTTCGCCGGCCCAGCGGTGAGCGGCATCGCGAGCGTGACGGCCGTTGCTGCCAGCACCGCGAGGCCACCGCGTCGCGTGAATTGTGGAAGACGGTTATTGGTTTGCACTTTCAGTCCCAACCAGTTCCTTCGGATTCCTTGTCGTTCATTGCCTTTGTCCCCAACGATGTTTTTTCTGCGGGTCCCGCCTCAGTCCCCTGACTGAACCCGTGCTGATTTATAGGGGTTGAAGGGCTTGGCGTTGATGACGCGATCGGTACGCCCTGTAAAGGGTTACCAAGCAGGGTCCGATCGGTCCGGGGCGGATCTACGTCCCGTCGCGGAACGGTTGCGATGTGGGTCGTCCCGCGACAGGGCGAGTTGGGACGGCTCAGCCGTCGTCGCGGAATCCGTCCTCCTCAGGACCTACGACCGTGCCGCCGAGCTGAAGGCGCCGGCCCTCCTCAACGCCGAACCGCGTCTCGCATGCGGGGCACTCCACAACGCTCGGGAAGGGATCGTCCTCAGGCGGCAGCATCTCCAGCCCGCACGCCGGGCAGAGCAGCGTCTCCGGCGAGACCTCCTCCGGCTGCCGCATCTCGCGCGCGGCGGCGGCCACGTCGATGGCGATGCTCTGGCAGCGCACGCACACATATGTCGCCGCGTCGGCCCGGTGCTCCACGTAGCTGCCCGTGCGGTCCACGATCAGCGGCGCGTTGAGCGCCTCGAAGAGCCCGTCGTCGCAACCGTTGGGGCATCGAAGGTCGAGCCAGGTCATCTCCTCATGGTGCAGCAGCAGCGCGCTCTGGCGACGACTGACCGGATCACTCCGGGGACAGGAGACTGCCGATCCGGGACCGGGCCGCCCAGGTCGCCGGCATCAGCGCACCGCCCAACGCAACGGCGAGCCCGGAGAGCGCGAGTGCAATCAGGATCGGTACCGGAAACACAGCGTAGAACTGGCCGGGAATCGCGGTCGACGCGGCGATCCGCCCCATGGTGGTCAGGATCTGCCGGTGGAGCGCCATACCCGCCGGCAGCGCGACCACGGCTCCGATCGCGCCAATGACAGCCACCGACGTCAGAACCATAAGGATCACCTGGCGCGGCGCCATCCCCAGCGCTTTGAGAATGGCCGTATCACGCGCCTTCTCGCGGGTATTGAGGACCACGGTGTTGAACACGCCGGCGAGCGCGCATAGCGTGAGCACGAGCGCGAGGCCTGCCAGCGCGCTCTCGATCAAGATGAACGGCAGGTCGTAGCCGGATCCGCCGCTCGCTCGCGCGTCGACCGCATAGCCTGCAGTCGCGGTCGCAAGTGCCGCCACGTACTCCTGCGGGGACGCCCCGGAAACGTTGACCTCGTACGAGTCCGTCGTGGCGGTTGGATTGACACCGGTGAGGGTCGACCAGTCGGTACGAAGAAGAAGATCGTCGCCCTGCTGGTCGAAGATCTCGCCCACGAGGCGCACATCCGTGTGATGTCCCGGCGCTCCGACGCCCACGGTGTCACCGATGTGGACGCCCGCCGCCTGGAAGAGCGCGGTCGGAGCCACTGCCTCGCCCGGCCCTGAGAACCATCGCCCGTTTATCAGCACGTAGCCGATCCAACTGGATTCTCCCCGGTATCCGTATACGGGGATGGGTTGGCTGATCCCGGAAACGTGCGTTTGCAGTTGGCCCACCGCGACGAAACGGCCCGTCCCTTGCTGTTGCTGGATCAGCGAAACAACCTGGGCGTCCGTCATCGTCTGCCCGCCCCCGCCGGGACCGCTGTCCCGCGTGACACTCACCTGCACCTGGCCGTCGCGGCTGAGGGCGTGCTTAACGAGGTCCAGTGAACCGGTCAAGCCGGTGGCGAAAGTGATCGTCGCCACGCCGATGACCACTGCT
>DATMRA010000227.1:0-4001 GCA_035566535.1 Candidatus Acidiferrales bacterium | reverse complement strand
GATCGGGCACAGCATGGGTGGCCTGGTGGCGCTGTCTCTTGCCGTCACGTATCCGGAGTCGCTGGATGCGCTCGTCGTTTCGGCTCCGGCAGCGTGTCCGGGGGAGGTGTCGCGCTCGACAATCTTCATCGGGAAGGTTCTATCCCGTGCGCTGCCCGATGTCGGAGTGCTTGCATTGCCACTCAGCAGAATCAGCCGCGACCCCGTGGTCGTCGCTGCATACAACGCGGATCCTCTGGTCTTCCGGACGCGCATTCGAGCCCGACTTGGTGCGGAGATGCTGCAGACGATGGAGGAGGTGAGCAACGGACTCCCGGCGCTGCGATTGCCGTTGTTGGTTATGCAGGGAACGGAGGACGGACTTGTCGATCCGGGCTGCGGGCCGATGGTGTATGAGCGCGCGGGGTCGCCCGACAAGACCCTCAAGATGTACGACGGCCTGTGGCATGAGATCTTCAACGAGCCGGAACGCGACATGGTGCTCGGCGATCTTGTGAGCTGGCTGGATGCGCACCGGCGGTAGGTGAGCGTCGGCGCGCACATCAGCGCTGCGCTGCGTGTGTGCGATTCGCTCGGAGAGCTCTGCCAAGAATACGCATGGGGCAGCGTCGCCGGCGACACGCGCTTTCCAGATGTGCATGACGCCAATCGCGCGCTCGTGGTCGGCGTCCTAACACCACCGCTCAGCGACGTTATGGCCGCCGTCTCTGCGATGCGGACGCGCACCGGTGTTTCGTTCGAGCAGGTAGAGGTTGTCGACATCGTCGCCCACGCCACGCTCCACGAAGAGATGACCGCGGAATTCGGCCGCGGGCAACGATTCGTGGTCATGCGAGCCGAACAGGCGCCCAGCCTCGACGATCGCTACGCGTCATTCTCGGTTGAGGAGTCGCCCGCGCCCGACGAGGACTTCTGGCTCGAGATCAAACGCGCCGCGCTGCACGGGGTGACCATTCCCGAGGCCGTCGTTCGCCAGCTGACACAGCGCGACCTCATCGTGCACTTTCCCCATGGACGCCGCCTCTTCGTCGCGCGAAGCGATGGCTCGGTGGCAGCAGTCGCTGCGATGCACACGTTCGGCTCGGCCGCGCTGGTGGACGATGTCGCCACGCTGCCACAACAGCGGCGGCGCGGGGCCGCGACAGCGGCGGTGCGCGGCCTGATGGAAGAAGCGCAAAACCGGCAAGCGTCAGAGCTCTTCCTGTTCGCTGCCGAGCACGGGGATGCTCAACGCATCTATGAACGGCTCGGCTTTCGGGTCATCGCCGTCTCAGCGCAGTTCCATCGCGATCGCTCATGACGCTGACCACGGCGCCCAAAGTCCGGCGGCCGGCAATAGTGGCGACCCCGATCGGATTTGAACCGACGATCTCCACCTTGACAGGGTGGCGTGTTAAACCAGGCTACACCACGGGGCCGCGCGGCCCTCGATGATAGCAATCGCCTGTCGGCACCACGGAGTACCGTGGACCGCGATGCCGCGACGGTCGTTTCGACCCACCGAAGTGTCCGCCGGCGGCGTGGTTCTGCACCGCGGCGCGCAGGGCGTCGAGGTTTGCCTCATCAACGACGGCCGGTACTGGGGCCTGCCCAAGGGAAATGTCGAGCCGGGCGAGCGCGCCGAAGACACCGCGTTGCGCGAGATCGCCGAGGAGACCGGGTTGGACGCGGCCACGCTGCGGATTCTCGCGAACCTCCCCACATCTGAATATGTGTACCGGCGTGGCGGGCGCCTTATCTTCAAGCGGGTGCACCACTTCCTGGTCGAGGTGACAGGTCCGGCGGAGTTGAAGCCCGACCCTGGCGAGGTCACCGAAGCCGCGTGGCTGTCGTTCGACCACGCGCTCGCTCGCGTGACCTTTCGAGACACCGTATTGGCACTGCGCGAAGCGCGTGCCATCGTCGATGCCGGTGTGCCGGGCACAGCAGCAGGCGAGCCGTAGAATCGATCCAGATGCAGCTTCACGACACGGCCAGCCGGGCGGTGGTCCCATTCGAGCCGCGCGGCGATCGAGTCGGGATCTACGTGTGCGGCATCACTCCCTATGCGGCGGCACATCTCGGCCACGCCTTCACGTATCACGTGTTCGATGTCGTCCAGCGGCGTCTCATCGAAAGCGGATTGCGCGTGCGCAGCGTCCGCAACATCACTGATGTTGACGACGACATGATGCGCGTGGCACGCGAACGCGGCGCCGACTACCGCGTCGTCGGCGACGAGGAGGTGGAGCGTTTCGACCGTGACATGTCCGACCTTGGCTTGCTGCCTGTCGACTCGGCGCCGCGGGCGACCGAGCATGTCTCGGAGATGGTGGAGTGGATCAAGCGGCTGGTGGACCAAGGGTTCGCATACGCACGCGATGGCTGGGTCTACTTCGAGACGCGCCTCTTCCCTGGCTACGGACGGCTCAGCCGCCTCGACCGGAATGCCATGTTGAGGCTGAGCCGTGATCGAGGAGCCGACCCGGATGATCCGCGCAAACGCGACCCGCTGGACTTCGTTCTCTGGCAGGCGTCGTTGCCCGACGAGCCGCGTTGGCCGAGCCCGTGGAGCGAGGGAAGGCCCGGCTGGCACATCGAGTGCACCGTAATGTCCACCGGCGAGTTGGGCACCCCAATCGACATTCACGGTGGTGGGGACGATCTTATTTACCCACACCACGAATCGGAGATCGCGCAAGCCGAGGCCGGCGGCGTGGCGCCGTATGTGCGCCACTGGGTCCACGTCGCGATGGTCCGCCACATGGGAGAGAAGATGAGCAAGTCGCTCGGCAACCTCGTCTTTGTGCGCGAACTGCTCGAGCATGTGCCCGGGGCGAGCGTTCGACTGCTCCTTGCGGGCCATCACTACAGGACCTCCTGGACGTACGACCCCGAGGAACTGCAGGTTGCCGACGCCCGGCGCGCGCGCTATGAAGAAGCGCTCAGCGCCGGTGGTGGCCTGGATCCCGACGAGAGCGCCGAGTTTCAGCGCCAGTTCCGCGACCGCATCGACGACGATCTCGATACCCCGGGCGCACTGAGGGTTCTCGACCTCGCCGCCAGCGCGGTGATCCATCAGGGCGGTCGTCGTCACCCGGAAGGAGCTCCGCCGGAGGACGTGCTCCGTCCGCTTTTGTCCCTCTTGGGAGTTCGCTTCTCGCCGATCCACGGCGGCGTTCAGGCCGTCTGAGACAAGGAAGCGGCGAGTACGGCGAGGGAGCGTACGGGTGGTACGTGACCGAGCCTACGGAGCCGATGACGCCGTATCAGGCGGAAATGAACGCCGCCGCAGGACTTCGTCGTCCGGGGGGTCGTGAGGCCGGACGCGGGCTCCGGGCTCGTCGACTGGAACCAGGTGCAGGGCCGTTCGCGGGCACTCTGCGACGGCACGCCGGGCATGATCGATGAGGTCGTCAGTGATGGTTCGCGGGTCGAGGATGGGGTAGCCCCAGTCGTCCAGGCGGATGCGCTCGGGAAACAGCTCGGCACAGACGCCGTGGGCTTTGCATGCAATCGGGTCAACCCGAAGTCGCTGCTTCATCGCCACCCCGCAGGCAGCACGGGCGTCGGCAGGAGCGGCGGCTGGCTGGCGGCGCGGCACGGGCCCTGGCGCAGGTGACGGCGCAGCTCATCCGCGAAGACCTCCAGCGCGCTGGCGGCGAAGAGTGTGGCGCCGTCGGGGTGACGGCACGCCCCGCGGCCGCGGATCTCCAGTGCCCACCGGGCCAGGCGGTCGATCGCGGACGGCCCGGCGGCGCCCATCGCGACTTCATGAAACGTCTCCGCGAGCGCGGGGAGCCCCAGCGAGCACGGACCGCACTGCCCCGCCGATTCCCGCGCCAGGAAAGCAAGGACGCGGTCCGACTCGGCAACCCCGCAGCGACCCTGGGGTAACACAACGATCACGCCGGCGCCCAGCGAGAGCCCGACGCTGCGCAGCGCGTGCGGCTCGACAGACAGCCCCCAGACGCGATCCGCGGCAATCCAGCGCCCGAAGTAGCCGCCCACGAGGACCGCCA
>DATMRA010000226.1:0-7043 GCA_035566535.1 Candidatus Acidiferrales bacterium | reverse complement strand
CCTCGGCGTGTTCAGCGTCTTCTCGCTGCTCCTCGCACTGGAGGCGATGCGGCTCATCACCGTTGTCACCGGCAACCCGGTGCCCCGCATCCGGCGCCGCATCGCGGCCGCCGCGATCCTCTTGGGACCCCCAATCTGGCTCGCGGTCACCGGGTTCGGCCATGTCGAGATGCCACTGGAGCTCTGGCTGACCCTGCTCGGCGTCCGCCAGGTGCTCTCGGGGAGGCCTGGATGGGGCGGCATTGCCCTCGGGCTGGCCGCGCTCGCGCGTACCACGGCGCTTCTCTACCTGATACCGGTCGGCATCTTCCTCCTGACCACCAGGAAGCGCCACTCCGCGGGTGTGGCGGCCTATGCGACCTCGTTCACGCTCGCTGCCGGGGTCGCACCGTTCTACTTCGCGGACCCGACGAACCTGGTCCACTCCCTGTTCACGTACCGCGACAGCCTGCCGATCAACGGCGGGTCCGTGTGGTATCTGCTGCGCAACGATCCGGCCGCTGGGATCATCCAGCACGGCGACATCTTCATCGTCGCGGCGGTTGCCGCATCGCTGTGTCTGCTCCTGCAGTGGATGCGATCACGCGATCGCGCCTCGGACACGCGGCTCATTGCCATGCTAGCCGTCACGGCCGCGTGTTTTCCCATGCTGGCCAAGACCACGCTGTCGTACTACCTGCTGGAGCCCTACGTGTTCGCCGTGATCTGGTGGATGGCGCGTCCCAGTCCGGTCGCCCACTGGAGAATCGTCGTCCCCGTGCTCGTGCTGGCGGCGACCGGCGTGGCGGACATCGGCGTCGACCTGCCCCGGGTCGTCAGCCTGCCGGTGCAGGGCGCGATTCTCTCTGGACTCCTTGCTTTGGTGGTCTTGTTGGTCTGCGTCCTGTCCTCAGGTGCACGTGGAGGAGCTGTGTCCGCTGGGGTCGACGGACCCGCTGAAGGTGTGGCAGGAGCCGGTGCTGACAGTCAGCCTGCCGTTGGCGCACGTCCAGTGATAGTCGCCCGTGAACAGCCCGGAGCCTGACCCGGCGCTCGGCCCGCCTGCCGGACAGGTGACCGGCAGCTCAGTGGCCCACGTGCCCGCGACGAGCACGAGTAATGCGAGCGCCCCGCCCGCGAGTGCCGGCAGCAGTTTGGGCAACGGCAACACCAGCGACCGGCCAACCGTGACCGCGATCGGCACCGCCGCCACGAGGAGCAGGAGCCCGATCGAGAAAATTCCCAGGAACCCAATGACGAGCAACCCGACGGCGCTGAAACTCAGCAGCAGAAGACGCGGCCCTCTCAGGGGCACGACCGCTCCCAGCACTGCGGTGACCGCGCACGCCGCGATGAATGCGATGACGAACGGCGCGCGGAGCGTGCCGTCTCCGGCTCCCTGCTGCTGAAGCACCCAGATATACACACCGTCGGCAACAACGGCCAGCAGGCCTCCGACGATGGCGAACCGGCGCATACGCGACCAGCGTACGCCCTGCCCCTTCGGCCTCTAGGATCTCCCGGCTGCCTTGGCGGCCCGGGATGCCGATGCAATTCCCTCTGTCCAGGCGTCGCCGTGACCCGGGAGCACGATCGCCGCTGCGGTGCGCTCCAGCCGCTGCACCGATTCCAGCGCAAGCTGCGAACTCACGTTGAGTCCGTCGGGCATGATCTGCGGACCGCGCCGTCCCGTCATTGGATTGCGCGTCACCAGCGCGTCGCCCGTGAACACCGCCGAACTCCCTTCGAACCACAGCGACGCGCTTCCTGGGGTGTGCCCGGGTGAATGGACAACGCGTGGATGTCCGGGCACGTCGAGCACCTCGTCATCAGCGAATGTCGCCACCTCGGTCAACGGCACGATCCGCAGGCCGCCCCCGCGAATCAGGCCGAAGAGCGTGCGATACGCCTCAGCACGCAGCAGGTACCGACCCATCCCTGCCTCGTGTTTGCCCACCTTTCCGCCCTTCGCGACCGCGGCGTCGGCGACGTGCACGCGCGCGGTCGCGCCCGCCTCGGTCCGCGCGCGTTCGGCAAAACCCGTGTGATCGCTGTGCGCGTGGGTCAGCAGCACACTGTCGACCGCGTCCAGGGTGCGGCCAAGCGAGCGCAGCGCGGCGAGCAACTGCGCCCAGTCAGCGGGCTTGCCCGCATCGACCAGCGTGACGCCCCCGCCCTCTTCGACGAGGTACCAGTTGCTGATGCCGTTGGTCAGCTGGCGAATGCCGGGTGCAACTTCGATCATCGTTTCAAGCGCCTCGCAATTTCGTCCGGATAGACCGGAAAGTATCGCCCGATGACTGGTAGATCGAACCTCGGGAGAATAGCTTCCGGGGGCTCGTGCTCCAGCAGGAAGCAGAACGACTCCCGCACCAGCTCCTTCAGTTCGATGCCGGGCGCGAGCTGTTCCGCGTCGGTGTCGGAGACGCCGACATCGAATGACATGCCGTCGACCCTGACGGTGAAGCGTGTGATCGCAGCGTCGCGCCGCATCCCGGCGACCTCAACGCTGAACGTCATGGCGCAGACCGTGTGAGCCTCGCGAGCCAGGCCTGCACGCGCGCTTCCCCTTCGAGATTGGTCTCGAATGTCGCAGGCTCGATCGCGTCGACGATCCAGCCGTCCGCGAACGTTGACCTGATCTCGGCCCGGGTGACGCGGCGCGGGCCCCAATCGCCAGGCTCGTGTTCGCTGAAGCACATGAGGAAGAGCCGTGCGCCCGGACGAAGGGCTCCGCCAACGCTGCGCGCGTAGAGCGGCCGGGAGTCGTCATCGAACACGTGGAAGACTCCGGAGTCGATGGCAGTGTCGAAGGCCGCGGTGTACTGGTTGAGGTCAAGAACGTCAGCAACCTCGAAGCGGACCGGGACACCGCGCGCGGCAGCCTTCTCCGTGGCTTGGCGGATTGCCTCGGGTGCAGCATCAACCCCAACAACGTCGAGGCCACGGCTCGCGATGAACAACGCGTTCTCCCCTGTCCCGCAGCCGATATCGATCACGCGGCCGTCGATGCGGCCGGCCTCGGCGAGACGTACGAACTCGGCTTGGGGGCGGCCGATGTCCCACGGCGGTGTGCCCTCGAGGTATGCGGTCTGGAATCGCTCCGCCATATCCGGTGTCAGCCTCCGGTGAGCTCGGCCAGGTACTGAGGGAGCATCTGCCGCCATGTGGGCCAGTCGTGGTCGTACCCGGTCCCCCAGGCGTCAACGCGATTGGGAATGCCCTTGCTGCCCAGGACCTCGGCCATGCGCCACGTCTCCCCTATGTTCTCCCAGCGACCTTCGCCCGATGCCAGAAGGGCATAGCGCCCGCGGAGTGCCTCGAGCTGACCGCCGTTCAAGCCGGGCAAGAAGTACATCGGCGTGGCGAAATACAGCTCCTCCCCCGCTCCACCGCCCACGAAGCGGGCCATGTCATATGTCCCGCTCATCCCGACGGCGGCCGACACGGCATCGGGAAAGCGGCACAGCATTGAGACCGCGTTGAACGCTCCAACCGATGCGCCCGCGGTCACCACGGGGATCTCCGGGGACAGGCAGTCGGCGCGAACGGCAGGCACGAGTTCGTAGCGCGCGAACTCCTGATACGCCTTGAGCAGCGCGCCGCGGTATCCCGCGGAGCCCTCTCCGCGCATGATCGCCGCTCCGGCCACGCTGTCGCACGAGTACACCTTGATGCGCCCGCCCTCGATCAGCCCGCCGAGCGCGTCGATCATGCCCATGCGCTCGATCTCCTCTGCGTCGCCGCCCGCCGTGGGAAACACGATGACCGGCTGACCAAAATGGCCCCAGCGCACGGCGGTGACGTCCTGATAGATGCGGCCCGAGTACCAGCGCTCAACGAGTTTCATCGCGGGCGAGTCTGGCCGATCGACGTGGCCTTACGGATGGATGTGTTGCGTCCCGCCCGGCAAGAGCCAGGTCAGACCGTCAAGCAAGAGGTCACGCCAGCCGATCCACGTGTGGCCGTCGAGCCCCTCCTCCACCCGCAGTTGGGTCGCCATCGCCCGAAGCGTCGTTGCCATGGCGCGGTTGCGTGCCGCGGATGGTTCGAACGCTCCGATGCTCTGAAAAATCCTGTCGGCGACAAGGGTTGGGTGCTCCCGGATGCCCTCCACGAACTTCACCACCGCGTCGAGCTTTGGGTCCATACCGGCCCGGAGGCCGCCCATCGAGTACACAAACGTGGCCGACTGCAGCAGCAGCCCGCCGTAAAAACCGGGCGCTTGCCTGGCCGCGGTCAAGGCTGCAATCGCGCCCAGGCTCGCGCCTACCAGGACCCGGCCGGCCGGATCACCGCGCACCGGAAGCGTTCGCTCCAGCTTCGGAACCAGTTCTTTGGTCAGGAAGCGGCTGTGACGGCGGCTGGCGCCGTACTCGACGAACCGGTCGGCCGGATCGACAAACGCAACGACGCTGTCGGCCATCAGGCGGCGGCCCATCAAGTTGTCGAGCACCGTGCCCATGCCCGCGTATTTGAGGTAGTCGGTTCCGTCGTGGACGATCACGAGCGGCACGCGGTCGTGCTTCCCGGCTCGCGCGGGCGCATACAGGTTCACCCGGACGTCGCGTTTGAGCTGCCGGCTCGGCACCGTGATGTCGGTGAGCGCACCCGGCACCACCTCTGGGTCGGCGATTGCCCAGTCTGGTGTCGCGTAGCCGTCCGCTTCGAGGACCGACGCGGTCGTGAGTGGACCGGTCGCCTCGCGCGGATTAAGCGGGTCGAGCACGCTCTCCACGTCCGTCCCCCGCCGTATGAGCACTCGGTACTCGACACGCGCGCCTCGGGGCAGCGTGACCGTCGCGTACCAGAGGTCGCTTCCGCTGAGGCGGCGCAGTGCCAGCGGCGCCGCCAGTCCCACAACTCGATGTTCGATTGCCACCGCGTCGGCCGCTCCGCGCCAGAGAAACGTGCACGACGGACCATTAACGATAGGCACGGGGTTCTCAGCCAGCAGACGGTCGATCGCCTCCGGTGTAGCTCCCTCGCCCCGCAGCCGTGCGATCACGCCGTCCGCCGGGGCGCGCCTTCTGATCAACCCGGCAGACCCAGCAGCAGCGCCCGGTTCATGCAGCGTGGACGTGCACGGTCTCGCCAGTGTCATTGAGCATGCCGCGCAGCGCGTCATAGTCGGGGTGCGACATGCGCACCCACGCGTTCGCCATGTATCCGGCTTCGACGGGCTGGGTCGGCGTCCCCGCCGACGGCAAATACGCGTCGATGATGTGCGGACCGTAACGCTGCTGGATGGCGTCGACGCCGTCGTAGTGGCTGATGCGACCGTCACGGTCTGGACGCAACGCGACGATGCCCGCGGCGAGGCGCCGCGACAGCGACGCGTGCACGCGCGAATGCACGACAGCATTCGCCCATTCGCGATAGATGTCGACGTCGTTCCCGACCGCGTAGAGGTCCCACGCACGCACCCCGGGTGGCCGGCAGCCGATCTCACTGAAGCGCAGGCCTTTGGGTCCGAAGAACCACTCCATGTGGGTCGCCGACGTCCCGATGCCCAACGCCTCGATGACGCGCCGCCCCATCACGCGCACCTCCGCATACGCCTCCGACGAGTCGACGCGATTGGTGGCGATGAACTGCGGGCTGATCCAGCGTTCACGCATCGCCTCGAGCACGTTCGGGTAGTAGTGCGACACGAAGTCGTAGACCGGCTGCCCATCGATGCAGATCGTGTCGTAGAAACCCTCATGCCCCTCGACAAATTCCTCCGCCGCGATGGAGTCCGTCCCCGCCGCGCCCAGCTCGTTCAGGACAGTTCCCAGCTCAGCATCGCTGTCGACGCGGCGCGTGCCTGACGCGCCGGCTGCGGCGCGTGGCTTGAGGATCAGCGGATAGCCCACGACCTCCGCGAAGGCGCGCACCTCGGCAGCGCTGTCTGCCGCGATTGACTGCGCGGTGGGAACCCCCGCGCTGCGCAACGTTTCCTTCATCGCGGGCTTGTCCCTGCAGAGATATGCGGTGCGGACTGACGTTCCCGGAATCGTGCATCGCTCACGCGCGTGCGCCGCTGCCATGGTGTGCGCCTCGATGGTGGTCTCCAAGCGGTCAACCCAGAGCCGCTCCTGCACCCAGCGAACCGCGTGCGTCAACTCGTCGACGTTCGTCACGTTGCCGATGCGCTCGTAGTGCAGCATCCAGCTCTTGAGATCCCCATCGAGCTCGTCGATGGGTCGCTCGCCGATGCCGATCACCCTCGCGCCGACCGCGGCAAGGCCACGGACGAATTCCCGCTGGTTGGGCGGGAAACCAGGTTCGATGAATATGACGTTCACGACCTGAGATCGTAGTCGGAGTAGGGTGCGGTAAGGTGCAAGGACTGTGCTGAACGGAAAACGCGTCGCGGTCGTGCTTCCCGCGTACAACGCCGAGACGACATTGGCGCGCACCCTGAGCGAGCTGGATCGCAGCGTGGTCGACGACGTGCTGCTCGTCGATGACGGCAGCACCGACGGCACTGTTGCCCTGGCCCGGAAGCTGGGGCTCGACCCCATCTGCCACGTCGACAATCGAGGCTACGGCGCAAACCAGAAGACCTGCTACGCGGCCTCGCTCGCGAGGGGCGCTGACATCGTTGTGATGCTGCACCCCGACTATCAGTACTCACCCCGGCTCATCGTCCCAATGGCCGCGATGATTGCGTACGGCGAATACGATTTTGTCCTTGGTTCCAGGATCCTGGCGCAGAACGCGGTGGACGGCGGCATGCCGCGCTACAAGTACGTCGCCAACCGTTTCCTGACCGCATTCGAGAACCTCGTGGTGCGGCAGAAGCTGTCGGAGTACCACACGGGGCTGCGCGCGTACAGCCGCGATCTGTTGCAGGCGCTGCCGTTCGAGCTCAACTCGGATGACTTCGTCTTCGACAACGAGGTGATTCTCCAGGTGATCGCCGCCGGCGCGAGGGTCGGCGAGCTCTCCTGCCCCACGCGCTACGAAGGGGATTCGTCCTCGATCAACTTCCAGCGAAGCGTTCGCTACGGGTTCGGTGTGATGCGAGCCGCGATCGAGTACCGGTTGCACAAGTCTGGCTTGATGCGGGCGCCGTT
>DATMRA010000225.1:0-2567 GCA_035566535.1 Candidatus Acidiferrales bacterium | reverse complement strand
GCACCCGCGGGTGAGCTGCGGCGACGAGCTCGTCGAGACTGCCCGCCGCCGTGGCTCGCACCGTCGCGCGAATGCCGCCGCCTCCCGCCGCGATCTCTTCATACGACGCGCCCGCTGCGCGGCGCTCGTACTCGGCTCCCCGGTCGCCGAGCCAGACGGCGTGCGAGTGGGCGTCCACGAACCCGGGCAGCACGGCTGCGCCACCGCATACGAGCTCGTCGTCGACAGCCTCGAGCTGCTCGCGAGAGAGGCTCGCCTCCTCACCCACATACGTGATGACGCCGTCCTGGGCGATGACTGCAGCGTCGCGAACGACACCAGGATCGGGCCCGCGAGCCGGGTCGCAGGTGCAGAGGTCGCTGATGCCTCGTATCGCGAGGGTGGTCATCCCGCTCGCCTGACGGCCGCGCGTGACGCCACCCCGCTGCAGAAGGTGAGGAGAGCAGCCGCGGCCAGACGCACGGTGGTGTCCTTCACATCGGCGGCGGCGTCGACCTCGGTGATGTCGAAACCGAGCACGCGGGGGTTGCGTCCAAGCGCGTACACAGCGCGGAGCACATCGACCGGTTGGAGGCCGCCGGGCATGCTCGCCGGGCAAGCCGGCGCGAACGCGCGGTCCAGCACGTCGACGTCGAGGTCGACGTAGAGCCACTCAGCGCCGCTCCGAACCAGGGTGTTCGCGGCGGTCGTCACCGCCGTGTCGATGCCCACCCTGCGTATCTCGTCGAGCGGGCACACGGTCACGCCCTGGGACGCCGCCCATTCGGCGTGCGCTCGTTCGTTGGCCAGGGGATTGATTCCGATCTGTGCAACGCGATGACCGGGCAGCCCACCCTCGATGAGCTCGCGCACCGGCGTGCCGTTGCGCGGCCCGTTGTCGAGCGGCCGGCAGTCGTGGTGCGCGTCGAGCGTGAGCAAGCCCCAGCCCCGGCCGGACCCATCCGCGCCGGCGAGCCCCTGCGCAGCGGGGCGGGTCAGTGAGTTGTCGCCACCAATGACAATAACGACATCGCCCTGGGACGCGGCATGCCGAACGGCCTCCTGGATGCGCTGGTGAGCCGCCCCGGCATCGGGCTCGTCGCGGTCGCCCTCGACGTCACCAAGATCCAGGACACGCAATGTCGACAGGTCGATCTCGTGTTCGGCGTCCCAGGTGGGAAACCGCGACAGGACCTGGCGCACAGCGGGCGGTGTCGACCAGGCCTGCGAGGGGCTGATGGACGCCTTCGAGATCGGGGCTCCCACGATGACGACGTCCGCCCCGGGCCCCGTGTTCCGATCGAGCCACTCGCGGGCGTTCACCCACGCGTCTCGCCGCTGCTCGGCATCGGAATGCGCACGCCGTGCCTTTCCGCCGCGACGCGTGCTTCGACGTAGCCCGCGTCGGCGTGTCGCATCACACCGGTTGCCGGGTCGTTGGTGAGCACCAGCTCGCAGCGACGCGCTGCTAGATCCGTACCGTCGACGCACACCTGCGCACCGGCGTGAATGGACAGCCCCATGCCCACGCCGCCGCCGTGGTGCACGGCGACCCACGTGGCGCCGCTGGCGCAGTTGAGCAGCGCGTTGAGGATGGGCCAGTCAGCGATGGCGTCGCTGCCGTCGAGCATCGCCTCGGTCTCGCGAAACGGCGACGCGACCGACCCGCTGTCCAGGTGGTCCCGGCCGATCACGACCGGCGCGGCGAGCTTCTCCGCTCGCACGAGGTCGTTGAAGCGAAGACCGGCGAGATGGCGCTCGCCGGCGCCCAGCCAGCAGATGCGCGCGGGCAGACCCTGAAACGCAACCCGCCGCGAGGCCAGTTCGATCCAGCGGTGCAACCCGTCGTCATCCGGAAACAGATCGAGCAGCGCGCGGTCGGTTTGAGCGATGTCGTCGGCCTCACCGCTCAAGGCGACCCAGCGGAACGGACCGCGTCCTTCGCAGAACTGGGGTCGGATGTATGCGGGCACGAACCCGGGATACGCGAACGCGCCGGCGAATCCGCCCTGGCGCGCCTGGTCGCGGAGCGAGTTGCCGTAGTCGAACACCTCGGCGCCCCGCCGCTGATACTCGACCATTGCCTCGCAGTGGCGCGCCATCGATTCGCGCGCGCGCGTCACGTATGCGTCCGGATCACTTGTACGCAGCTGCGCTGCTTCGTCGACGCTGAGCCCGGCCGGGATGTACCCGTGCAAGGGATCGTGCGCGCTCGTCTGGTCCGTGACGACATCGATGGCCAGGCCCGCGTCGAGCAATGCCGGCAGCGCCTCGGAGGCGTTGGCGCAGACGGCGACGGACAGGGCCTCACCCTTCTCGCGAGCCAGGTCACAACGACGGATCGCGTCATCGAGGGACTCAGCGACATCGTCGATGTACCGCGTCTCCAACCGCCGGCGGATCCGCGCAACGTCTGCCTCGATGCACAGCGCCACGCCGTCGTTCATGGTCACGGCGAGCGGCTGCGCGCCGCCCATCCCGCCGAGGCCCGAGGTGACCACCAGCCGTCCTCGCAGCGTGCCGTTGAAGCGCTTGCGCGCCACGGCGGCGAACGTCTCGTACGTTCCCTGGAGGATGCCCTGGGTGCC
>DATMRA010000224.1:0-3250 GCA_035566535.1 Candidatus Acidiferrales bacterium | reverse complement strand
AGGCACCCAGATCACCAATTGCGCGGAGAACACGGTCCCGGCGCGCGCACTTGTGGTCGATCCAACGGACGCATCGTTGAACTTCATGTATTCGTGCTCCACCACGGCGGAGAATGCCGCAGCGCCTCCGTATGGGCCCCTGCACGACTACTACCTTGCGCGGTCGACCAACGGCGTCACCTACTCGACGTCGACGATCTACCAGGCCAACACCACGAACAAGAAGCCGAACCTGGCCAACATCTTCGGCAGCCTGACCACGGACACGGCCGGCAACTACTACGCGCTCTGGGCCGGCACGCTGGACGACAACCACACCTTGACGAATCCGTTTCACGTCTACCTGTCGGTGTCGACCAACAAGGGAGCGACGTGGACCACCAACCCCATTCAGGTCGATCACGAAACCGACGGGATGGGCACCCATACTCTGGCGCACATCGCGGCGACCACGCCGGGCAACGTCGACATCATCTGGTACGGCACTACAAACACCGGCGAGCCGAACGGCCAGTGCGGCAGCACGGGCATGGTGGTAGCGTGCGCGGACGGCACAAGTCCCGACGGGATGGACTTCGGCAGCCCGAACACAGGTGGTCCAGTCGCAGGCAACTGGAAGGTGTACATGGCGCAATCCACGAATGCGCTCAGCGCGACACCGTCCTTCACCTATAGCACCGTCGACCCCAACTATCGCCATTTCGGCACCATCTGCACCAACGGCATCGTGTGCGGTGGCGCATCCGATCGCCACCTGCTGGACTTCATCACTGTCGCGGTCGACTGCAACGGTGCGGCGCACGTGACGTACGGCGCGGACCAGAACACGGCGACTGCTCCCGCAGTTGGCGCCGCTGGAAGGAAAGACGGCCCGTTGACGACAGTCGTCACCAACCAGACGGGTGGCACGCTGCTCGGCGCCCCGATCGGGTGCGCTGTGGCAGCCAATACGCCTGAGGTGCCGGTGGTGGCGTTGCTTCCGCTGAGCGCGGCGGTGGTGGGTGGCATGGTGGCGATCGGCCGGCGCCGGCGCCGGACGGAGCTCACATGACCGATTTGCCCATCGGCCGCCCCGCGCTCAAGAGCCGGCTGGGTTAGGTCCCTCCAGGGACGCGAGCAGCCGGCGGAGCAGGCGAGTGAGTTCGCCCTGCGCTTTAGCCGTCAACGGTTCGAGCAGCTGTGCCCTCCGCACGTTGTAAGGCCCGATGGACGCGTCGATGAGTTGCGACCCCTGCGTTGTGAGGCCGACCACGATGCCGCGCCGGTCGGTTGGATGGAGTGACCGGGCCACGAGCCCGGCTCCCTCAGCCTGGTCGATCCGCCCGGTCATACCCGCCGAGGTGAGCGTCAACCAACGCGACAGCGCGGTCGGCGACAACTCGCCGGCCGGGGCAACGTGGCGCAGGGTCGAAACCATGTCGAAGTTGGCGACGTTGGTGCCGTACCCACGCACAGTTCGCTCGGCGTCGCGGCGCAAGCCTCGGGCGATCAGCGTGATGCGCCCGGTGAGGCCGATCAGCGTGCGATCGAGCTCAGGACGATCGTGCCTCCACTGGTCCTCGATCGACTTGAACCCTCGCGACTCGCCGGCCTGCACGATTCCGTCTCCGTCCGCCGCCGTGGCGTCCGCCTCTTCCAAGTTCAGAAGAATGGGATTCAGCAGGCGGCTCAGGCGCTGGGCTCGCGCAGGGCCGAGCGCGGACAGGATCCACGTCTGGCGTCGGAGAAGCTCAGGGACAGCGCTGTTCACGAGGCGCAGCCCCGGCTCAGTGAGCGTGACCGTGATTCCACGCCTGTCGTCTGGGTCGCGCGATCGTTCCAGATATTCGGCTTGCTCGAGTGAGTCGAGACGCGACGTTATTCCAGCCGACGACATCCGCAGGCGGCGGTACAGCACGGTCGGTGAGAGTTGATACGGTGCTCCACTCGCGTGGAGCGTGGCCAGGACGTCGAACCCGGGTGAGTTGAGCCCGAAGTCCGTGAACACTTCTTCGTTGAGCTGCGAAATGTGTCGAGAAACTGCTGAGATTCGCAGCGTGACCCCGAGGTAGTCCCAGTTGAGGTCCGGCCGGGCGCGCTCGCAGGCAGCCTGCAACGAGTCGATGCGATCGCTGACGGTCACCACGTCCGGATCTTACTCGATGCCTAGTATCTCGATGACAGATATCTCGTTTACAGCCTGGAGTGCGCCACACTCGAAACCGAAGCCAACCGCGGCGCCCGACCATGCTCTGTGCGCCCGGCTGCAGCGGTGATGCCCGCCGCCAGCGCGGCAGTGAGCGTGACAAAAGCCAAGCCGGTGCACGCTCCGAGCACGGTGTGCGCGCCCGCGGCTGTGCCAACCCCAGAGCCCAATGCCGCCCCGAGGTACCGTCCACTGGAAATTATTCCAGCGACCTGTCCTGTACGTGGCGTGGGAATGGCCTCCAGCGCAGCTGCCTGGAGAGCGCCGCTTGCGGCGCCGGCGCCGATGCCCGCGGTCAGCGCACCGGACACCACGAGAGCTACGGCGGTCTCTCCAGTCAAAGCGATCGGGAGAACCCCAAGCGCAAGCGCGGCAAGTCCGAGGCTGGAGAGGCGCCAGCGGCCCATCCGATCAGACGCGTGCCCTCCGAGCGGAGCGCCGATCACCGACCCCGAAAAGAAGAGGAACAAGAGGATCGCGCTGATGCCGTTGAGATGGGTCTCACTCCTCCCCAAAGTGAGTGACACTGCGACGAGAAACGCGTACATGGAGATGTTGGTCACCGTCAGCGCGCCGACGGCGATAAGGTGTGGTCGTCGCATGGTCCGTCCGCCAATGCCAGCGGCAGTTGCTGATCGCTGAACGCGTGGTACGCCGCGACGCGCGTACCGATGTATCGCAATGACGGCGATGCAGCCATGGAGTGCGCTGACCACGAAGACGGCGCGCCACGTGCCCAGCGCGCGCACGGCCTCGGCGACGGGAACGCCAAGTGCGCCGCTCGCGACCATGACGCCGCCGACCATCCCCATCGCGTGTCCAAGCCGCGCGGGTGCAAGGCGGTCGCGCACCAGCGCCATGGCATTCGGAAACGCGAGCGCTCCGCCGGCCGCCTGCAAGAGGCGAGCGATCAGCAGCACTGTGTAGTTCGGTGAGGTTGTTGCGACGACCGATGCGACGATGATGATGCCCAATCCGAAGCTGAGGACACGCTCTCGGCCCCACACGTCGCCGAGGCGACCTCCGAACGGCTGCAGGATCGCCACCGCAACGAGGTACGTTGCG
>DATMRA010000223.1:0-4388 GCA_035566535.1 Candidatus Acidiferrales bacterium | reverse complement strand
CGCCATCTACTTTCTCCCGATCGCGATCGCCGTGTGGGCCAACTTCCATGCCGGGTTTGTGTATGCGTTCCTGCTGCTGGCGCTCACCGCCCTCTGCGAGCTCGTACTCTGGGGTGTCGATCGCAGCCGGCGTGAGCACCTCGTCGCCGCTCGCCAGCTCGCGATCGTGCTGGGCGTGTCAGCTGCCGCGGCGCTTTTAACCCCGTGGGGCCCATCGCTCTACTACTACATCTGGTTGACCCAGACGAGCGGGACGCTGTCGAACTTCACCGCGGAGTGGCTCTCGCCCAACTTTCACCATCTGAACATGGTTGCGTTCTTGCTCACGATCTTCATTTTTGGCGGAGGACTCGCGTTCTACAGGCCGCGGTTGCACCAGCTCGTCATCGCCATCGTGACGCTGGGCCTTGCGCTGCAGGCACAGCGCAACATCCTGCTGTTCATCGCGGCGGCGACCCCGGTCATCGCGTGGTGCTATGGCGCGGCGTGGAATGAGTACGGGGTCGGGAAACGGCTCCAGGATTGGCTGCGGCCCCGCCCCAAAGACCTCCAGCTGGTTGCGGCGACGGGCTTGGTTGTCGCCGTCATCGCCGTCGCGGCCTTTGTCGGCGACGGCCTGGGCAAGCAGGCGGCGAGCACGCGCGCCAACTTTCCTGCGGCGGCGTCGGATTGGCTGGCCACCCACCCGGACACGGGCTCACGGATGTTTTCGGATGTGGGGTGGAGCGGATACCTGAACTACCGGTTCTATCCGCAGCAGAACCGGAGCGTGTTCATGCTTGGCGATCCCACGCTGGTCGGTGATGCACTCATGCGGCAATACACGGACATCACCACGCTCAGCTCGGACTGGCAGCAACTGCTCGACCAGTATCGCGTGGACTATGTGGTGTTCGAACCCGACACCGCGCTGGCGTCGGCCCTGGACCTGTCGCCGGGTTGGCATCGCGCGTACAGCGACAGCGTCGCCGTCATCTGGCTCCGGGGTTCGGCGTGAGCGCCACAGTGAAGACGGCTCTCCAGCTGGTCGTTGGCTTTGCTGTGGCCGCGGGACTGATGGTCGGGGCCATCCTGCTCTGGGCCCGCACGCTGATCATCTTTGGCGCGCCCCTGCTGGTTGCATCACTGGCAGCCGCGTGGGTGACCATCGACAACGTCTTCGTGTACCGCCGCCGTCCTGACACGGCGCCCGAAAATCAGGAAGCGGGAGAACCGCTCACGCCGCCGAGCAGCTGACTCACCGCGTCGGGATCTGGCGGCAGCACGAATGCCACATCGAGAGCTTCTGCGAGCGCTCGAAGGCGCGCATAGAACCCGGCCGTATGCGGGGAACGCTCGAGGCCGAGGCCGGCGAAGTCGAAATGGTGCATCCATTCGTGCAGCACCGTGTTGAGGAACACCTTCGGGCTGATCACCTGCTGTCGCACGGCGGTGCGGTGATAGATGCGGATGCGCGCGTTGGCCACCTGACCGTCGTTGAACGCGCACTGGTAGTAGCCATACGTCTTGCTCTGCAGCCGCTGCCCGTCGTGGCGATGCGCTTGAGCGCGGTCCGCGACAGTGACCCGGCATGGCGGCAGGCCCGCGACGCCGTCGAGGTCGTCGATCAGCAGTTGCGCGAGGCGCATACGCTCGCGGTGGTCGTCGGACGCTCCGACGATTCGCAGAGCCAGACCGCGGGTCACCGCGGTGGGCCGCACGGGCAGTCCCGTCGCGCGCTGGCTGCGCGTGTAGGCGGCGTCGGGGCGGTAGCGGCGACCGAACATATGCTCTACAAGTATAGGTTCGTCGGGCTCGTAGACTGGCGTTGAACCCCGAGAGGCGGCATGACAACTCCGACGAATCCCACGAACCCCGCGACGGCTTCTGGCGTGCGCGTGATCGGCTCCCTGGCCGAGCTCCTGGCGGAGCTGGATGAGCGGCGGCCGTTCAAGACCAGCGACTCGCTATCGGGGAGCCGGTTCGAATCCGCCCGGTATCGCGGCGAACCGGTGATTCTCAAATACGTCAGCGTCGACGATGACTGGATCATGCGCGCGACCGGCGATATCGACTGCAGGGCGAGGCGGCTTTTCGCATCGGACGCGCTGGACCGACTGCCCGCGAGCATCGACCATGCGACGGTTGCGGTGGCGCCCTTGGAATCTCGCCACGGGCACAAGGGAGCGGCTCTCTTGCTCCGTGATGCGAGCGGGCTGCTCGTGCCGCCTGGGAGCGACGTGATCCCGCTCGACACACACCAACGATTCATCGAGCACATGGCCGAGCTGCATGCGTCGTACTGGGGCTTTCAGGACACCATTGCGCTCAATCCGATGGCACACCACTACTTGTTTCTCACGCCGGCGATGGCAACCCTCGAAGCAGCCCGCGCAGGTGGCGACCCCGTGCCAAAGGCGGTGGCACACGGATGGGCTGAGATCGGCCACATGGATTCAGGGTTGTCGACGAGTCTGGCGACGCTGGCACGTGATCCGAGCCCGCTGGTCCGAGCGTTGGAGGCGACGCCGCGCACCTTCGTGCACGGAGATTGGAAGTACGGCAACCTCGGTGAACATGCCGACGGACGCACGGTGCTGCTCGACTGGGACCGATGTGGCGCGGCTCCGGCGACGTTTGACCTCGCGTGGTACCTCGCGGTCAACTGCGACCGGCTGCCAGAGAGCAAAGAGGAGACGATCGTGCGGTATCGACAGGTGCTCGAACACCATGGCGTAGCGACGTCGGCGTGGTGGGACACGCAGCTCGCGCTCACGCTGCTGGGCGCCGGGTTGCAGCTGTTGTGGTCGAAAACGGCTGACGCCGCGGAGTTCGGATGGTGGCGTGATCGTGTCAACGAGGGGGAGCGGTTTCTGGCGTGAGCGCTGACCCATCGCGCGCGTACGTCGGTGTGGCGGCCACGTGGGACGACGGGCCGTCGCGTGTCTACGACGTCTTGGCGCGCGCGGTGGTGTCCGCGTACCCGGGCGATATCGCCGGCTTGCGAGTGCTCGACATAGGAGCCGGGACCGGCGCGGTGTCGCGAGCGCTTGCGGAGCGACGGGCCGTTTCGACTGCGATCGATCTGGCGCCCGACATGGTGGCGCGCCTCCGGGACCAGGGATTCACCGCCGTGGTCGGTGATATCCGATCGCTGCCATTTGATGACGCCGCGTTCGATGGCGCGGTCGCCGCTTTCGCTATCTCGCACGTCGACGACCCCCGTCGCGCCCTCGCAGAAGCGTGTCGGGTGGTGCGCTCAGAAGGCGTGATCCTGGTCGGAGCCTTCGCGACGCAAAGAACGAATGCGTCGAAGCAGGTTGTTGATGCCGTCGCCGAGGGATTCGGCTTCGTCGCACCGGATTGGTACCGGCGGTTCAAGAAGGAGTTGGAGCCGATGTGCGGTGCATCGCCGGCTCTCGAAGCGTGTGCTCGCGGCGCTGGAATCGCGGGAATCCATGTCGAGGAACGGGTCGTCGAGACCGGCGTCAGCGAACCGAGCGACATCGTGGCGAGCCGGCTCGGTATGGCGCACCTCGCGCCCTTTGTGGCCTCGCTACCCAGCGATCGCAGGCAGGAGTTCATCGCCGCCGCGGTGGATGCGGTGGCGCTCGACCCGCAGCCGATTCGCCCGACGATCCTCATCCTCACTGGCCGCCGCCCCTAAACTCGGTCGCTGCCGGGCTGGCGAAATGGCAGACGCGGCGGTCTTAAAAACCGCTGGGGGTAACACCCCGTCCGGGTTCGAATCCCGGGCTCGGCATTTGGTCCATACTCCCGCCTTGATGCAGGTCGAACGCCGCGACACTCCCCGCACCGCCGATGAGAAGGAAACCCTGACAGCCTTTCTCGAGTGGCAACGCGCCACGCTGGCGCAGAAGTGCGCCGGTCTCACCGACGAGCAGCTGCGCGAGCGATCCGCTCCGCCGTCCACGCTCTCGCTCCTTGGACTGGTCCGCCACATGGCAGACGTCGAGCGCGGCTGGTTTCGGCGGACGCTGGACCAGGCTGACGTCCCACCGCTGTACTCCACAGACAGCGACCCCGACGGAGAGTTCGACAACGTCGACACCGCCAACGTCGAGGAAGCGTTTGCCACCTGGGGTGCTGAGTGTCAACAGGCTCGCGACATCGTCTCAGCGCATGAACTCGACGACACAGGGCGGCAGCGAAGCGGCCGTCTCATATCGATGCGGTGGATCCTCAACCACATGATCGAGGAATACTCGCGGCACAACGGTCACGCGGACCTTCTCCGCGAGCGCATTGACGGCGCTACTGGTTACTGAGCGGCCAGTCTCGAGCGGCGCCGGCGTCCGATAGCTGCCGCTGCCGCCGCAATGAGCGCGCCCCCGGCGAGCAGCGGCCATACGATCGGCGACTCAGGAACCGACGATGCCAGACCAGTA
>DATMRA010000222.1:0-7444 GCA_035566535.1 Candidatus Acidiferrales bacterium | reverse complement strand
GTGGCTGGAGCTCAGCGACGGGTGGCGGTGACTCTCGACGACGTCGAGAAGCGCTTCGGGGACGTCATCGCGGTGACCGGGGTGAACCTCGAGATCGGCGACGGAGAGTTCTTTTCGATGCTCGGCCCGTCGGGCTCGGGCAAGACCACCACACTCCGATTGATCGCCGGTTTCGAATCCCTGACGCGCGGCCGGATCTCTCTGTACGGCCGCGACGTGTCGAAGACTCCCGCCTTCGAGCGCGATGTCAACACGGTCTTTCAGGACTACGCGCTCTTTCCACATATGAACGTGAACGAGAACGTGGGCTACGGCCTGATGGTGCGCCACGTGCCCTCAGGCGAGCGCACCTCACGAGTGGCGGAGGCGCTGCGCCGGGTGCGCCTCGCCGGCTTCGAAGACCGGCGTCCGTCGCAGCTTTCGGGAGGGCAACGGCAGCGTGTGGCGCTGGCGCGCGCCCTGGTCAACAGGCCCAAAGTGCTGCTGCTCGACGAGCCCCTCGGAGCCCTCGACCGCAAGCTTCGGGAGGAGATGCAGGTCGAGCTCAAAGAGATCCAGCGACAGGTGGGCATCACCTTCGTTTTCGTCACGCATGACCAGGATGAGGCCCTGTCGATGAGTGACCGCGTGGCCGTGTTCAACGCAGGCAGCGTTGAACAGGTCGGCACGCCGGCTGAGATCTACGAGCACCCGGCCACCGAGTTCGTCGCCGGGTTCGTCGGCACCTCCAATGTCATCGAGACTGAGCTCGCGCGCCAGATCGTGGGTCAACCGGGCCGATTCTCCGTACGTCCCGAGAAGATCCGCCTGGAGCCACCGGGCGCCGTTGCCGCGCACGATGAGCACTCCGTGGGAGGAAAAATTCGCGACGTCGTGTATCTCGGAGCGCAGACGCGCTACCTCGTGACCGTCGCCGGCGACGTGGATATGGTGGTCGCGACCCAGAACCTCACCTCGTCCACCGAGGGGATCGCCCAGCGTGGACGTGAGGTGCAGCTTGTTTGGAGCAAACGCAACACACTCAGCCTCGCTGCAAGCGAGGCGGAAGCAACGTCACGGAGGACGGGTTCATGACACATCGCGCAGTTACTCTCGGCGTCGTCATGTCGGGTGTGGCCGTGCTGCTCGCGGCATGCGGAGGCTCGAGCGTCTCGGGACCGAGCAAGGGTCCGACCTCGATCGGCAAAGGGGAGGGCGCTCTGAACATCATCGTGTGGGCCGGATACGCGGAATACGGTGCAACGGATCCGACCGTCAACTGGGTGACCCCATTCCAGCAGCAGACCGGCTGCAAGACCAATCCCAAGATCGCCGGGACCTCCGACGAGATGGTGTCGCTCATGCAGACCGGCCAGTACGACGGCGTGTCGGCGTCCGGGAACGCCACGCTGCGTCTGATGGTCGGCGGCAATGTCGCACCGGTCAACGTTGACCTGATCGACAACTACAAGGACATCAACCCTGCGCTCAAGGACCAGCCGTACAACACGTACCAGGGCACGCACTACGGCATCCCTCACGGATGGGGTGCCAATCTCCTGATGTGGCGCACCGACCTGGTCAATCCCGCGCCGACGTCATGGGGCGCCGTCTTCGATCCCAACTCGCCGTACAAGGGCAAGGTGACGGCATACGACGACCCCATCTACATCGCTGATGCAGCGCTGTATCTGAAGAAAACGCAGCCCAGCCTCGGTATCACCGACGTCTACGAACTGACCCAGCCACAGTTCACCGCGGCGGTCAACCTGCTGAAGCAGCAGCGAACCGTCATCGGGCAGTACTGGTCCGACTACACGAAAACACAGGCCGCGTTTGCCAACGGCGACACGTTGATCGGCACGACCTGGCAGGTGATCACGAATCTCCTCCTGAGCAACAAGCCTCCGACGCCCGTCCAGGCGATAGTGCCAAGCGAGGGGTCGACGGGGTGGTCCGACACGTGGATGGTGTCGTCGCAGGCGGCGCATCCCAACTGCATGTACATGTGGATGAACTACATCACCTCGCCAAAGGTGCAGTCCCAGGTCGCTCAGTGGTTCGGCGAGGCGCCGGCGAACCCCAAGGCCTGCGCGATCATCAGCCAGACCGACAGCAACTTCTGCACCACGTACCACGTCAACGACACCCAGTTCCTGTCCAGCCTGGCGCTGTGGAAGGTGCCGTTGAAAAACTGTGGTGACAGTCGCGGCAATGTGTGCATGAGCTACCAGGACTGGCTCACAGCGTGGACCGACATCAAGGGATAGAGGTCATTACGGAGGGCGCTGCCGCGGTGGCGCCCTCCGTGCCTCTGCCGCCCGGCTTCGGGCATCGGATCGCGCGAACCATCTCACGGCACTCGAAGCTCCGCCTCATCGCCCTGCTCACGCCGCCGCTGGGCTGGCTGGTGCTGCTCTATCTCGGTTCGCTCGGCGTCCTACTGGCAGCCGCGTTCTGGCACTACGACAGCGACATCACGTTCAGCATCACCAAGACCTTCTCACTGGAGAATTTCCAGCAATTGCTGGCCGATCCGACTTATCGGACCATCGCGCTTCGCACCATCATCATCGCCTCGCTGGTCACGATCACCGACGCGATCATCGCGTTCCCAATCGCGTTCGCGATGAGCAAGATGGCGGGGCCCCGGCTCAAAGCGGTGCTCGGCGTGGCCGTGCTGATGCCGCTGTGGACCAGCTACCTGGTGAAGATCCTCGCCTGGCGCTTGATTCTCTCGGCAGGTGGCGTGCTCAATGGTGTGCTGCGGCCGTTCCACCTCAGCGGCCCAGGTTTCGGCGATGTCGCCGTATATCTGGTGCTCGCGTACATCTGGCTGCCGTACATGATCCTGCCCTTGGCGGCCGGCTTCGAGCGGGTGCCGAACTCACTCATCGAAGCCTCGAGTGACCTCGGCGCGCGCACGTGGGCCACGTTCCGGCGCGTGGTGCTGCCGCTCGTGCTTCCCGGCCTCGTCGCCGGGTCGATCTTCACCTTCTCGTTGACGCTGGGCGACTACATCGCCGTCAGCCAGGTTTCGAGCACGCAGTTCATCGGCAGCGTGATCTACAGCAACCAGGGCGTGTCCGGCGACCTGCCGCTGGCGGCCGCGTTCGCGGTCGTGCCGGTGATCGTGATGCTGCTCTACCTCGGCGGCGCGCGCCGGCTGGGCGCGTTCGAGGCTCTGTGAAACCGTGAAGCTGTCCCGTTCACTGCGCTCGTTCATCTGGGGTGCGACCGGCTGCACGCTCGCAATCATCTACATCCCGCTCCTGCTCATCGCGCTTTACGCATTCAACGACTCGCGGAACCAGACCTGGCCGATCGTGGGTTTCACGCTGCACTGGGTGAGCGAGGCGCTCACCAACCCCGGCGCGCGCGACGCGGTGATTCTCTCTGTGCAGGTAGGGCTTTTCGCCACCGCCGTAGCGCTGATCCTGGGAAGCCTGCTCGCCTTCGCGGTGCACGGGTACCGCTTCTTCGGGCGAAACACAGTGTCGTTCCTTGTCATCCTGCCGATCGCGCTGCCTGGAGTTGTGACCGGGATCGCGCTCAATGCGACCTTCCGCAACCTGTTCGGCGGCCTCAGTCTCATCACGCTGGTGATCGGTCACGCGACGTTCTGCATCGTGGTCGTGTACAACAACGTCGTCGCAAGACTGCGCCGCACCCCGGGGGATTACGCCGAGGCGAGCGCCGACCTCGGCGCCGGGCCGTGGCAGACGTTTCGCCACGTGACGTTCCCGTTGATTCGCTCGGCGCTGCTTGCCGGCGGTCTGCTCGCGTTCGCTCTGAGCTTCGACGAGATCATCGTCACCACCTTCACCGCGGGTGCGAATCAGACCCTTCCGATCTGGATCTTCTCGAACATCTCGAGGCCCAACCAACTGCCCATCGTCAATGCTGTGGCATTGTTTGTCATCCTGCTCTCAGCAATCCCCGTGTATCTCGCCCAGCGGGTCTCGGGTGACGCGGTCAGCTTTGCAGAGCGGCGCTGAGGAAGAAATGTTGTGACAACCGAACAGGCGAGCCGCATCCTTCCTGAAGACGAGGTCGTCGCCGCCATCCTGCGCGGCGGCGTCATCGCCATTCCCACCGAGACCGTGTACGGACTGGCGTGCGATCCAGTCAACGCCGGTGCGGTCGAACGCATCTACGAGATCAAGCACCGCCCGGCCGACCTCGAGTTGACGCTGCTGGCAGCGGACGCCGAGGACTTCGTCGGGCTGGTGGAGATGCCCCCGGAAGCGGTGCGCCTTGCCGGGCGCTTCTGGCCCGGACCTCTCTCGATCATCGTGTGGGTGGGCGACATCCAGACGGCGGTTCCGCGGCGCGGCACGACTGTCTCGTGCCGGGTCCCCGATCACGCGGCGCTGCGCGAACTCCTGCGGCGCACGGGCCCGCTGGCCACCACGAGCGCCAATCTGCACGGTCAACCACCGGCGCTCAGCGCAGCGGATGTGGCCGCTGAGCTGGGCCATGACGTCGATGCAATTCTCGATGGTGGGGTCGCGTTGGGCCTACCCTCAACTATCATCGACTGCACAGTGACCCCCGCGCGCATGTTGCGGGAGGGGCCGATCAGTGCGACTGAGCTGCTCCCGCCTGCCGACGACTTCACCGCCAAGACGGCACTGCGGGCGACCGATCCTGAGATTGCGACGCTCATGGACGATGAGCTGCAACGCCAGGAGGAGACGCTCGAGTTGATTCCGTCTGAGAATCTCGCGTCCGTGGCGGTTCTCGAGGCATTGGGTTCCTGGCTCAACAACAAGTACGCGGAAGGAGTTCCGGGCAAGCGCTATTACGGCGGGTGCCAGGTGGTGGACAAGATCGAAAACCTGGCACGCGATCGCGCCAAGGAACTGTTCGGCGCTGAGTACGCCAACGTGCAGCCACACTCGGGCTCGCAGGCGAACATGGCGGTCTACGCCAGCGTGCTTTCACCCGGGGACACCATGCTGGGCATGGCTCTCGACCAGGGCGGTCATCTGACGCACGGGTCGCCAGTGAATTTCAGCGGCAAGCTGTACCACGTCGAGCCGTATTTCGTGTCCGAGGAGACCGGGCTGCTCGACATGGAAGACGTGCGCCGCCGCGCGCGTGAGGTTCAGCCCAAGATGATCGTGGCCGGATACAGCTCGTATCCGCGCATCCTCGACTTCCCCGCGTTCGCAGAGATCGCGCAGGAAGTGGGCGCGATGCTGATGGTGGACATGGCGCATTTCGCCGGCCTTGTGGCTGCGGGCGTGCATCCCAGCCCGGTTCCATACGCGGACTTTGTGACGTTGACGACGCACAAGACCATGCGCGGGCCCTGGGGAGGGATGATTCTCTGCAAGGCGCAATACGGCGACGCCCTCGACAAATCGGTGTGTCCTGGGACGCAAGGCGGACCCCACCCGCATGGCATGACCGCCAAGGCCGTGATGTTGAAGCAGTGCATGCAGCCGGAGTTCCGCGACTATGCACGCCAGATCGTGGTCAACGCGAAGGCACTGGCGAAGGAGTTGATGGACCGTGGCGCCGTTCTGACGACCGGCGGCACCGACAACCACCTGATGGTTATCGATTTGCGCCCCTACGGGCTGCGCGGGCGGGCGGTCCAGACGGCGTTCGACGAAGTCGGAATCACGGTGAACGCCAACACCTTTCCCGGTCACGGTGGCACGCCGTTCAATCCAAACGGGATCCGTCTGGGCACACCATCGGTCACGTCGCGTGGTATGGCTGAGCCCGAGATGGTGGAGATCGCCGACCTGATCACGGAGATGCTGCGCGGCCTCGACGACGAGGCCACGAGGGTCGCCGTTCGTGAGCGCAGCCTCGCGCTCTGCAGGCGCTTTCCGCTGCCGTACCGCCAGACCTCGGCCTCGTGATCGGCGACGCGAGCCCGTGGCTTCCGGCCGTCCTGCCGTTCCTGGTCGCCAGCGGCGTGACGGTGGCGGCGGTTCCGGCGTCCATCGTGCTGGCGCGCCGCGTCGGCGCCGTCGCTGAACCGGACGACGACCGCCACATTCATCCGCATCCCACTCCGCGCCTTGGCGGCATCGCGCTGTTCCTCGGCTTCGCTGTCGCGATCGCGATCTTCGGTGGACCGATCGCGTATCGCTGGCAGACGGTGGCCGTCACCGGAGCGATCACGATTGCGATGGCGCTGGACGACATCTTTGACCTCTCGTGGCGCAGCAAGCTGATCATCGAGGTCGGCGCGGGCGTGTTGGTCGCCCTGCTCGGCATGACGATCACGTTTGTCGCGATCCCCGGCGTCCACGGCGCGGGCGTCTTCGAGCTCGGGTGGCTGGCGGCGCCGGTGACCATCGCGTGGGTGCTCGGCATGCAGGTGTCGGTGAACTTCCTGGACGGCGCCGACGGGGTGGCCGCCGGCGTGATCGCCATCGTGGCGGGTGTCTGCCTCCTGGCCGCGATCAATCGCGTCCAGGGGCCGGGTGACCTGCAGACCGGGGTCATCGTGATGAGCGGCGCCCTGCTGGGCTGCTGCCTCGGCTTCCTCGTCTTCAACCTGCCCCCGGCACGCGTATTCATGGGCGACGCCGGCAGCCACTTCCTCGGCGTTGCGCTGGCCGTCATCACGATCCTCGGGGTGGCCAAGATCGTCGTCGGCCTGTCTCTCCTGGTTCCGCTCATCGCCCTCGCGCTTCCCATTGGCGATACGGCGTTCGCCATGGTGCGGCGCCGCCGGGCCGGCCGCAGCATTGCCGAGCCTGACGCCGGCCACCTCCATCACCGGCTGCTCGCCCGGGGCATGACACCGATCGAGACCGCGATGACCTTCTACCTGGCCACAGCGATCCTCGGCTGCATCGCGCTGACCATCTACGGCCACCGCCGGATCATCGACATCGCCCTTGCGTTACTGGTGATCGCGCTGGTCGGCCTGGTCTGGCGCAACCGTCGGCGCAGCCTGAACCAGCCGATCCCGCTCGTGGACGACGACGGCTACATCGTGGTCGAAGGGCGGCGAACGATGCCATCGCACCTGCCGAGACACTCAGGCGAGGCAGACTGAGCGCGGAAGGCGAGTAGTCCTGAGCGGACACAGCGGTCGGAGCCCCGCTGGGGCCCCGCCGCTCGGCACTCGGCTCGCCCTCCGCTCCAAGCCGTTCCGGCTCGCCTCCGTGACGGTCCCGATCAGGACTACCCGCCTCCCGCATTCAGCCACCGACGCGTGTCCGGCCGGTGACTAGCCATCGTCGCTGGGGCCGATAAACCTCACGATCGTGTCGCTGTACGCGTGTGATAACGTCCGGCCCGTTCGGTGACGGCCGATTTTTCACGCATTGCCAATTGCTGACACGCACACTTTGGTCGCCACGAGCGACCGTTCACGCGAGGGTCGGTGTGGTGCCCGAGCAGGGTGATGGACAGGGCGGGAGACCGCGTCCGGGAAGCCTGACGGGCACTGATCTGATCGGGCTCGGCGTCGCCATTGCCGCGGCATTGG